>WFTK01000030.1 GCA_015485505.1 Patescibacteria group bacterium | reverse complement strand
TGTTGACAGTCAGGATTACTACAATCCCAGCCTTGTCCGTCGTTATCGTACATTTGTCTATCGTTATTCATATTACTATTTTTAATTTACTTACCCCGCCTAAACCACCTTACAAATTATACAAATGCAATAATAATTACCGACAGGCCTATTAATACCGTAATTATGCACACTATTGCCCTTATGTCTAGCTAATTACTTTATAACCTCTTGCCCGCCCATGTACTTTTGCAATACCTCTGGGATCTTTATGCTACCATCCTCTTGTTGATAGTTCTCCATTATTGCTATCAGTGGCCTACCGGAGAAGGCCGTTGCATCATTGGCATATAATAACTTACGCTCACCCTCGGCTGTCTTGTAAAAGGCATTGATGCCGTGCGTCTGATAGTCTGTCATATAATCGCTGGTGTGCGTCTCTCTGTATGCATCTTGCCCAGGCATCCAACACTCTATGTCTATCTGTTGATAATCTGGCCCACCTGCGTCTCCAGTACAGATCTGCACCAGCTGGTACGGCAAGCCGAGCTTCTTAACCATATACTCTTGGAGGCCTACTATAAGCTTTTGCTCGTCTGCTCCTGTATCTTGCGTGGTGAAGCTCTCCATCTCAGACTTATCAAATTGGTGACCTCTTAAGATGCCCTTCATGTCTTTGCCATACGTGCCGGCCTCACGGCGGAAGGCGGTAGAGTAGCCAACATAGCGCTTTGGTAGCTCTGCCTCATCAAGAGTCTCATTCATATGATATGGCGCTAGAGTATGCTCTGCGCTTGCCACCAGATTCAACTCCTCGTCATCTATCTTGTATGTCTGGTCTCCGAAGACTCTGTGTATAGCCTTCTGTACAGAGTCGCGCACCATCACAGGTGGGAGCATCGGCACAAAGGGCTTACTAGAGAGATGCTCTAGACCTAGCGAGTCTCGCACCTCCTTAATAATCTCCTCATTAATAAGAGTGTCTATGGCAAACATGTGCATGGCAAATTGCAAGCGCACCAAATCTCCCTTAAGATACCAGAAGCGCGCACCGCTCACCTCGGCCGCTTTTTCTGTGTCTATTAGGTTGAGCTCTTTACCCAGCTCCCAATGCTCTTTAGGTTTGAAGTTGAATGTTGGCTTCTCCCCCACTTGCTTTATTACCACATTCTCGTCCTCATCTTTGCCCACTGGCATTGCCGGGTCTGTCACATTTGGCACTTGGTAGAGCAAGCTGGCAAACTCCTCTGCCACTGGTGCAAGCTCCTCCTCTAGAGCTTTAATTCTCTCCTTGAGCTCTGCAACGCTCTTGATCATTGCCTCTCTGTCTACCTCACTTGCTTTGGCTATCTCTGCACTTGCCGTGTTTTGCTCTGCGCGCGCCTCATCAAGCCTCGTCATTATCTCTCTCCTGCGCTCATCTAGCTCTAGGAGCTTATCAATATCTACGTCCTTATTCTTGTTCTTAACAGCGCTCTTAACTCTGTCTACATTCTCTCGTATAAATTTTATATCTAACATAATGTTATAATACACCGATGGGTGATAAATCACAAATCAGAAAGTTAAAGCAGAGCGAGCACCCGCCAATGCTCTCTGAGATACCTCAGCCACCAAAGGAGCTTTATTTAGAGGGTGAGTTACCTGATTATACTCAACACAAATTCTTAGCCGTTGTAGGCTCGCGCAAGTTCTCTCGTTATGGCAAGGAGGTATGCCAAGCACTTATCACTGGACTTAAGGGGCACAATGTTGTAATAGTCAGTGGCTTGGCGCTGGGCATAGATGCCATAGCGCATCAATCAGCGCTTGATGCTGAGCTCAAGACTATTGCCGTGCCAGGCTCTGGCCTAGATAGAAAGGTGCTGCACCCGCGCACTAACCATAAACTTGCCGATGAGATTGTGAGGAGTGGCGGGGCGCTCCTAAGCGAATTTGAGCCTCTTATGCCAGCGGGCTTGCACACCTTCCCTCAGCGTAATAGGATTATGGTGGGTATGAGTCACGCAGTGCTCCTTATAGAGGCAGCCGAGCGCTCTGGCACTCTCATCACGGCACGCCTAACCACAGAGTACAATCGGGAGCTCTTGGCCGTGCCTCACGACATCACCAGAGTCACCGCACAAGGAGTGAATCAATTTATAAAGCTCGGGGCTACTGTAGTGACGAGTAGTAGCGACATCCTCACCGCACTTGGCATAGAGTCTGAGCAAAACCCAGAACAACAAAAGCTAGATCTTGCCTCACTAAGCAAAGACGAGCAAAAAGTAGTAGAGCTCCTAAGTGCAGACCCGCTCCCGAGAGACGAGCTATTAGCTAAGCTAAAGCTAGACATAAGCAAAGCAAATGTACTCCTCTCTGCAATGGAGCTGAAGGATATCATTAAAGAGGAGCTTGGGGACATCAGACTTGTAGCTTGGTCATGATATGTTATAAATACACTCCCCGTTGCCAAAGAGCAGCGAGGACAACTCGCCTCTGGCCCCTCTGGGGGCTGGAGGTTTATCTTTGGTTATAAATCACTCAGAGGATACTTGCCTTATATAAATTAAGCCTGTAGCATAGTTAATATACTTAAATATATAAATAAAATATGAAAACGATTAAAAAATACTTTATAACAGGACTGGTGTCACTTATACCAATCTTTCTATTATACCAAATAATACAAATCACCTCCTCTATTACAGAGTCTATAGTCAACCTGCCGATAGCTGCTAACTTAGGGTTAAGTGCTTTCTCTATACTCCTATTAGGCTGGTTTATGGTACACATCTTCCAAAACCGAGTTCAAGCTTATGTGAAGAATCATGCAAAAGACAAGGGCGTTATCGGCATAATAGCCTCTGTACTACTAGACTTTGACTCTCTAACAGGCAATGCGCATAAAGCGTTTAATAATCCGATACTCTATAAGGTAGACGACGGCATCTACAAGCTCGGCTATATCACTAATGAGGATGTCTCTCTGTTAGAAACTGCTAAGAGCAACTCTAACTCCGAGGCTAAGCCGACTGACGGCGCTGTGTGGGTTTACTCTCCGTACCCAGTCAACTTCTTTGGAGATATGCTCCTAGTAGAGAGCCGCAAGATACGCAAGCTAGACAAAGATAAGCAAAGTAACCTGCCGCTCTTTATCTTGTCTGCTGGCATTATAGGCAACAATTAATATCTGAGCCAAGGAGAGGAATCGAACCTCCGACCTATGCGTTACGAGTGCATTGCTCTACCGACTGAGCTACCTTGGCTGGAGCCATTGCGCGGGATTGAACCGCGGACCTCACCCTTACCATGGGTGTGCTCTACCGACTGAGCTACAATGGCGTACACCATATTTTACAGTTTAATATTGTTATGGCAACTTCACGGGAAGGGACTTGGCCAGCCTCAATATAACAAATAGTCGTAATGCAAAGCATTACGACTATTTGTTATATTGCGCGATCGAAGGGACTTGAACCCTCAACCTCTCGCGTGACAGGCGAGTGCTCTAACCAGTTGAGCTACGACCGCATAGCGGTGCGAGCATTGTACAATACCTAGCAATATTTGCAAGAATTTTGTGCCGAGGGTGAGACTCGAACTCACGACCTAGCGCGTATGAGACGCTCGCTCTAACCACCTGAGCTACCTCGACATTATCGCAGTAACCATTATGCTCGCAATACGACCACAACAGCTACCTCGACAGTGCCCACAGAATAGCATATTCTCTCTACTGAGCAAGAACTTATATAAGCAATATATCTTCTGTAGGCCATCCACAAGATTTGGGCTTGGCTGATAAATCCTACGTTTGCGTAGTGATTTATCCCAAATCTGAGGACAGTTAGTGGCTCCGCAGGAGAGCCACTATTGCCAACAGATGATAGTATTGATTATGTAAGTCTATATTTACTTATTGTCCTTCTTGTCCTCCTCTTTTGAGGTCTCATCCTTTGAATCTCCAGATTCATCTTTTGTCTCGTCCCCAGACTTTTGCTCACTACTCTCATCCTTATCATCACCCGCTTCAGACTTAGCTTTCATAGCCTCTTGTAAATCTGACTGTATAACCTCCATTGCTGTTGAGAGAGCTTTAGTAGCCTCCTCTATACTCTCTTTAGTTGCATCGTCTTTTGCCATCTTAGTGCGGAGTTTTGCAACTGCCTCTTCTACTGGCTTCTTCTTCTCTGCATCTAGCTTATCTCCAGCCTCGGCAAGAGCCTTCTCTGTACTGTAGGCAAGAGTCTCGGCCATGTTCTTAACCTCTACAAGCTCTTTCTTCTTCTTATCCTCCTCGGCGTGCTCCTCAGCATCCTTCTTCATCTTCTCTACCTCCTCCTCTGAGAGGCCTGAGCTACCCTCTATCTTAATCTCTTGCTCCTTACCACTTGCCTTATCTTTAGCTGTTACCTTCAAGATACCATCTGCATCAAGGTCAAATGTAACCTCAATCTGCGGTACACCGCGTGGCGCCGGGGCTATACCATCAAGCACAAACTTACCAAGTATCTTATTGTCGGCCATCATCTCACGCTCACCTTGCCCTACTACAATGTCTACACTAGGCTGATTGTCTACGGCGGTTGAGAAGATCTGGCTCTTGCTTGTCGGCACAGTAGTATTACGCTCTATAAGCTTAGTCATTACTCCTCCCATAGTCTCTATACCAAGTGAGAGCGGAGTAACATCAAGCAATAGGACGTCTTTAACATCTCCTTGCAAGATTCCACCTTGTAGAGCAGCTCCGAGAGCTACCACCTCATCTGGGTTAATACTCTTATTTGGCTCCTTACCGAAGTAATCTTTAACAGCGTCTGATATAGCTGGCATACGAGTCTGCCCTCCTACTAATATTATCTCGTCTATCTCACTTGCCTTAAATGGACTCTCCTCAATAGCCTTCTTAGTTATCTCAAGTGCTCTGTCTATGTACTCCTTAGCTAGCTCATTAAGCTTTGCTCTTGTAAGCTTGAGCATTAAGTGCTTTGGTCCATCCTCACCTTGAGTAATAAACGGTATGTTTATCTCAGCCTCATTGGCGCTTGAGAGTTCAATCTTTGCCTTCTCTGCCGCCTCATCTAACCTCTGTACAGCTAGTGGGTCACCCATTAGGTCTATGCCATTCTCCTTCTTAAACTCATCAGCTATGTAGTTAATGACCTTTTGGTCAATATCTCGACCTCCCATGTGTGAGTCTCCGGCTGTACTCTTAACCTCTATCACATTGTCTCCAACCTCAAGTACAGATACATCAAACGTACCTCCACCGAAGTCAAATACAACTATCTTCTCATCCTTCTTATTATTAAAGCCGTAGGCAAAGGCTGCGGCAGTTGGCTCATTTATAATCCTCTTTACATCTAAGCCTGCTATCTTACCGGCATCTTTTGTGGCCTTACGTTGATCATCATTAAAGTAAGCAGGTACTGTAATAACAGCCTCTGTCACCTTCTCTCCTAGCTTGGCCTCAGCATCTGCCTTAAGCTTACTGAGTATCATTGCAGAGAGCTCCTCTGGGCGATACTCTGTGTCTCCAAGCTTGATAAGCACGCCTCCATCCTTACCCTCCTTAAGCTCATATGGTACATTCTTAATATCATTTTGCACCACCTCATCCTTAAACTTGTGACCCATATAGCGCTTAATACCATAGGCAGTACCACTTGGGTTAGTCACCGCCTGACGCTTAGCCAGCACTCCTACTAACTTCTCTCCGCTCTTGCTCACGGCTACCACAGATGGCGTAGTGCGAGCACCCTCTGCATTCTCCAATATCTCAGGCTCACCGGCATTGACTACTGCCATTGCTGAGTTAGTTGTACCTAAGTCTATTCCTAATATCTTGCTCATAATTTTTTATTTATTGTTTTTTAATATGTTTATAATTCATCACGCGGACTTGATACATAATGAACTTTTAGTAGGGCTTGCGGACCAAGGATGTTAAATCCGAGGGAGCAGGGAGATTTTCCTCGCAAGGAAAATACTCTGTACCCTAATGAAAGTTTATTGTGTAGCAAGGCCACACAATACTATCTTAAGTATCAAGTACCTTATCACGCAAATAAGCAGACATATTGCTATAGCCAGCCTCTATGGCCGCCTGCATTATGCTCTCCTTCTCCGCAGGAGTAACGCGGAAGCGTAGAGCCTCACTCTGCACTCCAGCATTTTGCTCATTAATGCGTACTATTATCTCTGGCAATTGAGCGAGTATGGCGGGTATCTCGTCATTAGAGTACTTTTGCCTTATGCCGGCACCTTTGCACACAAGTGTAGTGCGCGTGCGGGCGGGTTCAAGTACATACTCATACTTACGATTCCCCACTATTATGTAATGCTTCAT
>WFTK01000029.1 GCA_015485505.1 Patescibacteria group bacterium | reverse complement strand
TGTAAGGAGATAAACTACCGCACAACAAGGCGCATCAAGGGTGAGAACCTTGAGAAGCTTAACTTAAACAAATGGTGCTCTCGCTGTAAGGCTAAGACGGAGCATAAGGAGATGAAGAAGTAAATTATATAACTAACTATCAAAAGTGTTAAAAGTGCCCGCAAGGGTGCTTTTTTATTTAGTATATTGTGGTACTATTTTGCCACGCATGTTGCTATTGTGGTAGCGCGTAATACAGGGGTGTAGCTCAGTTGGTAGAGCATCGGTCTCCAAAGCCGAGTGTCGCAGGTTCAAGTCCTGTCACCCCTGCAAATATCTTTAATGTCATATGTTATAATGTTTAAAGTATGGTAAACACTGATATAAACACATATGTGGCAGCTTCTATGACATCTATGAGTGAGGCAGAGTATGCTAACTTTAGACATAATATTACTTGAGGTCTGTGATGTATTAGATGCCAAGGGTATGATCTCCTTTAGAGCACCATTTGAGGATACTATGGAGGGATTTGACTCTCCAGCCGAGGTACTAGATACAGATTTAAAGGCACTTGAGAACATGAAGCAGTTTGTACTTGTCTATACACATAAAGCAGCCTCAAGCTCACTAATAGAGCTGGGCTACGCGTGGAAGCGTGGAGTACCTATAGACATCTTCCGTAAAGATGGTGTGTCATTGCCGTATTATCTTAGAGACCAAGAGGCATTGCTTAAGCATAATATTAGAGTACATAGATTTATAGATGAGAAGTCTCTCCTGCACTTGGTATATAAAACTTTCTTTTAGTCGAACAGAAACTTTTTTGTGAGTTGTATTAAGTTGTCCTTATCCTCAGGCTTATACCAATTTATTTCATCTCTGCCTACCCACCACGCGCGTTGTTTTTTAGCATAGCGCCAGGTACCGCTATTCATTTTCATTAATACCTGCTCTAAGGTCGGAGGCTCGTCTTGTATAATTGGTATACCTAAGAGATACATAGCAGGATACTTATACTCAAAGCCGAAGGTGTCAAATTGCTTTTGAGCTACTCCCATATCAATAAGCCCTTGAACCTCTTTAAGCAGTCCATTGTTTAACATTTCTGCATTACGCTTGTTAATCCTCTCTTTTTGTATCTCAGGGTCGTTATGCAATCCCAACCACAATGCATCAAAGTCTTTTAGTGGAGAATCTGTAGATGCCGCCTCTTCTTTATCTGGCACTTTCCCCAGTTCATTTATTATCTCTAAAGCCCGTATCAGTCGTCTGGGGTTATCTGATTGACCTTCTCTTATCATCTGCTCAGCTCGGCGAGAGTCTTTCTTTCTTAACTCTTCAAACAGCGAGGCCTTGCCTCGCTGTTTGATTTGATTTTGTAACCTCTTGCGGAGTTTTGGATTTGGTGCTACCTCAGGGACAAGCACATTGCCCATAAGTGTGTCTATATAGAGCATCGTGCCTCCAGCAACTATAGGTACCTTACCTCTATTAATAATGTCTTTAATAGAATTGGCTGCATCATTTATAAAGTCACTCACTGAGTAAGTCTGGGTTAAAGGGTTTGCCACATCAAGTAGATGATGAGGTACTCCTTGCATTTGCTCTGTGGTGACCTTATCTGAGCCAATATTTAGATATTTGTACACCTGACGAGAGTCTGCGGAGATAACTTCACCATCAACAGCTTTGGCAAGCTCTATAGCAGTACTCGTTTTGCCGCTGGCTGTTTGCCCAACAAGAACGATTATTTTTTGTCTAGTGTTCATATCTGTTATAATAGGCTATAAGTTAATAAAGTAAATAAAATATTATGTGTGATAATTGTATGATGAACAGTGGTGAGGGTGAAGTATTAGACTTTACACATGGGTCATTACATGTGGGAGATACTGTGCCCAACTTTGAGTTTGAGGTATTTAACCCAGGGGAGAAAGAGGATATACATAAGGTAACGATTGAGGATTATAAGGGTAAGTGGTTGATATTCTTTTTCTACCCGGCAGACTTTACCTTTGTGTGTCCTACAGAGCTAGAGGAGATGCAAGAGCATTATGAGGCATTTAAAAAGGAGGGAGCAGAGGTTATCTCTGTCTCTACGGACACGGCCTTTTGCCACAAGGCATGGCACGACAGCTCACCTGCGATAGGTAAGATAGAGTATCCAATGGCAAGCGATGCTAATCACATACTCTCAGAGAGCTTTGGCGTGCTTATACCAGACGAGGGATTGGCATTGCGCGGTACATTCGTGATCAACTCAGAGGGCAAGATAGTACTGGCAGAGGTTAATGACAACTCAATAGGCAGGAGCGCTAAGGAGTTGCTCCGTAAGCTCCAAGCTGCTAAATTTGTAGCTGAGCACGACGGCAAGGTCTGCCCGGCTAGCTGGCAGGCAGGAGGCGATACACTAGAGCCGGGATTAGACTTGGTAGGGAAGATATAAACTCAAAATAAATAAAATACAGATATGAAGATTGGGATAATGGGGGTGGAGGGTAGCTTCTCTGAGATTGCTGGTGAGAAATATATAGAGGATAGTGGTATAACTGACGGTGAGTTGCTGCCTTTAGTAAGCGCAGAAAATGTGCTCTCTGAGCTTGAGGCAGGTAATATAGATAAAGGTCTTTTCCCCATAGAGAATAGCAATGGAGGCATTGTGATAGAGGCAGTGCACGCTATGGCAGAGCATAGATTTAAGGTAGAGAGGATGTTTGAGATAGATGTACACCATATGCTCCTGGTGAAGCCCGGGGTTAAGGCTTCGGATATTAAGACTATAACCTCACATGACCAAGCTCTTAAACAATGCAGGATGTACCTAAAGCGCGTGTGGCCGACAATGGAGATAGAGGAGTACGCAGATACTGCCAAAGCGGCAAAAGACTTGGCACAAGGTGTACTGCCAAGTACAACAGCTGTGATAGCCTCCAGGGCCTGTGCCAAACTCTACAACCTAGACATATTAGAAGAGTCAATACAAGACCTAAAATTCAATTACACCTCATTTGTGGTAGCGAGAGCTATTGGTTAATGTGCCGGAGGAGGGACTTGAACCCTCATGAGTTGCCTCACACGATTTTGAGTCGTGCGCGTCTACCGATTCCGCCACTCCGGCAAGAGTGTACACAGAATTATACACAGCTTTAGGCTTTGTGCCAGGTGACTCAGCTGGAGTATGTTAAAATACTAATAACAAACACATTATATGAGTGACTTCTACAATAATAGTATCTTCTGGGTTGAGGTAGATAGGATAAGTCCTAACCCATATCAACCTCGTAAAGACTTTAATGATGATAAGATAGAGGAGCTGGCAGACTCTATACGCCAATATGGAGTGTTGCAGCCACTGGTAGTGACAAGGCAAGAGACAGAGCGCCCAGACGGTGGCATAAGTGTGGAGTATGAGCTAATAGCTGGAGAGAGGCGCTTGCGAGCTAGCAAGCTCGCTGGTGTCTCACAAGTGCCTGTTATCATAAGAGCACAAGAGCAAACTAATAAGATGAAGCTCGAGCTCGCGATAATAGAGAACCTGCAAAGAGAGGACCTTAATGCAATAGACAGGGCAATGGCCTTTAAGCAACTTGTAGATGAGTTTAATCTCAAGCATATTGAGATTGCCAAGAAGGTGGGCAAGAGTCGCGAGTATGTCTCTAACACTCTGCGCCTGCTTGGCTTGCCCGAGTATATACAAGCCGCTGTCTCTAGTGGTAAGATAAGCGAGGGTCACGCAAGGCCACTACTGATGCTTGGAGAAGATAGAGCTGCTGAGCGAGACACTCTCTTTAAAGAGATAACGACCAAGAAGCTCACCGTCCGCGAGAGTGAGCGCATAGCCAGGAGGATAGCCACAGACAAGGCTCGCAAGCAAGACTTGCCACCGGAGCTTATAAAGATAGAGAAGGGGCTCACAGAGTCACTTGGTACAAGAGTGCAAATAGAGAAGCGCTCAGAGAATGGGGGTAAAGTGCATATAGACTTCTTCTCTCAAGAGGATTTGCAGAGGCTCTTAGATATGCTCGCTCAGCACGAGGCCGAGCAAGAGCAAGTACAAAAGCAAGGGGAGTCAGTAAAGCAGGTCATTCAACAGGATACTCAGGTTGC
>WFTK01000028.1 GCA_015485505.1 Patescibacteria group bacterium | reverse complement strand
TGTAAGAAGTATCCGTCAAAATCTGACCCAACAGAGCCCACCAAGATATCTAAAGCTCAGTTATTAAAGTGGTCTAGTGAAGGAGCGATAGATATAATGATTGGTACACATGCAATAATACAAAAGTCTGTAAGCTTTAAGCATCTTGGGCTCTCTATAATAGATGAGCAACATAGATTCGGTACCAAGCAAAGAGCACTTATGTTAGATAATAATCTTGAAGATAGGACTCCTCACCTGCTCTCTATGACAGCTACGCCTATACCTCGCACTTTAGCCCTAACCATATATGGAGACTTAGACTTAAGTGTGATAGATGAGATGCCAGCTGGACGCAAGCAGATTATAACTAAGGTTATTAAGCAAAATAAACTTCCAGAAGTATATGCTCATATAGGAGAAGAGATAAACGCGGGTAGGCAGGCTTATGTAATATGCCCTCGCATTACGCCCTCTGATTTGGGCAGTAACGACTCTACTGCACCGAGTGCACAAAAATTAATGATGGCCAGGCTTAAATCTGTCACAGATGAAATTAAAACATTAGAGAAAGTATTTAAAGATGTTGAAATTGGAGCACTACATGGTAAGTTGACTCCGACTGAAAAGGAGGAGGTAATGGCTGACTTTGCCTCAGGTGAGACCAAGATACTTGTTGCCACCTCTGTTGTTGAGGTTGGCGTTAATGTGCCTAATGCTACTATTATATTAATAGAGGGCGCTGAGAGATTTGGATTATCACAATTGCATCAACTCAGAGGTCGCGTATTGCGTAGTAACCACCAAGCGTATTGTTATTTGTCTACTACTAATACCACAGCTTCTGAAGCCACTAGAGAGCGACTCTCAGCGATAGTTAACGCTAAGAACGGGTTTGAACTAGCAGAGATGGACCTTAAACTAAGAGGCGCCGGTGACTTGCGAGGTGACTCTCAATGGGGCGTTGGAGATTTGGCCATGGAAGCAATAAAAAATCTAAAGATGGTAGAGGCAGCCAGGGTGGAGGCAGGCACTCTGGTTAACACTGACCCAAAACTAGACAAGCATATTGAGTTACGCAAAGTAGTATCACAAAGAGGTTCTATACACTTAGAATAGTGAGTTTACGGCTGAGGCTATGTTAGCTGCGGAGTTGTCTATCATGTTAGCGAATACTCTCCAGCCATTGCGTAGTACGCTTTTGTCTACCACCACTTGCACTCTACTACTTGTTACTGAGCCTATACCCGTCTTGGTAACTGTTAGAGTTGTGTTGTAACGCCCGAGTGATGTGTATTTATGTGTAAATTGCTTTGTAATTGTTGTTGGCTGTTGAGTATCAGTACATTGAGGTAACTGCTTGGTGTAAGTGTCATCATTGCCGTCTCCCCAGTCTATGGTATAAGTGGCTGTTGTTGGAGTTACAGCACATGTATTATCAGCAGCATACTTAGCTGTTACTGTAAGAGGGTTAAAGCCAAATTGCGGAGAGATAGAGAGGGTTGGCTTTTTAATTGTTATAAATTTATTTATCTTGCTCCTAACACCTCCTACTTTAGTTGTAACAGTGATGTTAAATGTACCGGAGTCTAAGTAATTATGAGTAAAAGGCATAGTGGTAGATGTTTGGGTCGGGATAGTTGAGCATTGAGATAAGGTTTGTACGTATCTAGTCGTCTCAGTATTGTCTCCCCAGTCTATAGTATACTCACGAGTAGTACCGGAGTCTGTAGTGCATGTAGTGTCTATATTTAATAACAACTCTACTGTCTCGGGAGCATAGCCTTCAGTTGCTGGTTTTATATTTGTTGTCCACTCAGTAACATTGATGGTTTGTTTGTTGAGAACTTGTGCTGAGCCTAGTGGGCGTAATATCATAGTATAAGTGCCCGGGTATGCATATGTATGAGCAATATTTTTAATAGTTGTACGAGTCTCACCGGCTGGTATGTATACGTTATACTCTGGACTACCATCACCAAAGTCTAACTCAAAGTTGCCAATCCCGCCCCCTGCTATAGGCTCAATTTTTATTTGTATACCAGCTGTGTATGGCGCATTACCATTTGGATATCTAACGACTAGTGGGTCCGAGCCACCACTGCCAAGTTGTGATATTGTGAATGTTGCATCAGATTCATCTGTAGATATAAAGGTCGGCATTACATCTTGACTTGTACATCTGTCTGTACAAGCGTTTGCCGGAGTGTATAAAGTGGCTCTTAACTTATAGTTGCTACCAGGAGTAAGGCTAACATTGCAACTATTACCATCACATACACCCTCGCCAGTTAACCAAGTGAAGGATGTTTTGTCCTGTGTCTTTTTGGCGAATCTGTAGGTGCCATCAGGGGCTACAATATAGAATAGTACAGCAGAGTCTACTGGTTGATTGGCAACTAGCCATTTTATATCAGTCCTCTCCCCTAGTCGCAATACCTCGCCACCATTTGGTGAGAGTATCCTAACAGTAGGAGCTCCAGGATTTATAGCTATATAAATATCTTTAACCTTCTGCAATGTATTAACAGGACCCTTACCTGCATATAAGGTGGCGGTGTAGTTGCCAGAGGTTGTATAAGTATGCATCAAATTACGTGTTATTGTGCCGTAACCACAAGACGTAGTCTTTGGAGCTGCGTATGTTGTAGGCTCTGTAGTGTCTCCCCAGTCAATCTTATACGACATACACTCTGACTCTAAAGTAACTAGTCTAGCCGTAGCATCGTATGGTGCATTACCACTAGGATTGATGAAGGCGAAGTCTATAACATTTTCTACTCCTGGTGCTGTGCCAGTGGTGCCACCACTACATGACTCAGCCATAGCCTTGCGCGTTTTGGGTCCTACGGCTCCATAACCTGTTGTAGATGGGGTACCACTATTGACAACGCCATGTGTAGCCTGCCAGCGTTGTACAGCCCTCTCGGTGAGAGTACCATAATAACCGCTAGTTATGCCCTCTGGGTAGATGGTCGGGTCTTTAGCTAAGAATATCTGTAACTTCTTTACATCAGAGCTTTGCATACCTTTACGCAAATTAGTCGTGATATTTAAGCAAGGTCCAGTTGATGGAGTAGTTGGAGAGCTCTCTACTATGGCAAGCTCAGCCTTAAGAGCGTCTATACGAGTTAGTACTGCCTGCAATTGAGCCTTAAGCTCACTAAGAGTGTCTGCTGATGCGGGGTTAGTAAAAGAGAGTAATATTAATATTGATAAGGCTAGTGCTGACTTTTTATATATCATATACCACTAGTATACATGGATGGCTCCAAAATTAACATAGTATAATGTGGACATTTTGTCCGTCCTCCAGGACTCGAACCTGGGACCTCAGAGGTATAAGCTCTGTGCTCTAACCAGCTGAGCTAAGGACGGATAACCGATTTAAACTGGTTGTGCTGGAGAGAGGACTTGAACCTCTCTGGCCAAGGCAATAGCTCCTAAGGCTATCGTGTCTACCCAAAATATCTACTGACACCACTCCAGCAAATGATGTTGCATTGGTGATACTTTGGTTGTGCTGGAGAGAGGACTTGAACCTCCACGCCCGAAGGCAATAGCTCCTAAGGCTATCGTGTCTACCAATTTCACCACTCCAGCAAATTTGAGTGCGTGTATATTATACACATAGCAGAGAGTTACGCCAGTTTTTTAATTGTGTATTTAACAGCTCCTGCTGGAGTCTCTAGAGTGACCGAGTCACTCTCCTTAGATCCTAATAGTGCCTTACCGAGTGGAGACTCATGAGAGAGTTTGCTGTTAGCCATATCGGCCTCAGATGAGCCTACTATTGTATACTCAAGCTGAGTTTTACTACCAGCCTTTTGTATTGTAACTGTTGATCCTATCGTAACCGTTGAGCTCTTTTTACTTGAGACTATCTCAGCATTGTTTAATATAGCTTCTATTGCCTCTATCTTGCTCTCAAGTATGCCTTGTTGCTCGCGAGCATCATGATACTCAGCATTTTCAGACAGGTCACCTAGCTCTCTGGCGTAGTCTAGCTTCTCTGCAATAGCTTTGCGCTCTACTGTCTTTAGGTGCTCTAGTTGCTCTAATAGCTCTTTTTGCTTAGCTTTAGTAATATATTCTTTATTGTTACTTAAGTTTACCATTGCGAGGCATTCTACACGAAATACTATAAAAGTAAATATAAGATAATATTATTTAGACTTTTGAGCAGGATAGATGCCTATGGCGTAGTCATCTTTGTGTTCAGTCTCTAGCCACTCAAAGAAGGGGCGCATTGCCGGGGCGGCACCTCGTAGGGTATCAGCTTTGGCTTTCTCCAATACTACGGCAAAAGCAAACCTAGGCTCTTCAAATGGCCAGAAGCCCA
>WFTK01000027.1 GCA_015485505.1 Patescibacteria group bacterium | reverse complement strand
CTTTTGCACTGGTACTCCTTGTGATAATAAGCTGGATATTTAAGACAGGGTATAAGTTAAGAAAGTAGGGGTATTTAATATATAATATTATTATGCAAGTTAAGCTAGGTACATACGAGCATTATAAGGGTAAGAGGTATAAGGTAGTTGGCGTGTACAAACACAGCGAGACTCTTGAGGACCTAGTAGCATATGAATGCTTGTATGATAATGAGCTCTCACAAAGGTGGGTCCGCCCACTAGAGATGTTTATAGATGAAGTAGAAGTTGACGGAGTGCCAACTCCGCGCTTTAGGTATGTGGGTAGCTAATCTTAGTTCTTGCTTGGTACAAATGTTAGCGCCATGCCCTTCTTATCTCCTCGGCCTGTCCTACCTATGCGGTGCACATAGTCGTCAAATTGCTGAGGGAGGTCGTAGTTTATGACATGAGAGACATTGTCTACATGTATACCTCTCGCCGCTACATCTGTGGCCACCAGCACGCGGGCGTTGCCGCTCTTAAACTTTTTAAGAGCTCGTTGGCGTTGCACGTGGGTCTTGTTGCCATGTATAGACTCTGCGAGTACACCGCTGTCGCTTAGTTGGTGGGCGAGCTTGCTTGCCACGTGCTTCATCGCTACAAAGATTATTATGCGAGTAAACTCCTCCTTAGAGAGCAGTAGCATAAGTGTCTCAAATTTATTAGCCTGAGTGTATGGTACTATATCTTGCTCTATTGAGTTTGTTACGTCCTTCTTCTTCACTGAGATCTCTACTGGGTCTTTGAGGAAGTCGTGCACCACCTTCTCCGCATCTTTAGTCATAGTCGCAGAGAAGAAGAGCGTCTCACGGCTCTCTGGTGTGCTACCAAGTATAGAGCGCATATCTCCTATAAAGCCCATGTCTAGCATCCTGTCGGCCTCATCTAGCACAACGGTTGTGACGTCGTTAGTACGCAGGTGTCCTTGCCTCATTAGGTCTAGCACGCGCCCTGGTGTGCCGATGATAAAATGATTATTGCGTTGTAGAGATTTAATCTGTGGGCGTATGTTGACACCTCCTACACATATTGTAGAGAGCATGTGCAAACCTTTGCTAAACTTTTGCAACTCCTCATCTATCTGCAATGCAAGCTCACGGGTTGGTGTGAGTATTAGCGTCTTACGCATCTTGCCGCCCTTGTCCTCATGCATTGTCTTGTGTATGAGTGGGAGGAGGAAGGCCGCCGTCTTGCCGGTGCCTGTCTCTGCTAGGCCTATCACATCCTTACCCCTCATTACATGAGGTATTATCTGGTCTTGTATCGGGGAGGGAGTTGTTATGCCCATGTGCTCCACTACGGCAGATATCTTAGGGTCTAGGCCAAATGTCTTGAAGGTATTCTTAGGCTCATATACAACTTCTTGCATTTCCACTGGGTTTTTATTTATAAATTGAGATGGGTCAAAGCTGGGCATCTTGCGTGTCCTGCGTAGCTTTAGCGAAGCAGGGCGTGGACCACGCCTTCTTTTATTTTTTTTACGCCAGTTGCCACTATTCCTATTACCGCCTCTACTGCTAGAGGATTTTTTATTATCCATAATATTTATTATTAATTAGTATTAGGAGTTAAACCCTAATAACTAACTAAAGTCGAGTCCAAAACCTTGCCGACTAATATGACACATATCTTAATAATAGTCAAGGATGTTATTATCTATAGTGCGCGTGCTATAATATTCTCATGGATATATTTACAAGATTTAGGGCAATACCCGAGGCAGACAAGGAGGGGGCAGTGAGCACACTCATAGAGGATGCTACTCCCGATTTTGACTTCTTCTACATGACAGTGCTCTCTGTGCTTATGGCGAGCTTTGGATTACTTGCAGGTAGCGAGACTGTTGTGATAGGTTCAATGCTCTTGGCTCCTATTATGAGTCCTGTACTCGCTTTTGCACTCGGGCTCTCTATGAGTAATCACTCTCTTATGGGTCGCTCACTAAGCACACTAGGCAGGGCTACAGCCATAGCTATTGGCGCATCTGTTGGGGCGTCACTACTATTCTCCTTTGGTAGCTTTGGTAGCGAGTCTGTGATGAGTAATGCAATAATACTTGCGCGTACTCAGCCCACACTCTTGTACTTTGCTGTGGCTATTATTGCTGGTCTTGCAGCGGCATACACTGTAGCTCAACCACACTTATCATCTGGCCTCACTGGTGTAGCCGTAGCTGTAGCCTTGATGCCACCGCTGGCTGTAGTAGGCATCGGTATCGCACACTTGAGTATACCCATGGCAGCAGGAGCATTTGTAATGTACTTGGTGAATGTTACAGGTATTGTCTTTGCAGCTATGATGTCGTTCTCTCTTATGGATGTACATGGCAAGAGAAAACAGGCAGACAATAAGATAGTACAAGAGGAGAAGAGGGTAGAGATAGAGGAGGAGAAAATTGAGGAGATTAAAAATCAAGACCAAAATGGCGACCCTGCAGACCAAAAGGCGTAGAGCCAACAAAATAATCAAGTATCTCAAGCAGGCGTATCCAAGGCCTAAGACGGAGCTTAAGTATAATACAAGCTTCCAATGTTTAGTTGCTGTGATGCTCTCGGCGCAGTGTACAGACAAGCTTGTCAATGAGGTGACTAAAGAGCTGTTTAAAGAGTATAAGACAGTAGACGACTTTGCTAAGGCTAGTCTTGCAGAGTTTAGCAAGAGTATCTCAAGAGTGAGCTTCTACAATAATAAAGCCAAGAATATAATAGCAAGCGCGCAGTATCTACAAGAGCACTTTGGTGGCAGGTTGCCCAAGAGTGTCAAGGAGCTTATAGAGTTACCAGGTGTGGCGTATAAGACGGCTAATGTTGTACTTGGTGAGGTGTATGATAAGTGGGAGGGCATAGCTACAGACACACATGTGCGTCGGTTTGCTATTAGGTTTGAACTCACGGATAACACAGACTTAACTAAGATATCTAAAGACCTTGAAGAGTTGTTTGACAAAAAGGATTGGAAGTATGTTAACAATGGTTTAGTACTCTATGGTAGATATATGTGCCCAGCTAGGCCACATGATTGCTCTGAGCACCCACTCACAAAGCTCATACCAAGTGCGGCGAGCATTTGGCCTAAAGCTAAATAATGTGTAAAGAACAATAGACTTATTAGACCATGTCGGTAATGCCTACTCTCCTGCGAATGGCCTTTATGGTCCACTAAATCTAGTGTTCTGTGATATGAGTATGGTAAAATGTGAGGATGAAGAGCTCAAGGAAATTTGCGGTATTTGATATAGACGGCACGATCTTTCGCTCAAGCTTGCTTATAGAGCTTGTAGATAAGATGATAAGTCGCGGGCACTTCTCTCAAGATATTACGGCTCAATATCAGGAGCAGAGGCTTGCCTGGCTCAATAGAGAGGGGAGCTATGAGGATTATATTGACGCTGTTGTAGATGCATATAGGGCCAATATAAAGGGTGTGCATTATGGTGACTTTGCAGATACGGCGCGCGAGGTTGTGGCTGAGCTCAGCAAGCGTACCTACACCTACACAAGAGAGCTTATAGGAGAGCTTAAGAAGGATGGTTATTATCTACTGGCTGTGTCGCACTCACCTAAGACGATACTTGATGACTTTTGCAATACTCTCGGATTTGATAAGGTCTATGGCATGGTATATGAGATTGGCCCGGGAGACATGCTTACAGGAGAGATTGCAGATGAGCACCTTATACGCAATAAAGCTAATATAATAAAGAGAGTGGTAGAGAAGGAGGGGTTAACCATGGAAGGGTCAATAGCAGTTGGAGATACAGAGAGTGATGTGCCGATGCTTGAGATGGTGGAGAGAGCAATATGCTTTAATCCTAATAGCCGCCTATATAAACAGGCTCAAGTACGCGGTTGGGAGACGGTAGTAGAGCGCAAGGACGTTGTGTATAAAATTTAATTTGTGATCCCGGGGGGAGTTGAACCCCCGTTTCCAGGATGAAAACCTGGCGTCCTAACCGTTGGACGACGGGACCCTGCTTCGCTGAAGCTACGCAGGGCATAGCCCTATTTAGCTAAAGTTAAGTTATGCGATTACTAAGGAAGTAATGGCCGTATTATACATAATTATTTATATGGCGCTATGATATACTATGCAGAATGTTAAAGAGCATAGAGCTAACAGGGTTTAAGTCATTTGCTAAGAGGAGTAACTTAAACTTCAAACACTCTGTCACAGCGATTGTCGGGCCCAATGGTTCAGGCAAGAGTAATACTGCCGAGGCCTTCCGTTTTGTACTTGGGGAGCAAGGGGGCAAGAGCTTGAGAGTAAAGAAGGGTACGGAGCTTATATGGGCCGGCTCTAATGCAGTGCCCAAGAGCTCATTTGCCGGGGTGCGTATAGTATTAGACAATAGCTCACGCCAGCTAGGTATAGACTTTGATGAGGTAGTAATAGAGCGCAGTGTATTGCGAGATGGTACTCATGAGTACTCTATCAATGGCTCTAAAGTGCGTCTTAAAGATATACAAGATCTGCTTGCCTCAGCAAATATTGGTAGCTCTGGCCACCACATAATCTCTCAAGGGCAAGCAGATAGGATACTCGGCGCAAGCCCTAAAGAGCGCAGAGTGATGCTTGAGGATGCGCTAGGACTCAAGAGTTATATTAATAAAAAGGTAGAGGCCGAGCGTAAGCTGCTCTCAACCAAGGAGAATCTTGCGCAAGCTAAGAGTAGCCAGAGAGAGTTAGTGCCACAGCTTAAATATCTTAAGAGTAAGGTAGACATAGTATTGCAAACTAGAGAGCTGACCAAAGAGCTTGAGGATAAGTTTGGCATATATGTGACTGTAGAGAGTGCTGAGTTAGACAGACAACAAAAGCAAATAGCAGATGCCTTAACCTCTCCAAAAGAGGAGCTTAGCGAGGTAGAGGCTACTATTGAATCTCTGAGGGGGCAGATTGATAATCTTACAAGTAATGGGGCAACCTCTGTAGACGATAGTGAGGTGGTTGAGTTGCGGGCAAGTATACACAATATAAAACAAAAACTCTCAAATAGCAGGCAAGAGTTAGGTAAGGTCTTAGGGCAATTAGAGTTACTCGGTGCCACAGCTAGCTCAGAGAGTAAGCGCCCAGAGACAGTGCCACGAGAGGCTGTGCGAGCCGTGTTACTCAAGATTGTTGCAATGTCAGATAATCCAGAAGGGATTAAAGAGATTGCCGAGAGGTTTATGACAGAGGTGTTGGATGCTAATACTAAAGATAAATCTGAGAGTATAAATCTTGATAGTAAACTCAAAGAATTGCAGGTTAAGAAGGATAATCTTGAGCTTGAGATTATTAAGCAGGAGGCATCTCTACAAGAGAGCGAGGCGCGGTTAAGAGCATTAGAGCAAGCAGAGACAGGTGCTGAGCAAGAAGCGACCACGCTAGAGAGAGATTTGTATAAGGCTACAGCTAGGTACAATGAGCTACAGGCTAAGGTGTCTGAGCTAGAGCATCAAGAGCAAGATCTACTTACTCGCAGGGCAAGGCTCGCAGAGGATATTGCAGAGGTGGAGGCACTATTGCGTAAGAGGCTCACGGTACTGTCCCTTAAGGAGAGCGGTGCGTATGAGGTTTCATCACGCAGAGAGTTAGAGAGGTTAAAGCTAAAGGTGGAGGCGGGTAGAGATATAGACTCAGGAGTAGTAGAGGAGTATAAGGAGCTTAAAGAGCGATACGACTTCTTAGAGAATCAGATTGTAGACTTGCAGTCAGCTGTAGAGAAGTTGATTGAGTTAATGAGTTCTCTAGAGCAAGAGGCTCAGCATAGGTTTGATGAGGGTCTTGATAGTATTAATAAACAGTTTCAAACCTTCTTTAAGGGGTTATTTGGTGGTGGAGATGCTATGCTCTCTCTGGAGCAAGCCGGTAAAGATGAGGGTGAGGATGCCAAGCCTGGTATAGTTGTAGATATCAAGCTCCCTCGCAAGAAGGTTAAGTCTCTCGAGACTCTCAGCGGTGGGGAGAGAGCACTGGCGTCTATTGCTCTTATATTTGCTATGAGTCAGGTTAATCCACCGCCGTTTATTATATTAGATGAGACAGACGCCGCGCTAGACGAGGCTAATAGTCGCAGGTATGCCGAGGTAGTTAGAGAGCTCAGTAGTAGGAGTCAGATAATCTTAATAACACATAATAGAGCGACGATGGCTGTGGCAGACACTCTCTATGGAGTGACGATGGGTAACGATGGTGTGAGCAAGCTTTTGAGTGTGCAGCTCACAGATGCCGAGCAGTTTGCTAAGTAGCACCTTACAAACCAGCCTGCCTAATATTTAAACCCGGGGCAGTGGCCGGCTAGGGATAGAGGGTTTAAATATTAGGCGGGCTGGTTTTGTCTCCGTACTATACAATTATTTGCCAGTCAATTTGATTAGTCTCAGTATCAGCTTTGCGGAGCTTAACCTTAACTTTCTGTCCTATTTGGAATTTATTTTTAGTGCGCTTGCCAATGAGCTGAAAGTGCTTTGCATCAAGCTCGTAAAAGTCGGCTCCAGGTAGCTTGCTAATATGTACCATGCCCTCAGCACGAGTGTTAATCTCAGAGACGAATATGCCAAAGTCTGTCACTCCGGTTATCTCTCCTTCAAATGTTTGCCCAACCTTATTTGCAAAGAGCTGAGTGAGGGCCCCTTTAACAGAGGCGCGCTCGGCCTTCACTGCCTCTACCTCCTTCTCAGTGCTCTTAACTGCCAGTGCTTTATACTCCTCTAACTCATGCTTAGGTAGAGGCTCATTAGCCAGTAGGCTTGCCAAGACTCGGTGAGTGATAATATCAGGGTAGCGACGTATAGGAGAGGTAAAGTGTGTATAATAATTAAAGCCGAGAGAGAAGTGCCCAATGTTGTTAGAGGTGTAAGTTGCCTTAGCCATTGTGCGCAATATAGCGGTGTTTACCACCTTCTCATACTCTGTACCCTTTACGCTCTTGAGCACCTTATTGATAGAGTGAGGGTTAACAGTTCCGTCTTTGTTAATCTTTATAGGCTTGCCTATAGCTTTTAAAAAGACGTTTAACTCCTCAATCTTCTCTATATCTGGCTTGTCATGCACTCTATATATACCCATGCAGTCATTCTTACCCTTGCACCTTTTAGAGATATAAGTAGCCACAGCTTCATTTGCCAAGAGCATAAAGTCCTCTATCATGCCCATGGTAGGCAGATACTCTTTAACCTTTGCACCGATAACCTTACCAGAGTCATCAAAGCTAAACTCAACCTCAGAGGTGTTGAAGCCTATTGCGCCGTTGTCCTCACGCCTTGCGCGGATCTTCTTAGAGAGTTGCATTAGTGTTTGCAGGGCAGTTGTCAACTCACTTGGGTATTTGTCTTGCCCTTTGCCATCTATGATGCTTTGCGCCTCCTCATATGAGAGTCCGTAGTCTACTTTGGTTTTGCTTTTAGTAAATCTTCTGCTGATTATTTTAGCATTATTATCAAGCTCAAATACTGCAGAGAAGGTGAGTTTATCCTCACCCTCGCGCAGGCTACACTCGTGCTCTGAGAGTGAGGAGGGGAGCATGTGTTCAACTTTGTCTACTAGGTATACACTCGTGGTCTTCTCTCTTGCTTGCTTGTCTATATCTGTGCCGGGTTTAACATAGTGCGATACATCGGCTATGTGTATGCCTATTTCATAATTTTGATTCGGTAGCTTGACGATTGATATAGCATCATCAAAGTCCTTGGCAGTGGCTGGGTCTATTGCGACTGTTAGTTTGTCTCTAAAGTCTTCTCTCGGTAATTCTTGTTTCATAATGCAGTTGAGCATAGCATATACTGATTTATTTTGCTTGCCCGCACACCTTGCGTCAAGGTGTGCGGGCTTGCAGATACAGGCAAGTTCTGGTACACTCTGCGCCATAATGTTAAAAATAAGGTTACAAAGAATAGGCCGTCGCAATGACCCGCACTTCCGCGTGCTTGTTGCTGAGCACACCGCAGGGCCTAAAAGTAATAAGTTTGTAGAGAAGGTAGGTACACTAAACCCTAAGACTAAAGAATTGCAGCTAAATGCCGAGCGCATCAAGTATTGGCTCTCAGTAGGTGCTCAAGCTACAGACAGGGTGCATAATATGCTGGTTAAGGCAGGTATTGTTAAGGCAGATACTATTAATGTATTACCACAGAAGACTCCAGTGGTTAAGGAGGATCCTGCTACGCCAGAGGCTACGCAGGACAAGGGAGAGGAGGGTACATCTGAAACAGGCGATAAGACTGTGGAAGTAGATGATACTGAGGGGGACTCTACAGAGTCGGAAGAAGAGGAGACTAAGAAGAGTGAGTAAGTAATAGGAGGTCGTGCCTTGCGAAGCTTTGGCGAATAGGGCTTGTCCTGCGAAGCTTTGGCGAAGCAGGGAGAAATAGTTTGCAATATCAGCGCAATGTGCAACAATGAGCAGACCACGAGAGTGGTCTTTAATAATTATCAGTAAAGTAATATAACAGCATGGAACAAGATCAAGCATTTTTAGAGTTTGTAGTTAAAGGGTTGGTAGACAATCCGGACTCAGTAGAGATTAACCGCACAGTAGATGAGATGGGAGTACTTCTGACTCTTACAGTACACCCAGACGACATGGGTAAGATTATTGGCAAGGCAGGTAACACAGCCAAGTCTATCCGCACACTACTAAGAGTGGTGGGGATGAAGACAGACGCAAGGGTTAATCTCAAGATAGAGGAGCCTGAGGGTGGTCGTGGCCCAAGTCACGCTCGTGAGGAGTCTGCGCAAGCAGAGTCAGAGCCGGTAGCAGCCACAGAGGTGGAGGAGGCTCCAGCAGAGTCAGCCGCAGCTAGCGCAATAGATGATGCACTCGGAGATCTTAAGGTTTAATTACGTAAATTAACTTTTAATAAAAGCCCATTGCAACGCAGTGCTTGCAATGGGCTTTTATATTTGTCATCATACTATTATGATTAACTTCCACATTATCTCACTCTTCCCTGAGAGTATTAAGCCGTACCTTGATAGCTCTATGCTTGGTAGAGCTCAGCGGGATGGGTATATTACTGTGAGCTATCACAACCCAAGAGACTTCTCTCAGCATAAGAGCCGGAGCGTAGATGATAAACCATATGGCGGTGGGCCGGGTATGGTGCTAGAGGCGCCGAGCTATCTCTCGGCGGTTGAGAGTGCGGTGAAAGGTAAAAAGAATATCGAGTACATATTTTTTACACCAAGTGGTGAGCAGTTTACTAATGCTATAGCTAAAGAGCTAGCAGATATAAACTATGTAAATGGCAAAAAAACGAAGAGCTCATTAAAGAGCTTAATAAGGTTAAAAGAGAAGGAGAAGAACATCGTCCTCCTCTGCGCTCACTACGAGGGGCTTGATGCTCGGGTACCTAAGATTCTCGATGCGCGACATATCTCTGTCGGGCCTTTTGTGCTCACTGGTGGGGAGTTGCCAGCTGCTATAGTGGTAGATGCTACAGCTCGGCAGATAAGTGGGGTGCTTGGCAGAGAGGAGAGCAGAGAGGAGGAGCGCAATGCAAGTAGTGAGGTGTATACTCGCCCAGAGGTGTTTGAGTATAAGGGCAAGGAATATAAAGTTCCAGAAGTGTTATTATCTGGACATCATAAGAAGATAGAGCAGTGGCGTGCCAGTCAAAACCAAAAGACTAAGTTTGAGTAAAGCTACTAGATTATGATATAATATCCAAACTTAATAAATTAATATAAATAATATGAGTGAGGATACAAATGCATCAAATGGTCAAAAGGAGGTAGTAATATACTCTACTCCTACTTGCCACTTTTGTGTGATGGCTAAGGGCTTTTTTGATGAGAACAATATAAAGTATACTGACTACAATGTGCAGGCAGACCCAGCTAAAGGTCAAGAGATGGTACAGCGTAGCGGGCAGATGGGCGTGCCGGTTATTTTTATAGGAGAGGATATGATAGTAGGCTTCGACGAGGCCCGCATCCGCGAGTTGTTAGGTTTGTAGCTTAGCGATTAATCAAAGATAAAACAAACCTCGTGTTGTTCAACATGAGGTTTGTTTTCCACAATAGTACTTACTATATGTATTGTATGTGTAATTGATAAGTTCTATACTGGACAAATGGTTAGATACACTAAAGAACAGATTAATAAAGTTAAGGCAGATAGGTTATCAGGTCTGACAATCCAAGAACTTATGGATAAATACAAGATGCCTAAAACTACCATTTGGCATCATATACATAGCTTAAAATTAAGTAAGGAGAAGCAAAAAGCTATTTCTTCTAGAAGAGGTGGTAGTGCAGCCAGATGCAAGAAACGTTGGATTAGCGCCAACAATAAAGCAGAAGAATTACTTAAAGGTTTTAGTCTTGACTCACAATGGGTGTCATTATTGACAGCTTTATATTGGAGTGAGGGTACTAAAAAGAGGGGATTTATTTTCACTAATACAGATTCCGAGATGATTAGAGTGTATGTTAAAATTCTGAGAGAATATTTAAATATTTCCAACAAGCAATTGCAAATATTGATCCGAATTACAGATAAACAAGATAAACGGTCTTGCCTGAGGTATTGGGGTAATATAATTGGTGTAAATCCTCAACAGATTAAACTAGATCTAAATGAGAGAAATAATAGTAGTAGAGCCACATATGGTATATGTCGTATAACCATAGCTAACGGCAGTGACTATTTAAAGTTGATTCATTCATTGATTCAAGGTATAACAGTGAGGTCACTTAGTTAGTGACTATATTGCTCCCATAGTTTAATGGATAGAACAAGAGATTCCTAATCTCTAGATCCAAGTTCGATTCTTGGTGGGGGCACATGTGTATAGCTATATTCACATTGCATATGTAATGTTATAATAAAACCATGTATGAAGATAGAGAGGAGCTATTAGAGCAAACATATGCTCTAGCGGTAGAGAACAATAAGTTGTTAAAGAAGATGCGTGCAGGAGCTCGGTGGGGTTTCTTGTTTAAGCTACTCTTCTGGATCGTGATGCTGGGTCTACCAGTTTGGCTATACTTTACAGTGTTGCAGCCCATTATTGACCAAGGTTTGGGAGTGTTAGATCAAGTACAGGACTTAACTGGCAAGACAGGCTTGCAGGCTGGGCAGTTGCAAGAGCTCTTAAACACTCTTAAGTCTAGCGTGCCTGGCTTAGATATCCCGGGTATACAGTAAGTACTGTCTATATAAATATTTGAAATTTATACTCATGGTG
>WFTK01000026.1 GCA_015485505.1 Patescibacteria group bacterium | reverse complement strand
TTGTGCAGACATAAATTGCATACCCACGGGGAGCTTACCATCACCCACCTTTGCCGGCACAGATATAGCCGCAGATTGTATAACATTGGTAGTAACAGTGAAGGCGTCCATTAGCCACTCCTTTAGCGGGTCGTCTGTCACTTCGCCAATCTTTGGTGCAACAACCGGCGCTGTCGGGGTTAATACGAAGTCATACTTATCAAACACTTCTGCTAACTCTGCTTTAAGTTGTTCCCTTAGAGCAAGCGCCTTCTCATAATATTTATCTGCATATCCGGCAGAGAGTACATATGTACCCAAGAGTATTCTCCTCTTCGCCTCATCTCCGAATCCAGCTCCGCGAGTCTTCTTATATGTATCCCACAAGTCGCTACCCTCTATCTTTGTGCCATATCTTAATCCGTCATAACGGGCCAAGTTAGAGGACACTTCAGCAGGTATGAGTATATAGTAAACCGCAAGAGCCGAGTCTAGCATCGGCAAGTCTATCTCCTCTACCTCATGCCCTGCACCCTTGAGCTCCTCCACAAATCCGGCAAAAGCTTCTTTAACATCTTCATTAGACTGCTCTATGAGCTTTGCCGGTATCGCTATCTTATATTTTTCTTTTATATTATTTTTACCCCAAGTCTCATTTGGC
The DNA here is from genome assembly GCA_015485505.1 of Patescibacteria group bacterium. Lineage (GTDB taxonomy): Bacteria > Patescibacteriota > Minisyncoccia > Phycocordibacterales > UBA2100 > S139-169. The sequence continues at coordinate 15,705 of WFTK01000026.1, read as the reverse complement.
AGAGCCGTCATGTCGTATTCATCTTCTCCACGCATTACTTTAAGTACTATCTCAGCATCTTCTGCATTTTTAGCAACTGGAGAGACTTGGTCAAAGCTTGAGCCCATAGGGTACGCTCCATAACGGCTCACAGCTCCGTAAGTTGGACGCATACCTACTACTCCGCAGAAGCTTGCCGGCTCGCGGATGGAACCTCCAGTGTCTGTGCCGAGTGCTACAAGACACATATTTGCTGCCACAGCAGCCACAGACCCTCCAGAGCTGCCTCCTGCAACTCTGCTTGTGTCTGTTGGATTCTTTGTAACTCCAAAAGCTGAGTTCTCCGTAGAGCCACCCATTGCAAACTCATCTGTATTAGTTGAACCTAAGAAGACTACACCCTGAGCCTCAAGCCTCTCTACTACAGTTGCTGAGTATGTTGCCTTGTAGTGTTCCAGTATCTTACTTGAGGCATTTGTTATCTGCCCCTTCTTAGCAATTATTGCCTTAAGCCCCATTGGTATACCAGTAAGCTCTGTTGCTGTACCATCCTCAAACATCTTCTGGGCAAGTTCCACCCTCTCATCAATATCATCAAATAAATGTAAATATGCATTTATATCAGGATTCTTACTCTCAATCTCAGCAAGATAAGCATCTACCAACTCCCGCACGGTATATTCCCCACTCTTAAGCGCCTTATGAGCGTCTTTGATATTTAATGTCTTAAGGTCTATATCCGCCATGCTAATTATTTAATATCTTCTGTACCACAAGTAAGTTATCTTTAGTCTCAGGCATTGCCTCTAATATCGCCTCGCGATACTCACCTGCTTCATGCGGATTATTATCTTCTCTAAAGGTATTAACTTTACTAAAGTTACGCTCTACCTTAGAGCTAAGCTCCACCTCTTTAACCTTATCTACATATTGCAGTATGCTTGTGAGCTGATTTGCAAACTTCCCTACTTCCTCTTCAGTTAGCTCAAGTTGTGCCAAACTAGCCAAATGCTCCACCTGCTCTTTAGTTATAGTAGTATCACTCATTGCTCGCAATATTAACACTTTTACACATAATTTAAAAGCAAAAGCGCAGTATATACTGCGCTTTTGCTTTTTTATCTCAACCAGTAGTATAACCTTACATCATTGGCATACCTCCCCCCATGCCTGCTGGCATTGCCGGAGCAGAATCATCATCTTTAGGCTCATCTGCTATTGCAGCCTCTGTCGTAAGTAGTACAGAAGCAGCACTTGCAGCATTTTGAATACCCGCTCTCTCAACCTTAACAGGGTCTATAATACCCTCCTTGAGCATATCTACTATCTTAGGCTCTTGAGAGTCGCCTGAGGCATCAAAGCCAAAGTTTGCGCCAGCTTTAACCATCTCACTCATAAGTACCTCGGCATCATCACGACCGGCATTTGCAACTATTTGCTTAAATGGAGCCCGCAAGGCACTAACCAATATGCGGTATCCTACACCAAACTCATCTTTCTCACTTGCCTCTTTGTTTTTAGACAGCTTATCTGCAACCTTCACAAGCGCAGCGCCACCTCCTGGTACTATACCCTCTTCTATAGCGGCCTTGGTAGCATTCACAGCATCGTCTATTTTATCCTTCAAATACTTCATTTCCGTCTCTGTAGCAGCACCAACTCGTATTACGGCCACACCACCACTGAGTTTAGCAATACGCTCCTCAATCTTCTCTTTGTCATACTTACTGTCTGTATTGTCTGCTTGAGCTCTAAGTTGCTTTACTAAGTTCTCAATATCACTCTTCTTGCCCTTACCTCCAACTATTATGGTCTTGTCTTTAGTTGCTACTATTCTTGTAGCCTCACCAAGCATATCTATGGTTGCGTCCTCAAGCTTCATACCTAAGTCACCAGAAACTACAGTAGCACCTAGTACGGTAGCTATGTCGCTAAGTTGAGCCTTTTTATTGTCTCCAAAACCTGGAGCCTTAATACCTAATACATTAAATGTACCGCGTAGTTTATTAAGCACAAAGGTTGTAAGGGCCTCACCCTCAATATCATCTGCAATGATTACAATGTCCTTCTTGCCACTCTGAGCAAGTTGCTCAAGTAGAGGCAATACGTCTTTAATAGCACTTACCTTTTGATCTGTCACGAGCACCAATGGATCCTTCATCTCTGCCTCCATCTTCTCTGCGTTAGACACCATATATGGAGACACATAACCCTTGTCAAATTCCAGACCTTCCACCACATCACTCTCAATGCCAACTGTCTGAGACTCCTCAACTGTTACCACACCATCCTTGCCAACCTTCTCTATGGTGTCTGCTATAGTCTTGCCTAGCTCTGGACTCTCTGCTGAGATACTTGCCACAGCCACTATCTCATCATGCTCTTTAACCTTCTTTGACATCTTCTTAAGTTCCTCAACAGCATCGCTTGCTGCCTTCTCTATACCACGACGCACCACTACAGCATTTGCTCCCATAGCAGTACGCTTAAAGCCCTCCTCAGCAATTGCATGCGTAAGCACGGTTGCCGTACTCGTACCATCTCCTGCTATATCATTAGTCTTACTTGCCACCTCTTTAATAATCTCGGCACCCATATTGGCGAACTTATCTTTAAGCTCTATCTCTTTAGCAATGGTAACACCATCGTTGGTGATCCTTGGACCACCAAAGCTCTTCTCTAATGCAACATTGCGTCCTCTTGGACCGATAGTTACTCGCACAGCATTTGCTACTGTTGAGACACCTTTTAAAAGCGCATCTCGCACCTCATTGTCAAACTTTACTTCTTTAGCCATATTATTTATTTAATTATTGCTAATAATTTGTCTTCCTTAATAACATAATACTCCTCATCATCTACCTCTACTGTGTCATACCCATATTCAGAGAAGAGTACTTTATCTCCAACTGAAACTTCAGCTTTGTCTAATGTGCCGACAGAGACAACTTCTCCAAGTTGTGTACGCTCTTTGGTATCACTCTCGGGTAGTATTATACCTGAGGCTGAGGCCTCCTCTTTTTTAGTAATTGGCTTCACTACCACTCTCTCTCCTAATGGTTGTATTTTAGATTTACTCATAGATTTATCTATTAATCTTAATAATTAATAACTGTGGTACATATTATAGTCGTTGTACCACAGTTGTCAAATTTTCATGCTTACTTACCCAATAAGATATTAAAATCAATTTAAAAGGTCCAGAAATTCTCGCTCATTTATTATCTTAACCCCCAATTCTTTGGCTCTCTCTAGCTTACTACCAGCACTCTCCCCTGCTAATACTAGGTCTGTATTCTTAGATACACTACCCGCAACTTTGCCACCGTACTCACGCACTAAAGCCTTTGCCTCATCTCTACTTAGCGTATCAAGAGTACCAGTTATCACCACCGTATTACCAGCAAACTTGGCGGTCGAACCGCCAAGTTTGGTTGGAGTATTGAGTATTGTTATTTGTGCTAGTAACCTATTAAGCATCTTTTTATGTTCTGGATTTGCAAAGTAATTAACAATTTCTTGCGCTACTACCTCCCCAACTCCCTCCACTTCTTGCAAGTCTTCAATACTTGCAGACTGCAAACTCTCAAGTGTATTAAAGTGGTTTGCTAAATCTATTGCAGTCTCTTCTCCAACCTGTGGTATTGATAATGCAGTTAAGAATCTTGCAAACGTAATTTCTCTGGCACCATCTATCGCTTTAAGTAAATTCTCTGCTGAGAGCTCGGCAAATCCCTCAAGCTCTAAGATGTCCCCTTTTTGTAAAGTAAAGATATCGTCAAAGCTCTGTACCAATTCAGCACGTACAAGTTGCTCTGCCACCTTTGAGCCAAAGCCATCTATATCAAAGCACTTTTTACTTGCAAAGTACTCTATCTTGCGCACTAACTGGTCAAATGAGTTTTTATTCTTACATCTCCATGCTGCCTGGCCCTCAATACGCTCTATCTCACCATTACCACCACAGGCCTCTACTTTGGTTGGCCATTTATAAGGTTTAGAATCTTTAGTCCTTAAATCTTTAAGCACTTCTATAATATCGGGTATTATGTCTCCGCTTTTTTGTAATATAACTGTATCTCCAACCCGGACATCAAGACGCTTAATCTCGTCTTCATTATGTAGTGTGGCTCTAGAAACAATTGAACCGGCCACAAGTACTGGGCGCAAGTGCGCCACAGGTGTAAGCACCCCGGTTCTCCCAACTTGCAACACTATATCTTCAACCACCGTAGTAACTTGCTCAGCAGGGAACTTAAGAGCTATGGCAAAGCGTGGAGCCTTGCCTGTGTAGCCAAGCACCTCTTGCAACTCGACCTCATTAACCTTTACTACAACTCCATCTATCCAATAGTCTTCTTTATCTTTTTTTTTCTGCCACTGTTGCCAGTAATGCAATACATCATCCATTTTGTCAAAATGTGCATAATGCCTATTGACTTTGAATCCTAATTTGCTAGCAAGCTCTAGCTCTGCTATTTGGGTTAAAGGCTTTTGTATATCTTTAGTCTCCTCAATCTTTGCAATGTCATATACAAATATACTGAGCTTGCGCTCTGCGACAACCTTTGGGTCAAGTTGACGCAATGTGCCAGCTGCTAAATTACGAGGGTTTGCATATTCTTGCTCTCCTCTATCTCTCTGCTCTTTATTTATAAACTTAAACCGGCTCTTTGTTATGTATACCTCCCCCTCAACTATAATATCAACTGACTTGGGCAACTTAAGTGGTACTGACTCTATTGTGCGTACATTTGCAGTTACATCCTCACCCACTTTACCGTCTCCTCTGGTAGCAGCTTGTACTAACACGCCATTTTTATATTCTAGTATCACCTTGAGTCCATCTATCTTGAGCTCACAACTATATGTAGGTATTTTGTTAATAGCCTTTTGCTTGAGCATTCTCTTAATACGTCCATCAAACTCATACATCTCCTTAGCGGAGAAGGCATCGTTAAAAGACCATTGTGACACTTTATGCCTCACCTTCTTAAACCCTTCAGCAATGTCACCGGCGACTCTTTGAGTTGGAGAGTCGGGTGTTACAAGCTCCGGATACTTTTGCTCTAAGTCAAAAAGCTCCTTCTTTAATGAGTCAAGAGCCTCTTCTGATATCTCTTGTTTATCCTCCACATGATAAAGATGTCTGTGGTACTCAATCAACTCTCTGAGCTTTTTAACTCTCTGCTTAGTCTTGTCTGTAGCTGTCATAAGTAGGGCTTAGTATACCATTTGCACTGCTCTCTCCAAGGTTCTAGGAGATGTTATAGGCTCTCCGTCTGAATTACACCCAACATTATAACCACGTGAGTCTACCTTAGTACGCACCGCACCTGTCTCATATTTAGTAACCTTAACCTTAACACAACGTTTTTTACTTGATGACTCTTGTTGTTCAAACCAAAAACTAGTAACAGACTCTCCCCCGACATAACCCTTACCCCCTATTATCAGATCTGTCGGAGTTGTAGACTCCGGTGGCCTATACTCACCTATCGGTTGCTCATTACATTTAGCACCGTGATACGACTGCAATGGGTCAAAAGCTCCTTGAAAAGCCCAGTACAACGCACATTCTGCACCTGAGTCCGCTGCGTAAAAAGCGTATTGAGACTCTCTGCCTAAGCCCGAGAGTATTATCTCTTTCTGTGCTATTGTAAACATAGCAAGCCCGATTGCCAGCAATAATGAGGCTATTAAAGATGCCAACAGTAGAGTAAATCCATTTTGATTATTGGTAAAATTAAATTTCTTCATATTATTATTGTGTAGTTATACCTGCCGGCCAGTTATACATATTTTCTTCTAAAAGGATTTTACGGGTGCTTGATAGCCCAGAGTTCCACTCTACAACAACACCAACCTTAACCTCCTCTCCATTGGTATTTGGTACTTCTTTGATAGTTACATAACGCTTAAATTTAGATGTGCGCCCTTGTTCATGCCCATAAAATCCTGTATCTGCATCAAATAATAAGTTATCGCAACTAGATGACTCAGATGAGGAGCATGGTAAGAAATTATCGGTGAGAGACAAAGAGTCTACCATAAAGGGCTTAGGAGCATCTCCCACTAATTGAACATCTAAATTATTTAACCAGCTAATGGTTGCACCATTTTTTAATATGTCTAAAATATTATTATCTCTCTGAGCGCGCACCGTCTCAATGGCATCTTGCGCCAGATTAAAGGCTATCACTTGATCTCGAGCTGTATATGCTGATGATAAAGATTGGGATGCTAAAGTTAAAGGAGCTGCTATAGCTACTGTTAAAACAGTAATAGCGACAAGTGATTCCACAAGGGTAAATCCGCTACATCTTCTATAAGGTGTGCGGATAAACTCACTTTGAAACTTCACATTATCTTTTTGTCTATAAACTTTAAACATAATAATTATAAATCTAATATACGTTGAGTTGCACTAGCCTGGATATCAAAGGTGGTTGTGGTCTTTTGTTTGTCTATACCTGCACGGCCTCTTATAACAAGTAGCACCCTCGGCTGAGCAGTACCTGCCACATCCCCCGATGCACTTGTGCCAGTTATATAAAATGTTGCCTCATCTATATCAACCTCGGCAGCTGTGATCGGCACAGTAACTCTCGGGAGTCCGGTAGGCTTGTAAGTCTTATAGATCCTACCTAAAACCTCTCCTGATGGTGAGGTACTCTCACTGAAAGTATATACCCACCTCTGAGATCTATTAGATTCACTGACCCCAAAAGGGGCAAATGAAAGCTCCTTACCGCCATTGGCTACCTCGTAGGCCGTACCCATCCTAAGTGCACGCACAGTACCATCGAGAGCGACATTTAGATTATTCATTACAGATTGTATTGCTTGGGCCTTCCTGCTGGCATCTGTGAGAGAGAGTAACGCACCGATACTAACCGTCATAACCACAGCAAAAAGAGCCACTGCCACCATCATCTCTATTAATGTAAACCCGTCACACATTCTTGAGTGTGTGTGGGTAAACCCTCTTTGTAAATTATACTTTTTCATTCTACTTTGTAACTGATATTTGACCAGAGACCTCTACCAATATATTAACAGTATCCCCTCTGGGAGAGATTAACTCTATTCTCGCTTTATTATATATATTATTGCTTATACCGCCAAATCTAATTGATGCATCAGGCTCAGGCCTTTTGAAGGTTATATCTAACGACCCACTATTGCCTGGGGCTACATTGACACAATCTTCTGTTGAGCCTACACACAATTTATTAAGTTTATAACCCTTGCCTATAACATACTCGGTTACATCTTCTAATGAAGTGTTCCTTATACCATCTTCTCCTCTTGTCAAAATACCATTATCTTTATAAGTATCAGCAAAGATCCAGTAACGTGTTGGCTCACCAGCACTAAAGTGTACTCCATATGGAGATTGGAACTCACCAGCATCATCTACACTTATCTTACGCACACTTATACCATAAGTCTGGGCCTCTCTAAGTGCCAAGGCTATATTATATGCAGTAGAACGGAGCAAGATTTTGCCTCCAAATTTAGCATTATTGGCTAAAGTGACAGAGGTAATTAAAACCATAATACCCATGGTAACGACCAACTCTATAAGGGTAAAGCCTCTATCACTCATACACTGATTATACCATTAACAAACTCTATAAAGCCCACATTTGTGAATAGGGCGATAAGGAAACCAAATATAAGGAAAGGCCCGAATGCTATCTCGCTCTTACCATGTGCCCTCTTTAGAAATAACAACACACTACCATATACGGCACCCAACATAAATGCATACCAAATAGCAGAAATACCCATATAGATACCCAAGAAGATACCAAGCCCAACAGAGAGCTTAACATCGCCAAAGCCCATTGCCCTACCCCTAGAGAAGAACCAGAGAGCAAAAATTGGTAAAGCGGTAGTAATACCTCCTATAAGTTGCCAGCCTAATATATACATATTGGGTTGCATCAAAAATACTATTATTATAGAGAGAGTTATAAATGAGTATACATACTTATCCGGTAATATAGTATGCTTAATATCATACGTAGCTAAGATAACTAATATAGACATAGCTAAGAACATAAGTATAGTAACTAGGTAAGTTAACTGATGTGCATAACTAAAGGTGCCTACTAAAGCAAAGAGTGTCCCTGTAGCAAACTCAACTAAGACATATTGCTTAGAGATTCTGCTCTTACACTTTTTACATTTACCGCCTTGCACTATATAAGAAATAACAGGTATAAGCTCCATAACTCCCAAACCATCCCCGCAGACAGCGCATCCACTCCTACCAGAAAGAGATTTACCGGTATTGTGCCTAAGTATGACAACATTGAGGAAACTGCCCACTATAGCCCCAAATACAAATAGTAATAATAATAAAAATAACCCTATGGAGATTGTCATAGGGTTATTTTAACATAAAAGTAGTCAGCAATTACTTGTTATACTCTTTTCTCTCTACTTCTGGAAGTGTATCTATAAGCTCACTCTTTTTAGAACCTTTGAAGCCTGTACCAGCTGGTATCAAGCGACCTAAGATAACATTCTCTTTAAGTCCTACAAGCTTGTCTACTGCACCGCGTACGGCATCTTCTGTAAGTTTACGCGTAGTATGCTGGAATGAGGCACTTGAGAGCCAAGAGTCACGCGTAAGTGCCACCTCTGTAATACCAAGTACAACCTTATCTGCATGAGCCGGTACACCACCAGCATCCTCTGTAAGCTTATTCTCCTCCTCAAGTACTGAGAGCTCTACAGTCTGCCCAATAGTAAAGCGTGTGTCACCTGGGTCGGTAATCTTGCGCCTACTAAACATCTGCTTTACTATAATCTCAAGGTGCTTACGAGACACGGCTATACCTTGCAGGTCGTAGATCTTAAGAATCTCGGTAATAATATACTCGCGAGCCTTCTCCTCTCCTGCATACTCATAATATTCTGTAATGTTTGCAGAGCCATCTGTCATTAGATCTCCCTTTTTCACATTGTCTCCCGGCTTAACAAGTATCATACGAGCAGGTGGAACCTTGTATTGGGTCTCTCTCTTAAGCTTCTTTTTACTTGTAGTGTCTGGGAGAAGGGTTATGATTCTTTGACCTTTATCATCCTCTAAGATCTCTCCTACCGTACCGTCTATCTTAGCTATAACAGCCGGACTCTTAGGATTGCGCCTATCTATAACCTCCTCAACACGAGGCAAACCTTGAGTAATATCTCCTCCTATTGAGGCTCCTGTAGAGTGCTTATTATTCATGGTTAGCTGGGTAGACGGCTCGCCGAGACTCTGAGCTGCTATGGTACCTACGGCCTCACCAAGTTCAACTTGTAAGCTTGTAGTTAGGTCACTACCATAACACTTAATACACACTCCACGACTACTCTTACACATCATTGGAGAATAGACCTTTACAGAGTCCACACCGGCATCCTCTATGGCTTGAGCATCAAAGCCTGTTAGTAGGTGACCCTTCTTAAACTTCTTGTCTCCAGCCTCTACAGCCTCAGCAAGTACACGCCCCTTAATATTGCGGGCAATAGATACCTCTATGCCTAGCGAGTTTACCTTAGAGACCGTCATAGAGTCTTTAGTACCACAGTCCTCCTCAGTTATTATTACGTCTTGAGATACATCAAACAAACGACGAGTTAGGTAACCGGCAGACGCTGTCTTAAGAGCAGTATCGGCAAGACCCTTACGAGATCCGTGAGTAGTAATAAAGTACTCTGTCGGACTAAGACCCTCTTTATAAGATGTAGTGATTGGGAACTCAATAATATCACCCTTAGGGTTTTGTATAAGACCTTTCATGCCTCCCATGTTAGTTAGTTGAGCTACAGATCCACGAGCTCCAGAACCTATAAGGTTAGCTACCGAGCTATCTTGGTCACTGTGAGCCTCGTCTACGACCTTCTCTACTTGAGTTTTAATATCAAGCCATGTCTCTATGGTCATACGTCTGCGCTCTGCCTCAGATAAGAGTCCCTCGTTGTATTGCTCACGGAATTGCGCGACCTTCTTGCGACCCTCCTCTATAATTGCAAACTTCTTCTCTGGGACGGTCACGTCATCCATACCCCAGGTTACTCCAGAGTGTGTAGCATATTTGAATCCAAAGTGCTTAATACGGTTAAGTATCTGTGGTATACCCTCTAAGCCATAAATCTCTATAAGCTCATCCACAAGAGGCTTCATATCTCTTTTAGAAATCACCTCATTAATATAACGAAAGTCGTTAGGCAATACAGAGTTAAATAGTAGTCTACCAACAGATGTCTCAAATACCTCACCGTTAAATTGCGCATACTTCTTATTCTTACTTGGGAGTACACTTATCTTAGCGCGCAGGTCTACTACGCCAAAATCATAAGCGGTGATTGCAGCATTAGTACTCTCAAATACCTTACCTTCACCCTTAGCACCCTCTATGATGTTCGTCATCCAATATACTCCAAGTACAATATCCATGGCTGGGCCAGTTGTTACGTCTCCACTACCCGGCTTAAGTATATTCTTATTGGCACTCATTATCTCCCTAGCCTCAGTCTGAGCCTCTAAACTAAGCGGTACGTGTACAGCCATTTGATCACCATCAAAGTCGGCATTAAAAGCACTACACACCAAAGGGTGGATTTGTATAGCTTTACCCTCGATAAGTACAGGGCGGAATGCCTGTAATGATTGCCTGTGCAGTGTTGGTGCGCGGTTTAGTAATACATGCTTGTCTTTAATCACCTCCTCTAGGATAGCCCATACCTCTGGTATACCCTCATCAATTAGTTTATTAGCTCCACGTATGTTAAATGCAATCTCTCTCTCGAGTAAATCAGCAATAACAAATGGACGGAAGAGTTCTAAGGCCATAGTCTTAGGTATACCACATTGATCTAGCTCTAAGTCTGGACCAATAACAATAACAGAGCGACCCGAATAATCTACACGCTTACCAAGCAAGTTCTGACGGAAGTAACCTTGCTTGCCCTTCATATGGTCAGCAAGACTCTTAAGAGGTCTGCTCTGACCTGAGCCCATAGCTGGGCCATTACTCCTCCTTATTGTATTATCTAGCAGGGCATCTACTGCTTCCTGCAAGATCCTCTTCTCATTCCTCAAGATAACGTCTGGCGCATGTATAGCCATTAGCTTCTTAAGTCTGTTATTACGGTTGATAACTCGTCTATATAGATCGTTAAGATCTGAGCTGGCATGTCGCCCACCCTCAAGAGCCACCATTGGGCGCAGTGCCGGCGGTATAACAGGCAACTTAGTAAGGAACATCCACTCAGGGCGCACCTTACCGTGCTTCATATTTATAACTAGTGTTAGCCTCTTACGCAACTTCTCTCTGTCTGTTGCATTAGCCTTCTCTAGCTTCTCATGTAATATCTGCTCAAATTTATCAAGGTCAATATTGTTAAATATCTTATATATTGCCTCTGCCCCAATCTCAGCCTCAAATGCTGAACCATATTTAACAGCATATCTATGGTATGTTGTCTCGTCTAACACTTTATTTACCACTATGCTGGCTATCTCCTTTTTAGCCTCGTTAGCCTTTGTCTTAAGTTCTTTCTTATCGTCTGCACTCTTTAGAGTAGCTAGCTTATTCTTAAACTCTTGATCAAGTTCTTTAAGTAGCCGCTCCTTCTCTGCCTCGTGTACATTGGTAATAATATAACCGGCGAAGTAAATCACCTTCTCTACATCTGTAGTAGATAAGCCAAGTAAAAGCGCAATACGTGACGGTATGCCACGCAAGAACCATATATGACTCACTGGTACTGCCAAATCTATATGCCCCATACGCTCACGGCGCACTACAGCACGGGTTATCTCTACACCACACTTCTCACATACAATACCCTTAAAGCGAATACCCTTGTACTTACCACAATAACATTCAAAGTCCTTCTCTGGACCAAAAATCTTCTCATCAAAGAGACCATTCTTCTCTGGGCGTTGTGTACGATAGTTTATTGTCTCAGGTTTTGTGACCTCTCCACGACTCCACTCTAGAACCCTCTCCGGTGACGCTAATTTTAAAACTACCTCGTCAAAGTCTTTTTTATTATTTCTTCTCATAATATTTTAGATTTAGATTAATTAAATTAAGATTCTTGTTCTTTAGACTCAGCACCCTCAATCTCAGCTAGCTCTGACTCTGATGGCTCTACGTCTGTTACGTCTGTCACGGGTTCTTCTGGAGCTACAAGAGTATCCTCTATTAATAATTCATCCTTACTATTGCGTAGTGCCACATCAAGCCCCAGACCGCGTAAGTGCCTCTGCAATACATTAAATGTTGCCGGGGTATTGGCCTGTGTTATACGCTCCTTCTTTATTATTGCGTCAAAGGCTGCCGTACGACCCATAATATCATCTGACTTTATTGTGAGAACCTCTCGGAGTGCATGAGCTGCACCGTAGCCAAGGAAGGCCCACACCTCCATCTCTCCGATCCTCTGCCCACCATTTTGCGCCTTACCTCCAAGCGGTTGTTGTGTTGTAAGTGAGTATGGTCCTATTGAACGCATGTGGAGTTTGTCCTCTACCATGTGGTGCAACTTCAATATATACATAACTCCCATTGCCACATCTTGGTCAAACCTCTCTCCAGTACGACCATCGTATAGGGTCACCTTACCAGTCTCATTGTAACCGGCCTTCTTAAGCTCGGATCGTATCTCCTCCTCTGTGGCGCCGGCAAATGGTGGTACAACAGCTTGATAGCCAAGTGTATCTGCAGCGAGCCCAAGGTGCAACTCAAGTATCTGACCTAAGTTCATACGAGATGGTACACCAAGTGGAGTAAGTATGATATCTATTGGCTCTCCATCTTTTGTATATGGCATATCCTCTTCTGGCAATACCTTAGAGATAACTCCCTTATTACCATGGCGGCCGGCCAGCTTGTCTCCCACAGAGATGTTACGCAATTGTGCGACCTCTACTTGGATCTTCTTTATAACTCCTGAACCGATATTGTCACCATTCTCTCTAGAGAATATTTGTACGCCAACAACGCGACCACGCTTACCCGCAGCCATACGCTTACTTGTGTCTTTAACATCTTTAGCTTTGTCTCCAAATATAGATCTTAGTAGCCTCTCCTCTGCAGTTAGCTGTGTCTCACCCTTAGGTGTAACCTTACCTACCAATATGTCTCCGGGGCGCACTTCGGCTCCGACGCGGATGATACCTTCCTCATCTAGGTTGCGGAGCTTCATCTCACTCACGTTTGGTATATCATGTGTTGTAACCTCTGGGCCTAACTTGGTGTCGCGTACTACACACTCGAATTGCTCTATATGCACTGATGTAAACTTGCTCTGCTTTACAAGTCTCTCTGAGATGATAATGGCGTCCTCATAGTTGGCACCGGCCCAACTCATAAAGGCCACGCGAGCATTCTGCCCTACGGCTATCTGTCCACCATCTGTACTTGATGTATCTGCAAGCAAGTCACCTCTCTTAACTTTGTTACCAACACTTAAATGTGTACGATGATGGAAACAAGAAAAGTCATTAGTCCTCTCAAAAGTTATTAGGTTGTACTCATCCTTCTTGCCCTTAGTATTTTTGATAACTATCTTATTAGCATCCACTGACTCTACGGTACCTGCCTCTTTAGCGATTATTAGACGACCAGAGTCTTGCGCAGCCTTATGCTCTATACCTGTTGCTACCACAGCCGCCTCTGGTACAACACATGGAGTAGCCTGCTTCTGCATGTTTGAGCCCATAAGTGCTCGGTTAGCATCATCGTGGTCTACAAACGGTATCATGGTTGTGGCTACCGAGAAGGCCTGATTAGTATCTACCTCCATATAATCTACCTCGCTTGCTGCTACAAATGTTGGCTCTGCTTTATATCGCACCTCAACCATATCTTCAGTCAATTTGCCAGCTTTATCTCTTAGTGTGGCAGCATGGGCTATCTTAAACTTCTCCTCATCTAAAGCATTTAGATACTCTATCTCTTTAGTTATCTTGCCGTTTTTAACTTTAGCATACGGTGTCTCTATAATACCAAAGTTGTTTATGCGAGCATAACTTGCCAAGCGTAATATAAGCCCAATGTTACCTCCCTCGGGTGTATGGATTGGACAGAGCCTACCGTAATGGCTGGTGTGTACATCACGCACCTCAAAGCCAGCACGCTCGCGCGTAAGTCCTCCTGGCCCTAAGGCAGAGAGTGTACGCAAGTTCTCTAACTCTGCAAGCACATTCTGCTGATCCATAAATTGTGCAAGTGAATTAGCTATAAAGAAATCTTTAATAGCGGCCGAGAATGGTCTTGCATTTAAGAACTGTACCGGTAGAGACGTCTCTACGTCTACTGTGGACATCCTGTCTTGTATATTTCTCTTTAATCTACTCATACCAATACGCACTTGTCTTTGCATCATCTCACCAACATAACGTACGCGTCTCATACCCAGGTGATCAATATCATCTGACTCGGCATCCTCAGTATTGTTGAGCTCTACTATCTTATTAACTATTAACACGAGATCCTCTAAAGAGAGTGTCTGTTGTTTTAAATCCTTGTCTTTAGTACTTAGTCCAAATCTATCGTTGAATCTATAACGTCCGACTTCAGATAAGTCGTACCTATCAGAGCTAAATAATCCCTCTATAAACTCCTTAGCATTCTCTGGAGTAGCAAGATCGCCGTCGCGTATGTGCTTATATATATCTACAAAAGCCTCTTTAGAGTCCTTAACTGTGTCTACTGATAGTGACTTCTCTATCATACTCTTAACCTCCTCTGTTGAAGAAGCAAATAATTTTCTTATATCATCGTCACTCTTGGCACCAAAGGCACGTAGCAGTGTTGTGATAGGGAATTTACGCTTGCGGTCTATCTTCACATATATAGCCCCATCTGGCTCTGACTCAATCTCTAGCCACGCACCGCGCGCCGGGATTATCTTAGCACCGAAGTACTCGCGCCCCTTAAGTGTCTGAGTTAAAAAGAATACTCCATAAGACCTAGCAAGCTGAGGTATCACGACCCTCTCTACACCGTTGATTATAAATGTACCGTGATTAGTCATTATAGGGAAGTCTGTAAGGAATATCTCTTGACTCTTCTCCTCGCCTGTTGTCTTATTTATTAGCTTAGCAGTCACCTTAAGTGGTACCTCATAAGAGACTTTGCGCTTCTTAGCATAATGCTCATCAAATTTAGGCTTACCGAAGGTAAACTTAGATAGCTCTAGAGAGAACTTCTTCCCCGAGTAATCATCTATAGGAGAGAACTCCTTAAATACATCGTATACACCCTCCTTAAGTAACCACTCAAATGAGTGCAACTGCTCCTCTACAAGATTGGGCATCTCTGTTAGTGGTGCTTGATAGCGACCAAAATACTTTTGCTCTCGCTCTCCATAGGGTACAAATGTTGTAACACCAGAGTTAGCTTTAGTTTTTGCCATATATAATAGTTGTGATTATTAAGCTGATAATTTTATAATTACGCATTTATTATTATCAGCCACGACACAATCACCAATAAATACAGTGGCATAAATATACAGGGTTATACAAGAGTTGTCAACCCGATAACAGGACTGTCAACAGCTTTATGTGGATAACTCGAGGGTACTATATTGAGAAGTTTTTTATAGCGTACAAGTCATCTGGTTCTGTATCGTTTTCACCTGTATTTGTATTTTGATTTTGGGTTATATTTTGGTCTGGAGTCGTGCTTTGATTTGGGATTTTATTAT
>WFTK01000025.1 GCA_015485505.1 Patescibacteria group bacterium | reverse complement strand
TCTCTGGCAATTGAGCGAGTATGGCGGGTATCTCGTCATTAGAGTACTTTTGCCTTATGCCGGCACCTTTGCACACAAGTGTAGTGCGCGTGCGGGCGGGTTCAAGTACATACTCATACTTACGATTCCCCACTATTATGTAATGCTTCATAACCATTGTGGTACATTATACTCCCTTGTACCACAAATGCAAATTTTAATACAAAAACAAATATTTATCCCCGGGCGGCGCTTGCGCACCGCCCGGGACTTTCTCAGTGTAGCACCTGCCCTTCTTCGAGGTCAGGTACATCATCATGGACCTGGACAAAAGAGATCTCCATACCAAAGACCTGTCCACCATGCAGACATGCTTCAACAGATGCATGTACGTGGCCCGAGAGTCTGTCTTCATGCTCGGGATGCTCCTTTAGCATCTCCCGAACAGCGGCTTCCACCGCATCTTTTAGAATGTCACCATAGTCACTCATTTCTTTCTCCTTATGTTGAGTGTTGGGATTAAATTACAGATACCACTGCCCGTTAACAAATTAAACAAGTGTAGCTCTACAGAATAGATACTATTAAACTCTCTCTCTGTCAATATCTCGCCACTATATATCGAGTGTAGCCTCCTTGGCGTGGTTTTGTATAAAGGTCTTACGACCTGAGACGTCCGTACCCATCAGCATATCAAATACCTTGTCTGCCTCTCGCCCATCTTCTACCGTCACTTGCTTGAGTATCCTATGCTCCGGGTCCATAGTTGTCTCCCACAGCTCCTCGGCATTCATCTCTCCAAGACCCTTATAACGTTGTATGTTTGCCCCACCCTCGCTTGGACCATTAACCTTCTCATACTCTGCCTTCTCTGTCTCTGTGTATATATACTCCACCTTTTTACCTTTTTTAATTTTATACAATGGCGGCTGAGCAATATAGAGGAAACCTCCGTCTATAAGCTCGCGGAAGTAGCGATAAAAGAGCGTTAGCATAAGTGTCTGTATGTGCTCGCCATCTACATCGGCATCTGTTGCTATTATTATCTTATGGTAGCGCAACTTACTGATGTCAAAGGTGTCGCCTATGGCCGTGCCTAGCGCCACCACCACATTCTTAATCTGCTCGCTTGTGAGCATTCTGTCTAGCCTGGCGCGCTCAACATTGAGTATCTTGCCCCGCAGTGGCAATATCGCCTGCGTCTTCCTGTCTCGGCCAGTCTTGGCAGTACCACCGGCTGAGTCTCCCTCTACTATAAAGAGCTCGGATTCACTCGCGCTCTTACTCTGACAATCGGCAAGCTTACCTGGGAGCGTCATACCGTCTAAGGCACCTTTGCGGAGCACGGAGTCTTTAGCAGCTTTAGCGGCCTTGCGAGCGCGCATAGCAAGCATAGATTTATTGATAATAGCTTTAGCGTCTGCTGGATTCTCCTCTAAAAACTCAGCAAAAGCCTCAGAGAATACAGTGTCTACAGCGGCGCGCGCCTCTACAGAGCCGAGCTTACTCTTAGTCTGCCCTTCAAACTGTATCTCTTGCAACTTTACGCTCACTACTACTGTAAGCCCCTCAAGTACATCGTCTCCGGTGAAGTTGCCGTCTATACCCTTCATATTTGCCTTCTTTACAAAGTTGTTTATCGTCCTTGTGAGGGCCGTCTTAAAGCCGGTTATATGCATACCGCCCTCTGGGTTATATATATTGTTGGCATATGCAACTATCCTACTAGAGATATCATCTACATATTGCAGAGCCACCTCTACTTGCACATCTTGTTGCCCACTCTCGCTTGTGGCTTTATGTTCCTTCTCTATATGGAAGACTCTCTTGTGCAGTGGCTTCTGATGCCTATTCTCAAATGCTACTAAACTCT
The DNA here is from genome assembly GCA_015485505.1 of Patescibacteria group bacterium. GTDB lineage: Bacteria > Patescibacteriota > Minisyncoccia > Phycocordibacterales > UBA2100 > S139-169. The sequence continues at coordinate 1,467 of WFTK01000025.1, read as the reverse complement.
TAAGCCCACCATCAAAGTAAAAGGTCTGACTAGGTACTTTGGCAATGATAGACTCCTGCTTGATGCTTGGCAGGTCTCTAAGGTAGAAGACTTCTGTATCTTTAATCTCCCCCTCATACCCTCGAGCGTCTATGATAGTGATACGCATACCGCGCACCAAGTATGCCTGCTGACGCAAGTGGTCTACTATCGTCTTAAAGTTATACTCAATCTCAGGGAAGATTAGTGGGTCGGCCTCGAAGGTTATTATGGTGCCGTGCTTGTCGCTCTTGCCGAGCTTCTTTACCTTGGCTAGTGGCTTGCCACCCTCTTTATACTCTTGCACATGGTAAGCGCCGTCTCGGTGTACCTCGGCGCGTACCCTTCTAGAGAGAGCATTCATCACTGAGATACCAACACCGTGGAGACCTCCTGAGAATTTGTACCCATCACCACCGAATTTACCGCCGGCGTGGAGTGTCGTCATAATAGTCTCAAGAGTAGAGACTTTAGTCTTAGGGTGGATGTCTACTGGTATACCTCGACCATTATCTACCACGCGTACTCTATTACCTGGCAATAGGACTACCTCAATATCATCTGCAAAGCCTCCCATTGCCTCATCACGAGAGTTATCAAAGATCTCCCATATAAGGTGGTGCAAGCCCTCAAGGCCAGTTGTGCCTATATACATACCAGGGCGCTTGCGCACCGGATCCAAGCCCTCTAGCACTTGGATGCTATCTGCTCCGTAACTGTTCTTTTTTGTCTCTTTTTTACTTGCCATAATAATTATTTCTTACTCTTTTTAGTTTCTTTTGCTTCTGCAGTGTCGTTAGTAATCTCATTGCCCTTTAGTACTACTAAGCTTGCTACTGAGTCACCCGGGCGGAGCTTCATTACCCTTACACCTTGAGTAGCTCTACCAAGTACCGGCACCTCATCTACTCCAGAGCGTATTACTACACCATTCTTGCTGATTGCTACAAATTCTTCACCATTCTCCTTAGAGTTTGGCCCTACTACTTTAGCTCCTATTAACTCTTTGGTCTTGTCTGTAATCTGCAGAGTCTTGATGCCACTACCACCTCTACCTTGAGTTTTATACTCCTTTAAGAGAGTCCTCTTGCCATAGCCCGTGCTTGTAAGCACAAAGAGTGCTTGCCCCTCAACACCCTTATGAGAGATACCTGTACCAACTATATAATCACCCTTGCCTATCTTCATTCCCTTAACACCTCCGGCTGTACGACCCATAGCGCGCACATCAGACTCCTTAAATCGTATTGCCTGACCTTTATTAGTCGTCATTATCACTTCATCTCCCTCACCTACAAAGTGAGCTGAGATAAGCTTATCAGCTCCCGAGAGCTTGATAGCTATCAGGCCATTAGAGCGCACATCATGGAATTGCTCTGCAAGAGTCTTCTTCACCACGCCACCCTTGGTAACCATAAAGAGCGACAAGCCCTTGGTATCTTTGATAGC
>WFTK01000024.1 GCA_015485505.1 Patescibacteria group bacterium | reverse complement strand
GGGTCGAACTCTGTGCCAAAGCCACCTATATAAGGACTTGTAGGTAACTCAGACTCAAAGTCAGCACCACCTGTTGGTGCTATGTCACTAGTAGATTCCTTGCACTCCAAGTTCATCCAATTATCATTGCCGGCAATCTTCGTCATAATAGCATTGACTATAAGCCATGCCGCGAGTATACCCACAATACCATATATAACCCTGCGGAATATCGACCAAGCCTGAGTGACTTGCTGTGGATTACCATTGTTAGTTAAGAACAAGAAGCCGGCGTAAGCAAACATAAGTGACGAGAGTGTAACCGCTAAGAAGATGGAGTATTGTATAAGATTACCTATAAGCTGCACAAAGGAGCACCAACCACATGCAGGTAAGCCATCTTGAGGCACCGCTCCAGCACATGAGACTATGGAGCTTGATATACCCTCGCCAGTCTTAAGCGATGTTGTCTGAGCTTGCACTTGCTCAACTCCAACAAATGACAGCAAGATAACAAAAGCAACACTTACAAAGAGTGTCATTAATAATGTATAATTAAGTCTCTTACTCATTGTTGCAATAATATCATACAAGTGTAGAGTACAAAACGCATATGAACATGATACAAATTACAAAAGATGGCGACCCGATATTGCGCACAGATGCTCTTGAGGTACCTAAGGAGGAGATAACTTCACCAAAAATTCAAAAGATCATTAAAGATATGTCTAAGGCTCTCTCTCAAGAGAGGTTTGGTGTGGCCATAGCTGCGCCACAGATAGGTGTGCCACTACGTATATTTGTAGTCTCTGGCAAGGTCTTTACTAAGCGTAAAGATAACAACAATACTAACAATAGCATTGAGTCAGACAGAGTATACATAAACCCCAAGATACTCAAGACATCACGCAGATTACAAGAGTCGCATGAGTCTTGCCTATCAATACAAGGCAGGCCAAAAGACAGAGGGCCCGATGTTGCCGGCATAGTAGAGCGTCCAGACAAAATAAAAATAAGTTACCTAGATAAAGCTGGCAGTAAACAAGAGTACGGCGCAAGTGGCTTTATAGCGGCAATATTTGACCATGAGATAGACCATCTTAATGGCACACTATTTGTAGATAAAGCTGTAGAGACTTGGGAGATAGATGATGACTTTAATAAGGTTGGTTAATATAAAAATATAAATTATGAGTAAATCACTTAAAGATATCAAGACAGTATTCTTCGGTACTTCTGAGATGTCTGTACTTGCTTTTAATGAGCTAATACAAGCTGGCCTAACTCCTGCCGTAGTAGTAACGGCACCAGATGCTAAAGCAGGCCGCGGGCGCGTACTCACTCCCCCTCCAGTTAAACTCTGGGCAGAAGAAAATAATATTGACGTACTACAACCCAGAGAGCTTGGTAATGAATTTATAGCCGAGCTTAGCAACACAGAGTGGGATGCTTTTGTTGTATATGCCTATGGCAAGATCCTACCGCAAGACCTCTTAAACATTCCTCACAAGGGTACATTAAATATACACCCTTCAATGTTACCACTCTTGCGAGGCCCATCTCCAGTGCGCACGGCCCTGCTTAATGACGATATGGATAGTATGGGAGTCAGCATAATAGAGCTAGATGACAAAATGGACCACGGCCCAATAGTGGCGCAAGCTACTGTAGAGCTAAGTGAGTGGCCTATGCCTGGCCGAGTGCTAGATGACATGCTCAGCCGTGAGAGTGGTAAGCTCCTTGCCGAGGCACTACCCCTCTGGCTCTCTGGCGAGCTACAGGCAGAGCCTCAAGAGCATGAGCTTGCCACCTACTGCCACTTTTTAAAAAAGAGTGACGGTGAGATAAGTCTAGACGATGATGATTATATAAACTACCTAAAGTACTGCGCTTACGATGGCTGGCCCGGTACATTCTTTTTTGACCCAACAGGTAAACGATTTAAAATCACACAAGCTCACCTAAGTGAGCAAGGTAAGTTTATAATAGATAAAGTAATCCCCGAGGGTAAAAAGGAGACTACTTGGAGCGACGTAATACTCTCTTAAACATCCTACCGCCCTTGCGGAGCATACTTGTCTCTTTGCGCTTTTTGCGTCTTAGGCGCCTTGCCATATCATCTTTAGCCATGTCTATAGCAGCTTGCATTGTCTCTCCACGCCCCACAGTGTGCATATCTAATGCTGGTGCTACCACCACCATATCTACCCTATTTGTTTGTCCGCTGTGTTTACCATCCTGAGAAAACTCAATATCAACGCGTGCATCTTGCAGTTTGTCACTTAAATATTTACTTAGCATTTGTGCCTTCTGCTCTGCATAATCTTTAACATCTTGAGATACCTCCACACCCTTAAACATAAAGTTTACATTCATATTATCTTCATTACACTATTAACTTATACCTATATTATACACTTATGCCGCCAATGAAGCTAATTTGCCTCTGTTAGTATCTCTGCCTGCGCTCCCTCCCTCTGTTACCCTTATATTTAATCCTCTCTACTTCTTGAGTGTTGTCGTCTGGAGATGTCCTATTAATACTCTCAACCCCACAATTAATACACTTATGTAGTATGGCATTGCCACCGCGTGAGTTAACTATAGCAACAGGTTCCATTATGCACCCACACTCCTCAAGCATCGCCCTGTCTCCTGGCACAGAGTCTACATGCTTGCTATGCAAGCACTCCGGGCAATGATTAGTAAAGCCATTACCGGTAACTTGAAATCCGCAGTTCTCGCACTCAAAGTCCTCTTTAACTTGTCTTATGCCTCTACCCATAGGGTATATAATACCACTTAAATAAAAACCTCGTTAACATTATTAACGAGGTTTTTATTATTGCTCCGCGGACAGGATTCGAACCTGTGACCGATCGATTAACAGTCGATTGCTCTACCGCTGAGCTACCGCGGAATATTGTTCTATAAAGAACTGGTGCTAATTATACACATTGCCAAGATATTGCAACAATGTATACACTACCATTATCCTGTTTTTGCAGACTTTTGTGCTACAATGGTGCCCAATGTATAAGAAAATATTAATAGTCAGCTCTGCTACAATCGTCTTGCTCTGGGGGCTTATAAACATACCTGCAATAACCCGTATAGACTCGGCAATAGATGCTTGGCTTTATACCCTCAACACACCAAGCTTAAACTCCTTCTTCATATTCATTACAACACTCTTTAATAAAGAGTACTTCCTTATATGGCTACTATTACTATTAGGTGTCTTATTGTGGAAACGACGTATCGTTTACGCCTCCTTCCTCTTCCTTGGGGTATTTGTTGGCCAGAGTGTAAAGACCGTGATGAAGGACTTTATAGAGCGGGCTCGGCCTGCCAATCCTTTTAATATTGATATTAATGGTTCATCCTTCCCCAGCGGGCATGCTACCACCTCTACCTTTGTAATGCTTTTTATACTCCTGCTAGCAGTACCACTATTGCCTCGCAAGTGGCAACTACCAACGCAGATACTCGGTATAGCTCTCTTAATACTCGTGCCACTCTCACGCATGTGGCTACATGTACACTATCTTACAGATGTACTCGCTGGCACTGCACTTGGTGTTGCCACCTTCGCAGGTGTTAAAGTCCTCTTTACTTACTTAATAAGAGTATTACATAATGTTAAGCTTGCTAAATTGCCACCCCTATTAAAATATATAGACAAAAAGCGATAAATTGGCTATACTCAACACAAATATAGTAAGTATAAATTAAAAAAAATAATTAAATCATTATGGCAAAAAGAAGTACGGGAGTAGGCAAGAACAAGACAAGTCGCTCTAAAAAGACATCAAAGAGACTTGAAGCAAAACACGCAATGTTAGCCGAGCGCAAGTCTAAGAAGTGCAGTAAGAAGGCTTAACACATGAGGCTCCTAGCAATAGAGACTAGTTGCGATGAGACAGGTATAAGTATAATAGACGCTGAGGGTTCACCTAGCTCCGGTGTCTCTTTTACTCTACTTGCAGATACTCTGGCATCCCAGGCTGAGCTCCACAGCGAGTATGGCGGTGTATACCCCACTCTTGCCAAGCGCGAGCATATCAAAGCATTGCCCCTGCTACTAAAACAAGCATTAAGAGAGGAACAGCTAAAGATGCAAGATATAGATGCAATAGCCGTCACTCATGGCCCCGGGCTTGAGCCGGCACTATGGACAGGTATCACATTCGCTCAAGAGCTCTCTGAGACTTATAACATACCAATAGTGCCTGTAAACCACATGGAGGGGCACATATACTCCACACTTATAGAATCTGATGATTCCAAGAACTTCAGACTAAAGACTATAGACTATCCTGCCGTTGCACTATTAATATCAGGGGGGCATACAGATATGGTGCTCGTGCGTGAGCCCTTCAACTACGAGTACCTGGGGGGTACACTAGACGATGCCGTGGGAGAAGCCTTTGATAAAGTGGCACGTATGCTCGGGCTCAGCTACCCTGGCGGGCCAATAATAAGCAAGCTTGCACAAGAAGCGCGAGTCCATAGTACTCCTGAGGGAATTGCTAT
>WFTK01000023.1 GCA_015485505.1 Patescibacteria group bacterium | reverse complement strand
TCAGGGGCCGTGCCAGGGCGCAGAGAGACCTTAGTAGAGGTACGCATAGCTAAATCATAAACATGAAGGTAGATATATATACAACAAAAGGGAGTAAAAAGGGTACAGCCACAGTATCTGACACAGTATTTGGCGCAGAGAAGAATGATACATTAGTGCATCAAGTAACCGTTGCGATGATGTCTAATGCTCGCAACGCTATAGCTCACACTAAAGACAGGAGCGATGTACGTGGCGGAGGTAAAAAGCCGTGGAAGCAGAAGGGTACAGGACGCGCGCGCGTTGGTTCTAGTCGCTCTCCGATATGGCGTGGTGGAGGTGTCACTTTTGGTCCAACTAATGAGCGCAACTTCAGCAAGAAGATCAACTCTAAGATGAAGGCCAAGGCACTCTACGCAGCACTCTCAGAGAAGTTGCGTGCTGGGCAAGTGCTCTTTATAGACAAGTTTGATATAGAAGCTCCCAAGACAGCAGCAGCTAAGGCCATTGTAGAGACACTCTCTGGAGTTAAGGGATATGAGAGTCTCTCAGCTAAGCACAATGCAGCAATAATATACATAATAGAGAAGGATGAGAATGTGATAAAGAGCTTTGCTAACTTCAGCAATATAGATGTTAAGGAGGTGCGCAACGCTAACCCGGTAGATGTACTTACACATAAAAATGTGGTAATACTAGATCCTGAGGCAGCAAGCGCCGTGCTTGAGAGCCGTGTAAATAAGACAACAAAATAATATGGCAGATAAAAAGACACAACAAAATACTAAAGGCATATATGCAAATATGCGAGCATCAGAGGTGCTACTACGCCCAAGACTCACAGAGAAGGCTGTAACAATGATGGAGCAGGGTGTATATGTATTTGATGTATCAGCTCGCGCTAATAAGGTGATGATTAAGGCTGCTATTAAAGATGTATACAAGGTAGAGCCAGTTAAGATTGCAATAACAAGCATAAAGAGCAAGAAGAAGCGTAACCCAAGGACAGGTAAGATAGGTACGCAAAGCGGAGGTAAGAAGGCCTACATATATCTTAAAGACGGCGACAGTATATCTATAATGTAATAATATTATTATGAAAGCATATAAACCAACATCACCGGGCCGTAGAGGTATGACAAGGATCTCATATAAGAGCGTCTTAACTACCGACAAGCCACTTAAGAAGCTTACAAAAGGCTTTAAGCGTGGTACAGGTCGCAATAATGCCGGTAGGATAACTACTCGCCACAAGGGTGGAGGAGTTAAGCGTGCATACCGCATGGTAGACTTTAAGTATGACAAGCACGACATACCGGCAAAGATAGAGACTATAGAGTATGACCCAAATAGGAGTGCCTTTATAGGTGTAGCGCTTTATGCCGATGGTGAGCGTAGGTATATTGTTGTCTCTGGTGCTACTAAGGTTGGCGATGAGTTTATAGTCTCAGATAGCGCAAAGGTACGTTTAAACAACAGGTTACCACTAAGTAAGATGTCTGTAGGTACATTTGTATATAATGTAGAGATAAAACCTAACGGTGGAGCCAAGCTCGCTCGTAGTGCTGGTAACTATATAGAGGTTATCGCGCACGATGCAGGTTATACTCACATCAAGATGCCAAGTAGCGAGGTACGTAAAGTACTTAGTGATTGTTGGGCAACTGTCGGAGAGGTAAGTAACTCAGAGCACAGGCTTGTAACCTTAGGCAAGGCAGGTCGCAAGCGCCACATGGGAGTGCGCCCAACTGTGCGTGGTAGTGCGATGAACGCCGTAGACCACCCATACGGAGGTGGAGAGGGTAAGGCAGGACGCGGACGCAGGCGCGCTATCTCTAAGTGGGGTAAGCCAACTGGTATAGGGCAGAAGTCTCGCAAGCCTAAGAAGTACTCAAATAAGCTTATAGTAAACAGGCGCAAGGTAGGTAAGCGCAAGTAGCACAACGAGCCAGCTGTCAAGGCAATTAAGCACTTGTTATACACAATACCCATTTACTTAACCCAAATAAAGTAGTTTAATTTTCTCTATGACTAATAAAGTTAAGTCCAAAGAGGTTATTAAAAAGTCGTCTAAAAAGAAGATAGTGCTTTTCGTAGGGCCGGCCCCAATAGCTTTCTTAGATAAGTGGGTTAAAGAGTTTAAACCAAATTATCTTATTTATAATATAGATAGTAAAAAACAGAAGCAAGAGAAGATAAAAGATGCTGAGAGAGTATTTGATGAGGTATTGCAATGCTCTTTCTCTAACGATGATTCAGTAGCCAAGACACTTGCTCCATATAGAGATAATATAGTTGCAGTGACATCTCGCAGTGAGGCTAAAATGTGGTATTTGAGACGTTCAATACCACATTTACCTTATATTAAAACCCCTACAGAAAGGTCATTGCTATGGGCTACAGATAAGATAGAGATGCGCAAGAGATTATACTCATATGATGCTGGTATTACTCCTAAATTTGAGGTTGTAAAAAATGCTGATAAAGCCACTATCGAGGCCGTAGAAAAGAAAATAGGATACCCATTAATGGTCAAGCCATCTGGTTTGGCTCAGAGCATGCTGGTTACTAATTGTTATCATAGAGAGGAGCTTGAGGTAGCTCTTAAGGCTGTGTTTAAGCAGGCAAATATATTCCATAAGCTATATAAAGAGTTTTATAAAGAAGATACTCCACAGGTATTAGTTGAGGAGCTTATGGAAGGAGAGATGTACTCTGTAGACGGCGTCGTTAACGGTAAGGGTAAGTGCTATATCTACCCACCAGTACATATTAAAACGGGCAAACAAATTGGCTTCGATGACTACTTTGGTTATCAGCAAATGACGCCTACTAAACTTAAAGACAAGAGTATAGAGAAGGTAGAGAGCGTAACTCGTAAGACAGTACATGCACTGGGGCTAAGGTACACACATTTCCATGCAGAGTTTATCCGATCTGAGGATGGCTGGAAAGTTATAGAGATAGCCCCAAGAATCGGTGGATTTAGACAAGATTTATATAAGTTGTCATATGGTATTGATTGTACTGCAAATGATATACGAATTCGTATGGGACATAAACCCCAGATACCAAAAACCCAAAAGGGATATACTGCAGCACTTAAAATATATGCTCAAAGAGAAGGTTTAATTAAGAGTATTAAGGGGATTAAAAAGATAAACGATATTAAGTCTATTTATAATATTGTACAAAATAAAACTACGGGGAATAAAACAAAGTTTGCCAAACGAGGTGGTAAGAGTATATTTAATATAATACTACATAATAAAGACCGTTCAGAGCTTTTGGCTGATATTAGAAGATTAGAACAAACACTCGAGATAGTGGTGTCTTAGCGTTTGACTTAGTGCCGATTTCCGTGTAAGATAGCGCCTACTTAAAAAATAAACAGCATGACACGATCAGTTAAAAAAGGGCCGTATGTATATGACAAACTTCTAAAGAAGGTGGCTGCGCAAGCGCCTGACGCTGGAGCTATAAAGACATGGGAGCGTAACTCTCAGATACACCCAGATTTTGTGGGCTATACATTTGCAGTACATCACGGTAACGGCTTTACAGATGTGCTTATCTCAGAGGAGATGGTAGGTCACAGGCTTGGTGAGTTTGCTCCTACTAAGAAGTTTGGTCGCCATGGAGGTAAGATGCAGAAGGAGCTAGACCAAAAGAAGCGTCAAGCAGAGATAGATGCAGCAAAGGCAGCAAAGGCAGCATAAGTAAATAATTAACTATGAAGGCATTCCTTAAAAACCACAGACAAACACCACGCAAGACAAGGCTTGTAGCAGACCTAGTGCGAGGTAAGGCTGTAGAGGATGCGCTTTCAATGCTTAGCTTCACAGATAAGAAGTCTGCAATAGCTATTAAGGGCCTTATAGAGTCTGCAGTAGCTAACGCTAAAAATAGCGGCGCAGAGATAGCCGGACTATTTATAAAAGAGATAAGAGTAGATGAAGGACTAAAGATGAAGAGGTGGCGACCACGCGAGCGTGGTAGGGCAGCCCCATTCCGTAGGAGGACATCTAAGATAAGCCTAACCTTAGGACATAAATAATATTATCATGACACATACAGTACACCCATATGCACATAGATTAGGTATCATCCGTGATTGGAAGTCACGTTGGTTCTCTAACAGCAAGGCAGGTTATCGCAATAACCTAAAGGTTGACACTAATGTGCGTGAGTTCTTAACTAAGAGATTGCGTGGTATGTATGTAGACACGGTAGAGATAGAGCGTGACAGGACAGAGCTACGTATAACAGTCAAGACATCTCGCCCAGGTATAATAATCGGCCGAGAGGGAGATGGTAGTAAGAAGTTACAACAAGAGATAGAGAAGGTGGTGCGTAAGGCACTAGCAGGTACAGGTACAGAGATGCCTAAGATTAAGCTAGATATAGTAGAGGTACGCTCACCAGAGTCTCGTGCAGCTATAGTTGCATATATGATAGCCGAGGGCTTAGAGAAGAGGCAGCCATTTAGGAGAGTAATGAAGCAGACCGTAGAGAAGGTAATGGCCAACAGAGATGTGCAAGGAGTGCGTATAAGAGTCTCTGGTCGACTCGGAGGAGCTGATATGGCACGCTCAGAGGAGGTGCGCAAGGGTAGAGTGCCACTACAGACGCTTAGGGCAGATATTGACTATGCAAGTGAGTATGCACTAGACACCTACGGTAAGATGGGTATTAAGGTATGGATATACCGCGGAGAGATATTTGAGGAGGATGCCACTAATAATATGAATAAATAAGCTATCATGTTGTTCCCTAAGAAAGTAAAATACAGAAAGTGGCAGACAGGCCGTAAGAGTGAGGCTAAGCGTAATCGCCCTGCAACTCGCGGTACAGAGGTTACATTCGGTTCATTTGGACTCAAGGCAATGTCACAGGCTCGTATCACCTCTAATCAGATAGAGGCTACTCGCCGAGTGATTGTGCGTACCATAGGCAAGACAGGTAGTGTGTGGATACGCATCTTCCCAGATAGGCCTTATACACGTAAGGCATCAGAGGTAGGCATGGGTAAGGGTAAGGGAGATCCAGAGGGCTTTGTATGCGACGTACGCCCGGGCCGTGTAATGTTTGAGGTAGATGGTGTGAGAGAAGATGTAGCACGTGAGGCATTACGTAAGGCGGGCACTAAGCTCCCTGTTAAAGTTAAGATAGTAACTAGAAAATAGTATTATGAGCAAGAAGATAGATTACAAAAAGGAGAGTATTAAGAGTCTTAACTCTATGATAGCTGAGGCATATAAGACACTTGGTAATGCACGCTTTGGTGCTGCAGGTAGCAGGTCTAAGAACACTGCCGAGGGCAAAGCCGCACAAAAAACTATAGCCCGTGCCAAAACAGAGCTCAGAGCTCGTGAGTTATCAGAGACGGTAGAGGCTAATGAGTAATTAACATAAAGATTATGACAACTAAAGACACAGCACAAAAGAATAAAAAGACACTAACCGGAGTGGTGGTGAGCACAGCCATGACAGACACAGCCAAGGTTGCTGTTAGTCGTTATGTTAAGCACCCTAAGTATAAGAAGTTTATGAAGAAGGTTAAGAACTTCCTCGTGCACGATGCAGGTAATACAGCCCAGGTTGGTGACAAGGTAACAATAGAGGAGTGTAAGCCAATCTCTAAGACAAAACACTTTACACTTAAGCAAAGTAAATAATTAAACATGATACAGCCACAGACAATAGTAAAAATAGTAGACAACTCCGGAGGTAAGGTGGGGCGTGTGTTTAAGGTGCTTGGAGGATCTAAACGCAGGTATGCTCGCATTGGAGATCAAGTTATCCTTGCTGTACAGAGTGCAGAGCCACGCAAGAATGTGAAGAAGAAGGATGTACTATGCGGTGTAGTCGTAAGGCAGAAGAAGTCATTTAGACGTAGAGATGGCTCATATATAAGATTTGACGAGAATGCAGTTGTGATAGTAGACAAGGTTAAGAAGGAGCCAAAGTCTACTCGAGTATTTGGCCCAGTACCACGCGAGCTAGGAGAGATGGGTTATCAGAAGATACTCTCTATGGCACCAGAGGTACTGTAATAGTTGTTAGTTTAAAGTTTATAGTAATATGAAGATACGAAAAGGAGACAAAGTAATAATAATAGCCGGCAAAGATAAGGGCAAGACAGGTACTGTAGCTAAAGCATTGCCTACTATAAGTAAGGTTGTAGTAGATGGCATCAACATCGCTAAGAAGAGTGTTAAGAGTAGAGTGCAGGGTCAGCCAGGGCAGATAATACAGAAGGCTATGCCGATACATGTGTCTAATGTTGCCCTAATAGACCCAAAGACTAAGAAAGCTACTAGAGTAAGACTAGAAAAGGATGCTAAAGGTAAAATAAAGTGCATAGCAGTTAAGAGTGGTAGTACTATAAAGTAAATAGATTAAAAATATTATTATGAAATCAGTAAAAGAGACAACTAAAGAGATGTACACTAATCTTAAGGAGAGGTTTGGCTATACGAGTCCTATGCAAGCACCTAAAATAGAGAAGGTTATAGTCAGTACCGGTATAGGTAAGGTACAGACAGATAAAAAGAAGGTTGCTCTCATAGCGGATAGGCTAGCTAAGATAACAGGACAAAAGCCAAAGGAAAATGCTGCAAAGGTATCAGTTGCCGGCTTCAAGCTTCGTGAGGGTAATATTATTGGATATCAGGTGACTCTGCGAGGAGACAGGATGTACAACTTTTTAGATAAGCTGATAGACATAGCATTGCCCCGTACTCGCGACTTCCGCGGTTTAGATGTGAAGGGTATAGATCAGATGGGTAACTACAGTATTGGTATTAAAGAGCATACAATATTCCCAGAGACAGCAGATGAAGAGATTAGTAATGTATTTGGCATAGGAGTAACAATAGTTACAACAGCTAAAACTAAAGACGAGGCAGAGGCGCTCTTAAGGGGTATAGGTATGCCTTTAAAGAAGGCAGAGGAAGCAACTAAATAATAATAGTATTATGAAGATAGACAACCAAAAAGTACAAGTAACACCAGTTAACATGCAAGAGCGTAAAGAGCTGGGTATCCGTAGTGGAGACACGGTGCGCGTATGGCAGAAGATTGAGGAGAAGGGTAAGACGCGTCTGCAGGCATTTGAGGGAGTGGTGCTAGCCACCAAGCACGGCTCAGAGCCGGGAGCAACTTTCACTGTGCGTAAGGTTGCCAGTGGTGTTGGAGTTGAGAAGGTCTTCCCGCTATTCTCCCCAATGATAGACAAGTTAGAGATAATTAAGAGAGCTCGCGTGCGTAGGGCAAAGCTATATATACTCCGCGATAAGGTCGCAAGAGAGGTGAAGCGCGTACTCCGTCGCTCAGAGCAGGTAAACCTAGCAACCAAGGGTGCCGCAGAGCTAGAGGAGGAGCGCAAGGCAGCCGAGGCTAAACAAAAGGAGATAGACGATGCACAAGCTAAGCTTGAGGCAGAGGAGGCAGCTAAGAAAGAGGCTGAGGAGAAGGCTGCAGCAGAAGTTGAAGAGGAAGCAAAGGTAGATTCTGCTTCGCCAGAGGCTACGCAGAACGACTCTAAAGAGTCGGAAGAGGAAAAGTCTGATGACACCAAGACAGACACAGAGAAGAGTTCTGATAAAAAAGATGAAGACCCCGTAAAATCTGAATCTAAAGATTCAGATCACGAGGCAGGGAAGTAACTAAATATACAGAAGAGTATATAAAGGCTTCTCATACTTAAGAGAAGCCTTTTAAGTGTTATACTTATAAATTCAAAACTAAAATAAATTTATGCAAATTAAAAAGATTTTTGCCTATTATTGGCCACATATAAAGAAGTATAAATGGGTTAATATATTAACCTTTGGATCTTATGGAGTGGCAGTTATTATGTCTGAGATATTTACTCCGTTACTTTACAAAAAGTTGGTAGACATAATGAGTTCTACAAATATTAGTATCATCAATCCTTGGGATGTAATGAGCATTGTATTGTTTTGGGGTTTAATGCTTATTATATACAATATATTTTATCGTATTGGGGATTTTGCAATTGTGTATGCGCAAAGTAAAGCTATTAAAGGTACAATGGATGAGGCATATAAGAGGGTGCAACATCATTCAGTAAAGTTTTTTAACAATAACTTTGCCGGGTCTTTAGTTGCAAAGGTCCGCCGTTTCTCAAGCTCTATAGAGACTATCTACGATGTAATGGTGTTCCAGCTATGGATGAATAGTCTGATCCTTATGGGGATGTTTTCTATTTTTCTATACCTTGCGCCTTTATTAGCGTTAGCTTTTGTGATTTGGTTTGCGTCTTATATAGCGATAACTGTTTGGTTTATAAAGCGTAAGAGGCAGCTAGACCTAGACAATGCATCAGCACAATCTAATACAACGGGTAAACTCGCAGACTCTCTTACTAATACCTTTAACATAAAGATGTTTGCAAAGACTTGGAGTGAGATTAAGTCTTTTAAATCAGTAACCTCAGAGGAGGAGCAAAAGAGGTATAGAGCATGGAAGTTCCAAATGTGGCAAAACCTAGTGACCTCAATGTTTGTAGCAATATTTGAGTTTATCAGCGTGTTTATCTCAGTTAGTATGTGGCTTAAGGGTGAGTTGTCTGTTGGTACACTAGTACTTATACAGACATTTATGTTCACCCTGTTTAGGATAGTATTTAACATGGGCCAGAGTGCAACCAAGTTTATAAAGGCTCTTACAGATGCTCAAGAGATGGTAGACATCTTTGAATCTCCTATAGACGTACAAGATGTTGAGAGGCCAGAGGAATGCAAAATTAAAGACGGCGCAATAGAAGTTAAGAATATTAACTTCTCGTATCACTCTGGTGAGCATGAGGGAGAGGAGTTGTTTAAAGACTTCTCCCTGAGTATAAAGAGCGGCGAGAGAGTGGGCCTTGTGGGGCATAGTGGCTCAGGTAAGACGACTCTTACAAAGCTACTCTTGAGATTTATGGATGTTGACAGTGGAGAGATACTCATAGATGGGCAGGATATTGCCAAAATCAAGCAAGATGATTTGCGTCGTAACATAAGTTATGTACCACAAGACCCGATACTCTTCCACAGGAGTCTCAGAGAGAACATTGCATATGGCAAGGGTGATGCTACTGAGGAGGAGATAGTAGAGGCAGCCAAGGCCGCTAATGCACATGAGTTCATCTCAAGCTTGCCAGAAGGTTACGACACCTTAGTGGGAGAGCGCGGAGTTAAGCTCTCTGGTGGAGAGCGTCAAAGAGTAGCTATAGCAAGAGCGATGCTTAAAGATGCGCCAATACTCATACTTGACGAGGCCACTAGTGCTCTCGACTCTATAAGTGAGCGCAAGATACAGCAGGCCTTCGAGAGGCTTATGCAGGGCCGTACCACTATAGCCATAGCTCACAGGCTCAGTACCATTCAAAAGATGGACAGGATAATAGTCTTTGACAATGGGGAGATAGCAGAGCAAGGCACGCATCAAGAGTTGATTAAAAAGAAAGGCGGCGTATACGCAGAGCTATGGGCAGAGCAAGGCAGTGGATTTATAGAGTAAAATGGTAATTAAGTACAACACAAAACAGCGCGCCAAATATGGACAAAACTATATTAAAGACCCATCATTGATAAGACGGCTTTTAGTTAAGACTACGGTTGGGGGAGCAGATACTGTACTTGAGATTGGTCCGGGTGAGGGGGCTTTTACTACCGAGTTATTAGAAGTAGTGGGCAAGCTTGTGACAATAGAGATAGATGGTCAAAATGTAGATACGTTAAAGCGTAAGTTTGGCAGAGAGATTGACTCTGCTAAGCTCGAGCTGATACATAAAGATGCTTTAGGGTTCGAGCCGCGTTGGACTAAGACGAGTATCAAAGATGGTGAGTACAAGATAGTTGCAAGCATACCATATAGTATAAGCTCTGAGTTGTTTAAGAAGTTCTTACTCAAGCGCCCTATGCCAAGCTCGGCGTGGTTTACTGTGCAAAAAGAGTTTGCCTTGCGTGCAATGGGTAAGAGTGAACATAGTTTGCTCTCTGTGCTATTAAATAGTTTTTATGATATGAAGATTGTGCATGAGTTTGCTCGTGAGGACTTCTCTCCTGTGCCGAGTGTTGACTCTGTGTTCTTGCAGCTAATCATACGTGAGGATGTACCCGAGCTTGTAGAAGTGCACTTTGGCGAGTATAAGGACTTTGTGCGTGATGGCTTCACTCAGCCCATTAAGCCAGTGCAAAAGCATTTTAAAGATGTAATCAACTCAAATAAGCTGCAGCAATTAGCTGACAAGCACAAGTTTAAACTTAAAGATTTAACTACAAACCTAACTGCCGAGCAATGGCAGGCTTTGTTTATTGCGTCAAAGTCTTAAACCACTCATAAACATACTTTCTAAACCCTCTATCCCTAGCCGCCCACTGCCCCGGGTTTATAAAGTGGTTTATGAGTGGTTAGACTGAACTTGCATAAAGTTGACAAGGTAGTATAATCATGGCGCTTGCAAGGATTGGTCGCGTGCTGAGAGTAATCGAAGTATGAGGAAAGTCCGGACACACCCACGTCTGACGTGGAGCAGGGTAGCGGGTAACGCCCGTCGTCCCGAGAATAATCGAGGGATAGAGGTGCGAACAGAGACGAGCCTATTAAGTTAGGTTGAAACGGCAAAATCCTTACCTGTGTGCAAGATCGTGCCAATTTTGTCTGCCACAGGCAGTTCCAAAATTGAGCATCCTGCGAAGCTTTAGCGTAGAAGGGTAGAGGACAAACCCTGCTCCGCCAGAGGCTACGAAGGGTCTCGATTTTGTAGCCACCTCTGGTGGACAAAATCGGAGAATCGCAAGAGGGCATTGGCAACAATACTCCTAGGTAAATGGCCATTAAAACAGAATCCGGCTTACGATTGCAAGCATTATCAAAAAAAGCGAGGCAAGGCCTCGCTTTTTTGTTTGGAGATTACCTTAGCTTATTGTAAACTATTGCATATTGCCCAGGTGGTGAAATTGGTAGACACGTGCGCATGAGGTGCGTATGCCGAAAGGCGTGGAGGTTCAAGTCCTCTCCTGGGCACAAAAAATAAAGCATTATCGTGCTATTGTGCTATAATTAAAGGTAGTTATTTTAACAAACTTAATTAAATATATATGAAAGGATTAATATTAAACATAGAGAAGGAGACAGTAGAGAATAATAATTACCGTAAGGTCTTATACACCTCACACTACAGTCAGCTAGTTGTAATGTCTATAGAGCCTGGAGATGAGATAGGAGCGGAGGTGCACGGCCTAGACCAGTTTATACGTATAGAGCAGGGTAATGGCGTAGCAGTACTTGATGGAGTTGAGACACCTATAGAAGATGACTTTGCAATTGTAATACCGGCAGGAGTAGAGCATAACGTAATAAACACAGGCACAGAGGTGATGAAGCTTTATACTGTATACTCACCGCCAGAGCACAAGGATGGTACTTTGCAGGCAACCAAAGCCGATGAGCAAGAGGAGCACTTTGATGGCAAGACCACAGAGTAGTATATGGCGCTCTACACAACAAAAGGAGACGACGGTACTACCACAACATTTGGTTGTGACCAACGGATGAGTAAGAGCTCAGATATTACTGAGGCGCTGGGGGCTCTTGATGAGAC
Organism: Patescibacteria group bacterium; assembly: GCA_015485505.1. Taxonomy (GTDB): domain Bacteria; phylum Patescibacteriota; class Minisyncoccia; order Phycocordibacterales; family UBA2100; genus S139-169. The sequence goes on along the minus strand of WFTK01000023.1, from coordinate 3,620 downwards.
TAACTCATTTTTAGGAATGTGTAAGGTTATTGTTGCGGATAGTAACTTAACATTAGGCACTAAGAGTGTCAGAGATATAGTGCATGAGGTGCAAAGTGATATGTTCACCATCCAGGCAGAGCTTGCAGGGGCAGATAAAAGGGTGGGAGAGCAAAAGGTTAAATTGCTTGAGCGCATTATCGCAGAGGTTGAGGAGACTTTACCACCTATACGTAGCTTCTTTATCTCTGGCGGTACAGAGCTTGCAAGTAGATTTGACTTCGCTCGTACACTCGCACGGCGTGCTGAGAGGAGAGTTGTAGGGGTTAATGACGAGGGTGTGCAAAATGTAGATAAGTACACACTAGCCTACCTTAATAGACTCTCAAGCTTGCTTTATGCATTAGCGAGATATGTGAACCACCGATATGGTATAGCAGAAGATACGCCAGATTATAAGTAGCATTTGTAGTATAAATCTGCTAAAGTATCAGCCATGGCGACCATGGTATAACGGTTATTACTTCGGTTTGTGGTACCGACAATCCGGGTTCGATTCCCGGTGGCCGCCCAGAATATGCAGTATCCTATAAAGGCTAAAGATGATGTTTTTATAATATGGAAGGAGCTTGGAGAGACTCCGCTACAGGCGCTTGAGAGACTGAGAGAGCAAGAGGGTATTGATCCTGATGTGCCAATGACATATGCTGGCAGGCTTGACCCACTTGCTGAGGGGCAGCTCTTGATATTAGTTGGCGAAGAGTGTAAAAATAAAGAGAAGTATCTTGGGCTAGATAAAGAGTATGAGGTAGAGATTTTGCTTGGCGCTAGTACAGACACGGGTGATGTGATGGGCAAGATAGTTGATAGTCAAAAGTTTGTAGTTGATAGTAATTTAGACGATGTCCTACTTCCTGTTTTGCAGAGACTTATTGGTGAGGTTAGTTGGCCATATCCAGCATTTTCTAGTAAGACTGTTGATGGTAAGCCTCTCTTCTTGTGGTCTCTTGAGGGTAAGATTAATGAGGTGGAGATACCAAAGAGAGTGAGTGAGATATACGAGCTTGAGTTACTTAGCCCTTCGAGTATTGAGTTGGGTGTGAGTAAGTTGCGTGAGGTTGTGCATAAGAAAATTAATAGCATAAAGCCGGTACCGGCGAATATTGAAAGTAAAAGACTTGGTGCGGACTTTAGGAGAGAGGATGTACTAAAGAATTGGAACAATCTACTCAAGCAACATGTCGCTAGGGGACCCCTAGCGACATGTGGGCAAGAGTTTAAGATTGTTAAGGTAAGGTGCAAGTGCTCAAGTGGTACATATATGCGCACTTTAGCGCAGAAGATTGGCGAGGAGTTAGGCGTGCCAGCACTGGCATTGTCCATTGTGCGTACTAAGATTATGCTATAATAAACATATTATGGTATCAGTACAGAAGGGTAAGTGCTTTGAGTGTAATACTAAGTGGTATTGGTGTAAGGAGTGTGGCGCTGCAGGCTGTGCTACGGATGGTTGTCCGCAACAAAGGAGAGTTACCAAAAGAGGTTTTATAGGACACTCTCAAGTTTGCCGTGTGTGTGGCGAGGAGTAGCTAGTTGTTGACTTATTGCGTTAGGAGTTGTATAATCTCTGCATATCGCCCCAAGAGGGCGTTTTTTAAAAGAGAATATATATAACATGAGTTTAATATCATATCTAAAAGAGACAAAGGCAGAGCTTAAGTTTGTGAAGTGGCCTAGCCAAAAGCAGACAGCAGTATACACAGCACTCGTAGTAGTAATATCTATATTTACAGCAATATACTTAGGAGTATTTGACTACCTATTTACATTATTTATAGACAACATAATTAAATAATCAATTATGACAGAGCAAACATCTAAGCAAATGGGAGACGGCAAGCGTCATTGGTATACACTGCAGACATACTCAGGGTATGAGGACGCAGTAACGCGCAACCTTATGCAACGTCGTGACTCCATGAATATGCAAAACTTAATATTTGACGTGGTGGTACCCACAGAGAAGAAGATTGTAGTCAAGGGTGGCAAGAGAGTAGAGGTACGAGAGAAGATATACCCAGGTTATGTATTGGTAAACATGATAGTTACAGACGAGTCGTGGTATGTTGCGCGCAACACACCACGCGTTACTGGCTTTGTAGGCTCTGGTACTCAGCCTGTGCCACTTAGTGAGCAGGAGGTTGAGACGCTATTTGCTCGTATGGAGGCAGACACAGCTAAGCATGCTATAGATCTCTCAATAGGAGACTCTGTTGTTATTACAGACGGACCATTTAAGGAGCTTGAGGGCAAGATCGGAGGTATAGATGAGGAGCGAGGCAAGGTGAAGGTGATGGTGCCTATGTTTGGGCGCGATACTCCTGTGGAGCTAGACTTCGTGCAGGTTAATCCTATATAACATCACAAATAGTGGACTTTTAGTAAAAAACAAGTAATATACACGGATAAATTAAAATATTATGGCAAAGAAGATAGAGAGAACATTAAAGTTGCAAATAGAGGCTGGTAAGGCAACCCCTGCGCCACCCATTGGCCCGGCGCTTGGACAGGTGGGAGTTAACATCGGAGACTTTGTAAACCGCTTTAACGACGGTACTAAAGACATGATGGGCAACATAGTGCCTACAATAGTTAAGGTGTATGATGATAAAAGCTTTGACCTTGAGTTTAAGACTCCGCCGGCATCACAGCTTATAATGAAGAAGCTCGGCATCAAGCAAGGCTCTGGTAAGAACCTTACAAAGAAGGTGGGCAAGATAACCCAAACGCAACTTGAGGAGATAGCACAAGAGAAGCTAGCAGACATCTCAGCTAAAGACGCAAAGCAAGGAGCAAAGATAATAGCCGGTACAGCTCGCTCTATGGGAGTTGAGGTAGAGGGTTAATTAAAGTTAAACAACATAATAAAACCACTGGCAAGATTAGTCAGTGGTTTTATTATGTTAAAATGTTAAGCATGAGTGAGTTATCTAATATTAAACACCCAACATCAAGGATCAAGACAGGGGGGAAGGTCATAGTACTTAATACCGACGCCACTATAAGCTCTGAGGCTACGGCTATGCTACAGGCTCTGCACTCACGATCTACGGGTGGCCTTATGTCGCACCTTAAGAGTTTAGCCAAGACAGGCTCCGATAAGTTTATGGCTAGCTTTTATGTTGGTTATGGGCATAAGTCTATTGGTGACTGTGGTAATACAACGCTATTTATAGAGGGGGTATCAATGCTTAATGCTAAAGCCATACAAGACTGGAAGCTCTACTCGGGGCAAGAGGCATCTACAAGATATATAGACTTTCGCAAACAGAAGTTTATAAATCCATTAAGTAATAAAAAGGGTGAGAAGATTCTTGAAGATTGGCGCAAGTTTTATGTTGACTCTATGAGCTCTGTGGTAGAGAGCCTTAAAGAGAGATACCCAATGCAAGATGGTGAGAAGGAGGCTGTTTATAATAAAGCTATAAACGCCAGAGCGTTTGATATCTTAAGAGGATTCTTACCTGCTGGGGCAACTACCAACTTAGCTTGGTCTACCAACCTAAGGCAGGCCGCAGACAAAGTGGCCATACTTAGACATCATCCACTAGAGGAGGTGGCTCACACAGCAGAGGCAATAG
>WFTK01000022.1 GCA_015485505.1 Patescibacteria group bacterium | reverse complement strand
TATTTATACCAAAAATATTAGATTACGCAAGTAATTTGGCAACTACCTCTTTAACGTCGTTGCCGTCGGCATTACCTCCAAACTCTTTCATTACAGCACCCATCACCATACCCATTTTACTCATGTCTCCTTGTGCGCCCAGCTCGGCTACTTTAGCCTCTGCAACTTTTGTAATCTCTTCTATACTCACTGCCTCAGGCAGATAAGCCTCTATAATTTCTAGCTCACTCTGCTCCTTATCCGCAAGCTCTTGTCTACCACCTTTGGTAAATTGCTCAATGCTGTCTTTACGTTGCTTGGCAGCTCGCTTGAGTACTTTAAGTACATCTGCCTCAGAGAGCTCCTCTGTTGGTGGGCGTTTCTGTGCTACAAGCTCATTGGTGAAGGCGGCGAGTAAGCCTCTAAGTACGGTAACTTTATGAGAGTCCTTGGTGCGCATTGCACTTTTCATATCTTCTCTTATTTGGTCTTTAGTGTTCATATCTTAAGTTTATAACTTATATACCTGATATACTAACATATAATGATTGCGTGGCATACAAGAAGTATTGAGGGTATTTTGAAGGCTCTTAACAGTAATATAGATAAAGGCCTCTCAACATCACAAGTGCAAGTACTTAGAGGGCGCTTTGGTAATAATGTTATTGGGGCTGATAATCAGCACTCTATCTTTAGCGTTGTGTTAAGGCAACTTGGCTCTCCGTTGTCTGTCATTCTTGTATTGTCTTTAATATTTACAATTGCTTTAGGCTCATATACAGACGCTGTAGTTATATTTGTAGCCCTAGCAATCAACATTGCAATAGGAGCTTACCAAGAGGGTAAGGCCACCAAGGTCTTCTCTAAATTGCAAGAGGAGATAACTATTAAAGCCTCTGTACTTAGAGACGGTAATAAACTAGTTGTAGATGCTAAAGAGCTTGTGCCTGGAGATATTGTGTTTATAGTTGCCGGGTCTAAGGTGCCAGCCGATCTGCGCCTTATAGAGGCTAATAATTTACACACTAACGAGTCTGCTATAACAGGTGAGTGGCAACCTGTTAAAAAGTTCTCTGATGCTCTCAGTACAAAAAGTGCAGAGCTCTCAGACTTATCTAATATGGCGCTTATGGGTACGGTTGTTACAGAGGGCTTTGGTAAGGGTATTGTAGTTGCTACCGGTAGTGATGCGAGCTTTGGTAAGCTAGCTCGCAGTATAGATGTGGACGCTCAGAGTAATACACCGTTAAAAGACAGTATAAGCAAGCTATCACTTAATATAGTGAGTGTTATAGGCATTATAGTGGCAATTATATTTGTGTTGGGAGTTTTGAGAGGTGGTTTATTTGTAGATATGCTCTTGCTCTCTATAGCAGTGGCGATAGCAGCAATGCCTGAGGGGTTGCCTGCCGCTGTTACAGTCGTGCTCTCAGTAGCTATGGAGGCTATTATGCGCAAAGGAGGGCTTGTTAAGAACCTTCTTGCTGCTGAGACTCTCGGTACAACCACAGTGATACTGACTGATAAGACAGGCACCTTAACCAAGGGTGAGATGTTGATGCGTGAGATATATACAGCTGATAATGTGCATACAGTGCAAGATGTTGAAGGTGACACCCTTGAGGTGCTGAAGATGGCGCTACTAGCCTCAGACGCCTTTATAGAGCAAGATACAGAGAGTAATAAAGAGGGCAAGGTACGCGGTAGGCCACTAGAGCGAGCCATAGTAGAGGGCGCACTTATGGCGGGCTTGCGCCAAGAGGAGCTATTTGCCAGTGGGCATGCGCGTCGAGAGTTTCTGCAATTTGAGGCATCTCGCAGGTACGCCGTATCTTTAAATGACTACAAGGGTAGCGGTGCTCACCGCAGTGGTAATAGGATGTATATAACAGGCTCCCCAGAGCATATACTCTCACACGCTACTCATTACTTGCATAATGGTAAGAAGAAACGCTTAAATAATGAAGTGCGTGAACAATTTAAGCAGATACAAGATACTCTAAGTAGCGAGGGTCGGCGCTTTACAGCTGTGGCATATAAAGACTCTACCGAGGGGGTGATACCTGGTGATGTACAGAGCCCGCAAGAGGGTGAGAGGCTTGGGTTTGTCTTTGGTGGGTTGCTGGCCTTTTCTGATACTCTCCGTGGTGATGTGCCTGAGGCTATTGCTACGGCTAAAGCAGCAGGTATTAAGATTATAATGGTGACAGGAGACCATAATTATACTGCTAAAGCAGTGGCTGAGGAGGCAGGCCTAGATGCCTCTAATGTAATCTTAGGTAAGGACTTTGCCAAGTTGGCAGATGAGGCGCTTATACTAGCGGTGAACAATAACAACATATTTGCACGTATGTTGCCAGAGCAAAAGTTGCGCCTCGTGACAGTACTTAAAGAGCACGGAGAGACGGTGGCTATGACAGGTGACGGTATCAATGACGCCCCAGCTCTTGTCTCTGCTAATATCGGCATAGCACAAGGTAGTGGCACAGATGTTGCTAAAGAGGCGTCAGACCTTATATTGGTTAATGGGAGCTTCTCTGTGATAGTCTCTGCTATACGTGAGGGTCGCAGGGCTTTATCTAACTTGCGCAAGGTTGTGGTGTACTTACTCTCAACCAGCGCAGGTAGTATGTCCCTTATAGGAGGTAGTATGGTAGCCGGGCTGGCGTTGCCACTGTTGCCAGCTCAGATACTCTGGGCCAATGTTGTCGGTGGGGGGCTTATGAGCTTTGTCTTTGCCTTTGAGCCGGCTGAGGAGGGTATTATGCATGATGGGCCTAATAAGAAGAGTCTTAAGAGTACCAATATACTATTTGCCAATGGTTTAGATAAGTTACTTGTAGTGGCTATCATTGTGACTGGCACAACTCTCTTATCTTTATATACTCTGTTGCACTATCTTACTATACCAATAGATCAATTACGTACTATTATGTTTGTGGCTATCTCTCTGGATTCTATCTTTATAGTATTCTCATTTAAGAACTTTAAGCAGCCCATATGGCAGAATATTAACAGTGGTAGTTTACTAAATAATCGCTACTTGCTAATAGCTTTGGTTGTCTCTGTTGGTGTATTACTACTCGCACTTAATGTGCCATTGCTTATGCAATTATTGTCTCTTACTCCACTACAGGTCGGAGACATAGTGCCTGTTGTGATACTCGGCTTACTTAACCTGCTCGGAGTAGAGCTGGCTAAATATATCTTTATAAGTAAGAAGTAAGAGTTTAGGCAATAAACTTGACTGTTATCTATAAAGAGCTCGTGTTTTAGTTTACAACGGTTAAATAGTGTGGTAGTTTAAATTTGGAGAATAACAACCGTGGCAAAAGGAGAGGATTATGTCGTATGTTATGTCGCATGAACTGGAGGAATACATCAGTCATCAAAAGAAGTTGATTGTGTCGAATAATCAGGCGGACTTCCGCCCAACTTCTCAAGAAGAAATTGACGCCATGATAGAAAGGGCAATTCTTAGATACAAGCTGGGGAAGGAATACCTTGAGTTTTACAATGAAAGAGAGAAGAAAGTATCTGCATGGTTATGGTACTTCAAATATCCTCGTGAATCTCCATATCTACTAGTGGAGATTTATAGTCCTGGTTTTGGTTCTGTTTTGGTTCCGGGTCGGTTTTCTATGGTTCGCAAGGCCAGAGAGCTCCTAACAAAGCTAGGTTAGGGGTGGCAGAGGCTTTTATACGGGCCGGCTTGTAACACAAGCCGGCCCGTCCTTTCGCCATATTGTATACCGTTATGCTATAATGTCTATAATGCAAATGACGGACTATATTGTTATAGGGGTATTGGCACTTATTTTTGTGTTGTTTAATGCGCTGTTGGTATGGTTTGTACTCAGGCGAGGTAAGAGCGGTGCAGGGCAAGACTCTCAGAGAGAGCAGGCACAAGCACAGCGTTTGCAAGACGGCTTCCACTTTTTACAAAAAGAGCTACAAGAGATGCGCCAGACCTTTGACTCTAAGATAGGCGAAAGCTCCAAGGAGATGAATGCCTCTGTGCGTACACAGCTCAGCGAGTCACAGAAGATGATGGCAATAGTCACCAAGCAACTCTCAGAGGTTAAGAAGGAGGTCGGCTCCTTTGGTGAGACTAATAAACAGGTTATAGGCTTCTCCGAGCAACTTAAGAATCTTAATCAAGTATTACAGAATCCTAAGCAGAGGGGAGTCCTTGGTGAGTATTACTTAGAGACAGTATTGCAAAATGTGCTCCCTCCTGAGAGTTATAAGATCCAATACACCTTCCCTAACGGAGACATTGTAGATGCTGCCGTGTTTGTTAAAGATAAGGTAGTACCAATAGACTCCAAGTTCTCTCTTGAGAATTATAATAGGATGATAGAGGCAGATGGAGAGGAGAGAGTGGCTTTAGAGAAGGCCTTTGTTAATGACATTAAGCTCCGCATTAAAGAGACGAGCAAGTATATTAAGCCACAAGATGGCACAATGGAGTTTGCCTTTATGTTTATACCAAGTGAGGGTATATATTATGATTTATTGACTAATAAAATAGGTGGCGATGAGAATCTATTACAAAAGTCAGCACGAGAGTATAAGGTGATTATAGTCTCACCGACATCGTTCTTAGCCTATTTACAAACAGTGCTCCAGGGTCTTAAAGCGTTAGAGGTGGAGGAGAAGGCGCAAGAGATAATAAAGAATGTGAGTAAACTAACAAAGCATATAAATAAGTATGAGGAGCTATATGGCAAGCTGGGTAACACTCTCGGTACTGCTGTTAATCATTATAATGCAGGTTATAAGGAGCTTGGCAAGATAGACAAAGACGTGTTCAAAATTAGTGGAGAGCATGCAGATATTACACCTGAGCTATTAGACAAGCCCACACACCTTTAACTAAAGGTGTGTGGGCAAGCCGGAGCCTGAATAAATTATAGGTATATTGTAACACTAAAATTATGGTACAATCTCAGTGTTATGAGTCAAAGATGGTCCAATAAGATGCGCACAATATATATAAGCGGGATTGTTGTGATTTTACTTAGCCTGCTTATACCACCTATAGTTAGGTATCTTAATAAGCCAATGACTTGCAGTGACGGAGTACAGAACCAGGGCGAGACAGCTATAGACCTTGGTGGACCGTGCCACTACCTTAACCCAGCTGACCTAAGACCCTTAACTACTCAGTGGGCTAACTCATTTAAAGTTACTGGGCGTAAAGTTGAGCCCCTTGACTCAGATAGCTCACAGGAGTTGACTTCATATATCTACAGCGCAGTTGCATATGTAGAGAATCCAAATATTGGCGCAGGAGTACGTGAGGCAAGGTATACCTTCAAACTCTATGATGAGAAGGGCATATACATAACAGAGAAGTCAGGTGAGACATTTATACCTCCGAGTCAAATTATACCGATATTTGAGGGTGATATTGAGGTGGGGTTACGTAAGCCTTTTTATACCAAATTCTCTTTTGACGGGCCTCTGGTGTGGGAGAAGATGCGTAGCACTCTTATTACGGAGGTGTCAGTAGACAATGAGTCTCTTAAAGATATTAGCACTCAACCCAGGCTCTCTGCTGAGATACACAATAATGGTGTCTATCCTCTCCGCAGGTTAGTAGTAGTTGCTACATTATTTAATAATGCTGGCAATGCTATAGGTGCCTCAAGGACAATTATAGATAAACTAGCTGCCGACTCTACTAAGAAGGTGGTTTTTACGTGGCCGGACCCCTTTAAAGACCCTGTGACAAAGATAGATATAGTGCCACTCTTGCCACCCGTAGACTCACTATAATATGAGGGCGTGTAAGATTGTTAGAGGTTGGCTGAGCTCCGTAGATCCAATTTTATTAATAAGTGTTGCACTCTTGTCATTATTTGGACTCTCTGCAATGAGCTCATTAGATGGCAACACCTTTGTATATAAACAACTCTTATGGCTTGGTGTTGCCTCCGTAGTGTTTATACTCTCGAGTTTTGTGGATTATAGATTTTTACGTCGTAGCTCGGTTGTTATGTTGTCATACTTAGTATTGGTTGCAGCTCTTGCGGTGATGTTTGTTATAGGTAGCTCCTTCCAAGGGGCGCAGTCTTGGGTCAACTTCGGTGCATTTGCTGTGCAGCCCAGTGAATTTGCTAAGTTGGCTGTTATATTAGTATTGGCTAAATACTTCTCTAAGAGACATGTGGAGATTGCTAGCGTAAGACACGTTATTGTATCGGGCATTTATGCATTTATTATTTTTGCTCTTATATTGTTACAACCCGACTTTGGCTCGGCGATGATTGTAGCTCTTGTATGGTTTGGTATGGTGCTTGCCTCGGGTATATCTAAGAGGCACATAGCCCTATTATTTATACTCACTATACTCTCTGGTCTTGGTGCATGGAACTTTGTATTTGCCGATTATCAAAAGAGTCGAATCTTATCATTCATACATCCCCTCGCCGATATTCAAGGTGCTGGCTACAATGCGTATCAGTCTACTATTGCCGTTGGCTCAGGGGGAGTGCTCGGCAAGGGATTGGGTTATGGTACCCAGAGCAAGCTAAAATTCTTACCCGAGTATGAGACCGACTTCATCTTCGCTGCATTTGCTGAGGAGTGGGGGTTTGTTGGAGTTATGATGCTCTTTATATTGTATACAATTATAATCTGGCGGCTGCTCTACTATGCCAGTAAGGGCACAAGCAACTTTGAGACGCTATTTACCATTGGAGTGGCGACGTTATTTGTCAGCAACTTCTTTGTCAACATCGGTATGAACATCGGCCTATTGCCTGTTACCGGCGTCACCTTGCCGTTTATGAGTTATGGTGGCTCGCACCTTGTAGCCGAGGCGCTCGCACTTGGTATGGTGACGGCGATGTATCGCTACAGCAGGACAGTGCACCCAGACCTACTCAAGAGGGAGTTCCTCGGAGCTTAGTAAGCTATCTACACCACTTTTTATTACATCAATACCTTTTTTAGCTCCGCATGAGCTGTCTACTGTATTACCCTCTGCGTCTAGCAGTACCCAACTTGGCACATAGTCACAGCTCTCTCCCGTAAGGTTCTCAAAGTTTAGTTGAGCATCATAGCCTTGTGGTATGCCAGCTACGTCAAATCTTTTACCGCTCTCTCCATCTATTACATGAGCGAATATGTTAACCCTGTCTTTATACACATCCCATATGTCTGTCTTATACTTTGGCATCGCAGATTGACAATGAGGACAGAAGGTCCCAACAACAAATACCACAGCAGGTTTGCCAGCTAGTCTGCCTACCGCCTCTGCTCTGCTGTTAGATGTTATGGCGCCAAGGTCGTTGATGGCTACTTGCTCGGCTGAGCCTCCTTTTTTGTTAATCACCACTTGCGCTATGATGCCTATGAGCGCTATTGTTACTAAGGCTATTAGTATCTTCTTCATAATATTAGTTTAACTATTTATTTTTATTAATTAATGCTATTGTAGCATATATGAATAATAACAAGAACAAGAAGAATAATGGGTTCTATGTATACGGCAAAAATGCCGTTACGGAGTTGCTGAGCAACAAGCCTAAAGATGTCTCAGAGGTCGTCTTTGTAGACTTTACGCAGAGAGATAAGCATGACCTTGCAGGGGTAATTGGCTCTGTTAAGCATGCTAAAATTCCGACGCGATATATAAGCAAGAGAGAGGCTGAAGCACTCGTAGGTGATGTGCGTATGCAGAGAGTAATGGCAAAGTTGACGAGCTTTAAATATCTAGACTTTAAAGAGTGGCAAGCAAAACTTGGCGGTTCGACCGCCAAGTTGGTGCTTGTGCTTGATAAGGTAGAGGATCCGCAGAACTTTGGTGCCATAGTACGCTCGGCAGGTGCCGCTGGGGTAAGTGCTGTGTTTGTTGCTAATGCTAGCCAAGCACCGGTGACTGCTACGGTATTTAAGACTTCTGCCGGAGTGGTTGCTAAGGTGCCGATAGTGCAAGTGGCTAATATAAGTGACACTCTAGAGAAGTTGAAAGACTTAGGCTTTTGGAACTATGGAGTAAGTATGAAGGAGTTTAGTGAGGAAGAAAAAGAGGGTGACCCATACGCAGAGGGTAGTAAGAGTATTTGGGAGCAGGAGTTCGATAATAAGACAGCCTTAGTTGTAGGAGCAGAAGGGAGTGGCTTAAGCAGGATAGCAAAAGAGCACTGCGACTTTTTAGTGCATATACCTATGGAGAACGGTGTAGAGTCACTAAATGTATCAGTCGCAGCCGCATTGGCTATGTATGAGTATAAGCGGCAGCAAGCTCAAGTTGAGTAGGGGCATAATCATTGCAAAAGCAAAATAAAGAGCTATACTACCGAGCAATGTTAAAGACTCGTGTTATTGCTCTGATGCTGCTTATTGCCGGTGCTGGTGTTGGCTGGTTTGTATACTCTAGTGAGATGGCGCAAGAGAGTAACTATAAGTTTAAGCTTGGGTTAGACCTCTCTGGAGGTACGCAACTTTTATATAAAGCTGATACGACATCTCTACCAGAGCAAGACCGCAAGAGTAGTATGCAGGCATTGCGTGACACTCTAGAGCGCAGAGTAAATGTGTTTGGTGTGGCTGAGCCACTTGTGCAGACACAGAAGAGTGGCGGAGAGGATAGGGTAATAGTAGAGCTACCTGGAGTAACAGATACACAAAAGGCAATAGACATGTTGGGCAAGACGCCTGTACTTGAGTTTAAGCTCCAGCGCACACTTGATGCCGAGACAGACTCAGGGCCTACAAAGATAAACGTATGGGAGAGCACAGGACTCACGGGTAAGTACCTTAAACGCGCTACAGTACAATTTGACTCAGGTGGTGGAGGCTTACAAGAGCCAGTAGTATCATTACAGTTTAACTCAGAGGGAGCTAAGCTCTTTGCTAAGATTACTAAGGAGAATAAGGGAGAGATACTCGGCATATTCTTAGACGGTTCTCCAATTAGTACTCCAGTTATTAACGATGAGATACCTAATGGTACGGCTATTGTTAGTGGTAATTTCTCTGCTGAGCAAGCCAGAGAGCTTGTGCGTAATCTTAACTATGGTGCATTGCCTGTGAGTATAGAGCTCCTGAGCGCACAGACTATTGGTGCAAGCCTGGGTGCAGACGCTGTAGAGCGAGGTATTGTAGCAGGTGTCTGGGGGCTTGCCTTTGTAGCTCTATTTTTAATACTTTGGTATAGGTTACCGGGACTCATAGCTGTGGTGTCACTAAGTATTTATATAGCCACTATGCTTGCTATATTTAAGCTCTTGCCGGTGACTCTTACTGCCGCAGGCATAGCCGGCTTTATACTCTCAATTGGTCTTGCGGTGGACGCAAATGTGCTAATATTTGAGCGACTTAAAGAGGAGCTTAGGGAGCAGGGGGCTTGGGCACACAATGCGATGCAAGTAGCCTTCAAGCGTGCATGGCTCTCTATACGAGATGGTAACCTAAGTAGCATTATCACTGCGGTGATACTCTTCTGGTTTGGTACCAGCTTAGTGAAGGGTTTTGCTCTTGTATTTGGTATAGGTGTAATAGTCTCAATGCTTACAGCCATCGCAGTCACTCGCATCTTCTTGCTTGCAATAGGAGACTTTGAGAATAAGGGTTGGATCAAGAGATTATTCAGTAACGGATTTAAATTATAATTATGTATATAATTAAACATAGGAGAATATTTTTCAGTATTACTGCAATTGTAGTTGCTTTGTCTATCGCCATTACTGCAATCTTTGGGCTTAAGCTCGGCATAGACTTTACGGGTGGTACTTTAGTAGAGTTTAATTGCGCAGATTGCTCTAAGGCGGTTATTGACGAGTCACTCTCTGGCTACGACCTTGGGGAGTACTCACTTAGGCAATCTGGAGATAGTGGGTTTGTACTTAGGACAAAGGCCCTTGAGGGGTCACAGCGTGAGGCAGTACTAAAGACTCTCGCTAGTGATGGTGCAACTATAAGCAACTTCTCTGAGGTGGGCCCAACTATTGGGCAAGAGCTTAAAGATAAAGCTCTGTGGGCAATTGGCTTGGTGATGCTTGCTATTGTGCTCTTTATAGCGTTTGCCTTCCGCCCGGCTATTGTAAAGACAGAGACATCTAAGACGGGTATCATAACCGTAACTCGCGACTCTCATGGAGTGTCGTCTTGGATCTATGGCTTAGTAGCCATTATTGCACTTATACATGATGTGCTTGTGCCTGTTGGTATATTTGCTTTGTTGGGGTATTTCACGGGTGCTGAAGTCGGCGTACTATTTGTGATGGCTTTATTGGCGATACTTGGTTACTCAGTTAACGACACTATAGTGGTGTTTGACAGAGTGCGTGAGCATCTCAAAGAGAATGCAGACAACAAGAGAGATGAGGACTTTGGTGAGACTGTGGGCAAGGCACTTAGCGAGACGATTACTCGCTCTATTAACACCTCCTTCACTACTCTTATAGTGTTACTTGCTCTATACTTTGCCGGGCCAGTAGTTACGCAGAACTTTGCACTAACGCTTATAGCGGGAGTTATAGCCGGCACATACTCAAGTATATTCTTAGCATCGCCACTCTTGGTGGTGATAAAAAAGTGGAGGGAGTAAGCATATATAAAATAGTTTGCATAGCACTAACTTATGTGTATAATAGGCGACACTTGCGCGTTTTGCGCTCAAGTTAGTTCGTTGATAATTGAATAGATAGAAGCAAATTATATTTAATTTTTATTAAGTATATATTTGCATCACATATACAAAATATATTTGTCTGTTAATTCAGATAAGTACAAGAACCTGTATATTTCTTTTTGTTTAGAAAAGTTTAAAACTACACAAAACCAAAATTACGTTTTGAAATCCAGATCTTAATTGATCGAAGGTAAACCACAAAAATAGTCAGAATAATGGAGCGAGAGAAAATTGTATTTTCTTTTGTTTCGTTCACTTTTTAATTAGAGTTTGATCCTAGCTCAGGGTGAACGCTGGCGGCATGGATAAGGCATGCAAGTCGAATGCATTTAGTTGCATGGCAAACGGGGTAGTAACAGGTAGGAACGTACCCTCTAGTCGCGAATAACCTCAAGAAATTGAGAATAATACGCGATGGTCCCCTTCTTCGCTTTGTATTTCACAAAGCTACGAAGGGCAAGTCGCAAGACCTGCCCTACGAAGCTCGGAATGGAATGTAGAGCGAAGTAGGGGTAAAGATTTACCCGCACACTTACATTGATAAGAGTGCGTAACCACATTTATTATTTATGTAAGTGTGCGGGTTTATCGCTAGAGGAGCGGCCTGCTTAGTATCAGCTTGTTGGTAAGGTAATGGCTTACCAAGGCTACGACGCTTAGGGGAGGTGAGAGCCTGACCCCCACCATTGGAACTTAGACACGGTCCAAACTCCTACGGGAGGCTGCAGTCGAGAATCATCCGCAATGCACGAAAGTGTGACGGTGCGATGCCGCGTGGTAGATGAAGCACTTCGGTGCGTAAATACCTTTTATGAGGGAGGAAGTTTATTGACGTTACCTCATGAATAAGGGGCTCCTAATCACGTGCCAGCAGGAGCGGTAATACGTGAGCCTCAAGCGTTACCCGGATTCACTGGGCGTAAAGGGTGTGTAGGCGGTGTTATTAGTCGTTTGTTAAAGTCCGGGGCTCAACCTCGGGAAGGCGAGCGAAACGGTAACACTAGAGGGTGGTAGAGGTGTGTGGAACTCAAGGTGTAGGGGTGAAATCCGTTGATATCTTGGGGAACACCAAAAGCGAAGGCAACACACTGGACCATTCCTGACGCTGAGACACGAAACCTAGGGTAGCGAATGGGATTAGATACCCCAGTAGTCCTAGGCCTAAACGCTGTCCGTTAGCTTTTGGGGGCATCGACCCTCTCAGAGGCGTAGCTAACGCGTTAAACGGACCGCCTGGGTAGTACGAACGCAAGTTTAAAACTCAAAGGAATAGACGGGGGCTCGCACAAGCGGTGGAGCGCGTGGCTTAATTCGTAGATAAGCGGAAAACCTTACCCGGGTTTGAAACCTAACTGCACGCTCTGGGAAACCAGAGTTCTTTCGAAGGTGTTAGGCAGGTGATGCATGGCTGTCGTCAGTTCGTGGTTTGAATTGTTCCCTTAAGTGGGGTAACGAACGCAACCCTCGTTGTCTGTTATATTTGTCAGACGAGACTGCCCCCTCACGGGGGAGGAAGGAGAGGATGACGCCAAGTCAGCATGTCCCTTTGACATCCGGGGCTGCACACACGCTACAATGGGTACTACAGAGGGGCGCAATGCGGTAACGCGGAGCAAATCCCCAAAAGTATCCTTAGTTCGGATTGAGGTCTGCAACTCGACCTCATGAAGTTGGAATCGCTAGTAATCGTGAATCAGCATGTCACGGTGAATACGTTCTCGAGCCTTGTACTCACAAATAACTGTGCCTGGCAGCTCTACAAAATGCCAGATTGTTAAAATCAATCCCTTACTTATAGTCAACCGGCTGTAAGATAAGCGTAGTGAAAAGACAGGACGCGTCTCGCGAGAGAGCGTCTGAAGGGTCTTAGTAGCGAAGAACAGCCTTCCATGTAGCAATACATGATAGTCAAAACGACGTATACGATTCACTCTGGTGGGTATTGAAGAAGTATACGATAAAAGTCGTAGTTGGATGTTTAGAATGGTATGTAGAGTGACCCAGGGAGATCTCATGACACCGAAAAGGTTTTGTCAGAAGTTATGAGAAGTCAGCTGAGTCGTAGTACCATGCGTCAATCTAATTATAGCAAGTTATGTTATAATAAGTAGCATGGGAAGGACGAAACCGATAGTATCAGCAGATTACATTGTTGGTATCACTGATGGTGAAGGTTGTTTTTATGTCAGTATTGTTAAATCAAAAGCTTATAAAAGTGGATATAAGGTGCAGTTGCACTTCCACTTAAAATTACAAGCAAAAGACAAAGAGATACTAAATAGAATATGCAAAACCCTTAATTGTGGCAATGTATATTTTCAAAAAGAACAACGTAAAAATCACACTCAGTGTTATAGATACACTGTAAGTGCTTGGAGAGATATAGAGTCAACACTGATTCCATTTTTCAAAAAGCATAAACTGCAGACTACCTCTAAAGGTAGAAGCTTCAAAATCTTTTGTCAGATTGCAGACTTGGTTAGCCAAGGTAAGCATTTGACACCAAAAGGTATTGAAAAAATTCGTACTCTTAAGCAAAGTATGAATCAGCGAACTATTGGACTCGCGTAGTACGGGAAAGCCGTTTGCTACGTGGGAACGCAAAATGATAACCTTCATTATTGCAATCCGCCCGTCAATACAAGGGAGCTGGGAGTACCCAAAGTCTGTCCTAGTGGCAGCCTAAGGTAAATTCAGTGACAAGGTATAAGTCGTAACAAGGCACGGCTAGCGGAAGCTGGTCGTGGAATCAATCCGAATGGAATCCGTCGAGTATTGCACTATTTTTAGTCATACTTGGCTTACTTGTCGATTTCTGTGCCTCAATTGAGCACAGAAGGGCAATTGTATTGCACCTTAATCTATACATGACAGCTGGAAAGACAGCC
>WFTK01000021.1 GCA_015485505.1 Patescibacteria group bacterium | reverse complement strand
CCCTGTGAGAGTCCAACCGGAGCTAGAATCTCAGAAGCGTACTTGTTCTGGAACTTGATCACAGCTGCCTTAGTAGCTGGACCGAAGTAAGAGGTCTCGTTACCAGGAGATCCTGGACCTGACGCTGCTACCATAGTAGCCGGGTCCATGTTTAGGAACTTCTGGATGTTCATTACCTCTCCTCCTTTATCACCCATCTTGTGATTCTCTGTGAATTGCATTGCAGTGACTGTACCAGTTGTAGTACTACCGCCAGTAGTACCTCCTGTAGCACCTGCAAGCTGTGCTTGTAAGTTTGCGATCATTGCTAGTAGGCTCTGGATCTGTGCCTGCAACTCAGCATCTGTAGCCGCGCGAGCTGTTGTCGCGAAGGCTGCCGAGAAGACAATAGCAAGACCCGCTCCTACTAGAGCGATCTTTTTCATTGAAAGACTATTAGTCATAAATTTCAAATTTAATTAATTTTGTAAAAAGGCCGAAGCCTTAGTTGATAAATGTTTTAAACCAGTCTGATGAATCCACACTCACTTATACAATATATATAAATGAATGATTCGACACGGACCCATTGTGAGTTGACCGGATGTGATTGACAACCCACAAATGCAAATAAATGCACCCGCAGATATATCAACCACATCCGACCAGCTCACGACCGGAGGTTTAACGTTACTGTCATAAGGCAAGTGTCGGCTTGCTATATGAGTCACCATAATTTAATAGACGATAGTGACGACTCGTCTTGTCTAACATTATTCTATTGTCAATGAACACCGCCCTTGCGAGCCGCCACCCATCAACTACGTTCAGGGCTTACAACAATTATATAGCACTTACGAGTAAATCACAATATAACTGTGGACAACTAATTGCATAAAAGATACCCAGATAATATGGGTATCAAAGTCGCTAACTAGTTAACCTATATAGTATAGTATTGGCGTATTAAGTCAAGCAAATATGAGACTAAACTTAGGCTATTAGATATCGAGTCCAACGTTTACTACCCTGCTTCTTTAATATATTCTTCTTAACTAAGGCTGTTAAGTCTCTCTGCAAAGTCTTATTGCTACAACCTGTGATAATCTCAGATAGCTCGCTTACATTAGCACTACCGCGCTTAGTTATAAACTCTATTATATTATTGACTCTTACCTTAGATGCTCTACTTGCAGATTGCTTATTTGGCACTGTAGATGTGTTATTACCTTTACTCTTAAGAGTACTGCTATTATTAAAGCTTGACACAGTACGGTGCTGCACTCGAGTAGCTTTAGTATTACCTGCAGAGTCACTACCAGATGATAAAGACTGTAACTCAAAATACTCTGGCGTAAGCTCTACACCGTCTGCAGAGCTGGCCTCTGAGAGAGTCAGTATACTCTCTGAGAATTGAGTAAATGCACTCTTGAGTACCTTAAGATTCATGCTAGATATTAAGCCTGAGGTGTAAAGTGCATCTAGCAGTGACATCACTAAGCGCACTTGAGCTATTATCTCTTTGAGAGAGTCTGAGCCAAGACTATTAAAGCCTCGGCGCAAGTGTAGGGTGTCCTCTAGGAGATTGTTTAAAATGTCTCTTATACGAGTCTTGAGAGGCTCTTGCTCCGGCACCAAGTTAGTAACCATATACGTAGCAGTGACCAAACGCTCCATTGTCTTATATGCCTGAGAGGCCGCTACATTACTGCCAAATGGGTCTACCATCTCGTTACTTACATTACTGATGTTTTGTATATGTCCTTTAGGCATTTGTCCTTTATTTAATATAGATACCGTATGTCCTTTAGTAGTCTCTTATGTTATTAAGATAAACTTAGTATACCCCTATGTAATGTCTTTTACAACTTTTATGTCATATCTATTTATCTATTAAAGATTAGGAAAGCATATTGCAATACTTATAAATACTGTATATAGAGTGCTCTAATATGGTATAATAATAGCTATACTAGCTTTAATACTTACATACTATTATGATGGCCGTTAAGAAAAAGAAGAAGACCAAAACAACTACAAAAAATAAAAAGGATAAAGCACCTAAAGAAAAGTCTCGCTCTATCAAAAAGGAGACAATACGAGGAGTCTGGGGAGTGGTGCTTGTGGTGCTCTCTATCATCTTCCTCTTAGCGGCTTTTGACAGTGCCGGACGTGCTGGTGAGATATTGTACTCTCTGCTCAGCAACCTCTTTGGCGTCGGCTATTACTTAGTGCCTATATCACTCTTACTCTTTGCTACTACCCTCTTCCGCTCTATAGAGAAGAAGATTAGCCCTGTGCACTCTATTGGTTCTCTGCTCTTCTTTTTCTCTAGCTTAGCACTCATAGAGACGGTGCATACTACCGGTGGGGGCATATTAGGCTCTCTGCTCTCTGCCCCACTTGTCTCTTGGCTTGCTGTACCGGCTACTATACTCGTGCTACTGGCACTTATATTTATCTCTCT
>WFTK01000020.1 GCA_015485505.1 Patescibacteria group bacterium | reverse complement strand
TTTATATATTGGATATAGCCCAGTAACCTCCTGATAACTAATACGCTCGGGGAGTCCAGGCATCACCTCAATAGTTGGATTAGCAAAGTATGCACTAGTCCCACTACCAGAGAGCTTGCCTGTCACTTTTACATACTGGGCATACTTTAAAGAATCTGATATATAAGGCTGATTAAACCACCTCACCTTAATACTACCTGTGTCATCACTCAACTTTGCCTCTACAGAGTATCTCTTTGTCTTCCACATCAATTTCTTCTCTACATTAGATATAGAGGCATAGATAGTCACCATCTCATTAAGATCTTTACTAGATTGTAATTGTTCTATGCTAATAGCGTTACCAACATCTTCATAACGAGTTGGCACATGCATAAGTAGGTCCTCTATGGTATGCACACCAAGTTTATCTAGAGCCGCAGTTTGGCTAGCTACTAATCTAAAGTGCTGTCTAATACTGTCAGTTAACTCCATAGGATTAAGTATACTATCATATATCAACACTGCCACTTATAAAGTATAAAAACTACGCTATAATAGTAATTAATGGCATTTGTAAACCCAGCTGAAGTTATACATACCCTTGGTATAAAGGAGGGCAGTAAATTTGCAGACTTTGGAGCCGGTACAGGTGCCTTTGTATTATCTGCGGCTCCACTGGTAGGTGTAACTGGCAGAGTATATGCAATAGATATACAAAAAGACATATTACTTAAACTTAAAGATACTGCTATAAAAGCAGGTATAACTAATACCAAATTCTTATGGTGTGATTTTGAGGTTCTTGGTGCTACTAAACTACCTGATGACTCACTAGACGTTGTGTTAATATCTAACACCCTTTTTCAACTTGAGGATCGAGCCGGGGCATTACGTGAGGCATATAGAGTATTAAAGCCAGATGGTAGCTTATATATAATTGACTGGTCAGACTCTTTCAACGGTATGGGTCCAAGTAAAGAGCTGATAGTAACTCAAACAGAAGCACAAACGCTAGCAGAGTCGGCAGGATTTAAACTTAAAGACACCTTTACTCCTGGAGACCATCACTATGGATTACATTTTAACAAATAATCAATATGTCAGATATAACAAATAACAGTCCATTCAAATTAGTTGTATTCTCGCTATTTTTGGTATTTGCAGCTATAGGCGCTCTTATGTTTGCCATGTTTAAAGCAAGTGGCTCATCGTCGTCTGAGTTAAATACTGTAGAGGCATGGGGTACAATCCCTGAATCTCAAATGAATAGCTTTATAACTCGTTATGCAGATGTAGATCTACGTATACAAAAATTACAATATAAATATAAAGATCCTGAGACTTTTGACAGTACCTTGGTTGAGGCTTTAGCATCAGGTTATGGCCCTGACTTGATACTACTATCTAATGAGCAGATAATGAAGAATCGTAATCGCGTATATGTAACTCCATATGAGCAGATAGATGCCAGGACGTTTAAAAATAAGTATGCTCAAGCTACTCAATCTCTAATGCTACCAGAGGGTATTATTGGTCAGCCGGTGGCAATAGATCCACTAGTATTGTATTGGAATCGTACACTCCTATCTGTAAATCAATACCCACTGCCACCAACACAATGGGGAGAGCTATTTAAAATGTCACAAAAGATTACCCGCAAGACAGAATCTGGGAACATAGATATAGCCACAATAGCACTAGGCGAGACAACTAACGTTTTACACTCTAAAGACATATTTATAGCTATGCTTAAGCAAGCTGGAGGTTCTGTGTTGGAGCAAGGGCAAGATGGTAAACAAATAGCCACTCTAGATAACCGTAATACCCAGGGTACACTACCGGCGCAAGATGCACTTCGTTTTTATACTGAGTTTTCTAATCCTACAAAGTCTACATACACTTGGAATAAGTCTCTACCAATTGATAGAGATGCCTTCATACAAGGCACTCTAGCGATGTACATAGGCTACGCTTCTGAATTCAATCTTATTGAACAACAAAACCCTAACTTAAACTTTGATGTTGCCCCATTGCCACACTTATCTAATGGTAATGGAGAAAACCTAACTACATTTGCAAGAGTGTATGCACTAGCTATACCTACAGTATCTCAAAATCCACAAGATGCTCTTACAATGCAACAAATATTAACCACAGAAGATGCATCTAGTATCTTATCTGATTATATAGGATTACCAAGTCCACATAATAGCTTACTGGCAACAGTACCTACCAATGCCACCAAAACTACATTTAGAAACTCGGCAATAATGGCACGTAGCTGGTTAGACCCTAACCCAACTGCAACCTATGCTATAATTGCAAAGATGATAAATAGTGTAGTCTCAGGAGAGAAGCGTATGAGCGAAGCAATATCACGAGCACAAAAGGAGTTAGAAGTATTACTATCTCAATAATAATCTTATGGAAGCAGCCGTAGTAACCAACCCACTAGCAACACCCGGGGTCACTGGATTCTTAGAGTCTGTGTTGGGAGGTATAATGTATCTGGCATATCCAGTTATAGGACTGGTTTTAGTATATGCCGGTTTTATGTTTATAACAGCCAGAGGCAATAGGGAGAAGATAAAGACAGCAACACAAAACATAACATATGTATTAATAGGTATTGGAGTAGTCTTAGGCTCATATACAATAGCAATGTTATTTTATAACACTATAGTCGTAGGCTTATTAGGTTGGAGAAGTTAATTATGATATTAGAAAATATAATCGCATATGCAGAGCCTCTTACTAATCCACTTGCCGGTGGCAGTGTAAAGGTGGATACTATACCTCAATTTGTACAGTCTGTACTTGCTGTAGTGATGTATATTGGAGTACCATTTATAGGTCTTATACTCGTTTATGCTGGATTTAAATTTTTATTTGCCCGAGGCAACTCCGAGAAGATTAAAGGGGCATCTTTTAATATCATGTGGGTTATAATTGGTATAGCGGTTTTCTTAGGTGCTTGGACATTATCAACTATTATAGACTCTACAATAAGTAATATAATTAAATGATAAAATGACCAAATTAATTACAATAATAACTACTGCCATATTAGCACCTCAAATTACGCAGGCTGCATCATATACTCTTAAATCTTTTGTAGATGATATAGTGTCTTTAATCAATACTGCAGTACCGGTTCTTATAAGTTTAGCTATTGTACTCTTCTTCTATCACTCAGGGGTTGGCATATTTGGTACCAGCAGTGGCGATACAGCCTCACGCGCGAAATTAAAAGAGACTTTAATTTGGGGTATTATTATTATATTTGTAATGGTCTCTATCTGGGGAATCCTCAACTTACTGGTCGGAGGCTTAAACTTAACAAAACCGACAGGATAATAGCATCTAATCTATTTGTCATATACTATATATATGGCATAATTATAAGATGAGTACTGATGAGAAACAAAATATAAAACTACTTAAAGAGGAGCGATTAGCAAAAGCAAAAGCACTTAAAGATGCAGGGCAAAATCCATACGCCATAAGTACTGGACGCAATATATCTATAGAAGATCTTCTTAAAGATTTTGATGCTCTGGCACAAAAAAAAGAATCTAAAACTCTAGCCGGCCGAGTAATGGCAAAAAGAGGACATGGCGCTCTAATATTTATTGATTTGTATGATGGTACTGGACGCATACAAGCAGTCTTGAAATTAGACGAGGTGGATGAGAAGAGTCACAGCCTATTTATAGAGACTGTAGACACTGGAGACTTTGTAGAAGTTACAGGTATACCATTTACTACTGAGCGAGGAGCACAAAGTATCTTAGTAAAAAAGTGGCGAATGTTGACCAAAAGCCTACTGCCTTTACCTAAGGAGTTCTTTGGTATAAAAGATGAGGATGACAGATACAGAAAACGGTATCTAGACATGATACTAAATGAGGATGTGGCTAAACTTGCAGCTATGCGTAGTAAGTTTTGGAATACTATGCGATCTTTCTTGCTTAGTAGGGGGTATGTAGAAGTTGAAACACCAATATTAGAAAATACAACAGGCGGGGCAGAAGCCACACCATTCATAACCCATCACAATGCACTAGATATAGATGTATACCTACGTATATCTCCAGAACTATGGCATAAAAAGCTTATGGTGGCTGGTATACCTAAGGTCTTTGAAATTGGACGGATATTCCGCAACGAGGGCATGAGTGCTGAACATCTACAAGATTATACTCAACTGGAATTTTATGAGGCTTATTCAGACTACACCAAAGGTATGGATATGGTTAGGGATATGTATATTCTTGTAGCCAATGAGGTATTTGGTACTACTAAATTTAATATAAAGGGTAAAGAAATAGACTTATCCTCTGAGTGGGAGACTTATAATTTAACAGATATTATTAAAAATCACTTTAATATAGATACTATCAACTCAACTCTTGATGAAGTCCATAAGGAGTTAACGAAGCAAAATATAAAATTTGACCCAGCTACCACAGGTATGGGTAGAGGAGTAGACTTGTTATGGAAGAGTGTACGTAAGCAATACACAGGCCCCGGCTTTTTGATAGGAGTACCTAAATACCTCGAGCCATTGGCTAAGAGTACTGAGGAGAACTCCAGCATAGTAGAGAGATTTCAAGTAATACTAGGAGGTAGTGAGATGGGCAAGGGCTTTAGTGAACTTAACGACCCGATAGACCAAAGAGAGCGGTTTGAAGCTCAGCAAGCGTTACGTGATGCTGGTGATGACGAGGCCCAGATGGCCGACGACTCTTTTGTAGAGGCTCTTGAGCATGGTATGCCCCCTACATTTGGCTTTGGTGTGTCTGAGAGACTCTTCAGTTACCTTATGGATAAAAGCATACGAGAGACATCACTCTTCCCACTTATGAAGCCCAGAACGAAATAATAAGATATGAAAATCGTATTAACAGGCGGCGGAACAGGTGGGCACTTTTATCCTCTTATGGCTGTAGCTGCTGAAATATACAATATAGCTGCCGAGGAGAAGATAATAGAGCCTTCACTATATTATATAGGTACTGAGGAGTATGATAGAGGTGCCTTGGCAGAGCACAATATAACCTTCATACATGCACCATCTGGGAAGGTGCGCAAGTACTTCTCTATAAGAAACTTCTTTGACCCGTTTATAGTACTCTTTGGCACCATTAAGGCCCTGTGGAAGCTCTTTGTACTCTATCCTGATGTCGTATTTAGCAAAGGTGGTTATGTAAGCGTACCTACTGTACTGGCAGCCTGGCTCTTACGTATACCTATAGTAGTGCACGAGAGTGATGCCGTGCCAGGTAAGGCAAATAAGCTTGGAGCGCGCTTAGCACGCTGGGTGGCAGTGTCTTATCCTGGGACTTCTCAACTCTTCCCTAAAGTCCCACGAAAGAAGATTGCCCTAACTGGTAATCCGGTCAGAGCCTCTATAGCTAAACCAGCTAAAGAGGGCGCTCATGAGTATTTAGACTTAGACAAGGCTGTCCCAACGATATTTGTAATGGGTGGATCTCTAGGAGCTAAGGCAATAAATGATACTATATTAGACGCCTTGCCGGAGCTATTATTAAGATATCAAATAATACACCAAACAGGACCTAAAAATATTGATCAAGTTAACGGTATTGCGAAGGTTATATTAAAAGACCATCCATATGCGCACAGGTACAAATCATTTGGATTTTTAAATACTCTTGCAATGCGTATGTCGGCTGGAGCAGCAGACATGCTTATTATACGAGCCGGCTCAGGCACTATATTTGAGGCCGCTAACTGGGGTTTACCGAGTATTATAATACCTATACCTGAAGATATATCTCATGATCAAACCAAAAATGCCTACACATATGCAAGTACAGGAGCGGCAGTAATGATAAAACAACGTAACCTTGAGCCATCTATACTTATCAACGAGACAGACCGCATAATGCAAGATAAAACTCTACGAGAAAATATGAGCAAGGCTGCTCTAGCCTTCGCCAAGCCGGATGCCGCATATAAGATTGCAAATATAATTCTTAAGACCGCACTAGAACATGAGCAATAAAACCCCAACTCAGTACATTGCCGTAAGATTCCCACCCAGCCCTACAGGAGAATTGCATATAGGTAACATACGTACAATGCTATTTAATTACCTCTTTGCCAAACACAATGAGCTTACGGGAGGAGAGAGCGACATATATATGCGCTTTGAAGATACTGATAAAGAGCGCAGTAAGAAAGAATTTGAGACAGTGGCACTTGAAGCATTAGAGGCACTGGGTATAACCTTTAACCACGGCCCCTATAGGCAAAGCGAGAGGGGAGAGTTGTATACAAAAGCCATTAAGACTCTCATAGACACCGGTCATGCATATGAGGCAGAGAGTTCTAAAGATGACCCTGACTCTAAAGTAATACGATTTAAGAACCCAAATAAGGCTGTAACATTTACTGATGCAATCAGAGGCGAGATTAGCATAGACACTACTGACTTTGGAGATTTTGTAATAGCTAGGAGCTTAAACAATCCTCTGTATCATCTAACCGTAGTAGTGGATGATATAGATATGGGCATAACAGACATAATAAGAGGGGAGGATCACATAACATCTACACCAAGACAAATACTATTGATAGAGGCATTAGGGGGCAAGGTCCCACGCTATGCTCACTTGCCCATGATAATAGGAGAGGATAAGAAGAAACTAAGTAAAAGGCACGGTGCTGTAACATATCAGAAGTTTGCCGAGTTAGGTTACCTACCAGAAGCAATAATCAACTATCTTGCACTCTTAGGCTGGAGCGGCAAAGATGATAGGGAATACTATACTACACAAGAGCTTATAGAAGTGTTTACTCTCGAAGGCGTTAATAAATCCTCAGCAATGTTCTCTTATGAGAAGCTAGACTCTATAAATAAACATTATATAAATACGTTACCAAAAGAAGAGCTGGAAGCAAAAATAAATCAATATCTGCCTAGCCGAATAACCTTATTTGTATCTAATGCGCCTGCTGATGTTAAAGATGAGATAATACACAAGGTCATTAAAGAGCGTATAAATAAGTGGAGCGACGTGCAGACAATATGTGATACAGATTTAGCTTGGCTAGAGAATCCGATGCCTATAGATAAGAACAAAATAGTATGGAAAAATAGCACAATACAAGATACTAAAACACACTTAAATAAGATAATAAGTCTAGTAGAGGATGTATCTGTTACTGACTGGCAGATAGAGAATATAAAAGCAGTAATATGGTCCTATGCCGAAGAACAGGGGAAGGGAGCTGTGCTCTGGCCTATGCGCTACTCACTCACCGGCGCAGAGCGCTCCCCAGACCCATTTACTGTTGCATATATATTAGGTAAAGATAAAACTATAGAGAGATTGGAGTCTGCAAAAGCATCTTTATAGATTTATAGACAGTTTATACTATATGTTATAATACCCTCATGCGGTTATATACAATATCAGTCTTTATATTTTTACTCTTGTTAACTCCTATATTTACGTATGCTGCCACTGATAGCATTAATGAGATCCGTACCAAGATACAAGGCAATAGGGAGGAGATACAAAAAATAGAGAGAGAGATTAAACAATATGAAGAAAATCTAAATAAAGTACAAGGAAAAAAGAAAACGCTCCAAAATAATATTTATGCTTTAGATCAGTCTCGTCGTAAGGCAGCCGCTAAAATACGACTAGCTAAAAGCAAGATAAATATAACACAAAATAAAATTAAAACTCTAAGTGAGCAAATATCAGACTATGTAAGTAAAATTGATAATGGGACAAAAGGCTTAGCTGAAACTCTGCGCAGAGTAAATCAAATGGATGATATATCTTTTATAGAGCTCCTTTTGCAAAAACAAAGTATAGCAAATGCCTGGACAGCCGCAGACTCTATACAACAATTTCAATCCGTTGTCAGTAGTAGGATGAAAGAGCTTGAAGAGGCCAAGCAAAAACTCTCTATAGATGTAAATGCTACAGAAGAGGAGAAGAGGCGCCTAGCCGCTGAAAAGGAGGAGCTGGCAAGTAATAAAAAGAGTCTCGATTTGGCGAGACAAGCTAAAGATAATCTACTAAAGCAAACAAAAAACAAAGAGAGTGAGTATCAGAAAATACTAGCAGAGAAGCGAGCCGCTAAGAAGAGTTTTGAGGCACAGATGGCAGCATTTGAGGCCCAGCTGAAATTTGTATTAAACAAAGGCTCAATACCAGAGAAGGGGAGTAGCATATTTGCCTGGCCGGTAGCCAGTAGATATGTGACTCAATACTTTGGTAACACTAAATTTGCCAAGTCTGGCGCATATAATGGCAGAGGACATAATGGTTTAGATTTGCGAGCTCCACTAGGTTCAAGAGTTAACTCCGTACTTGACGGTACCGTTATAGACACTAATGAAAAGGTGGCAAAAAATTGCCAATATGGTAAATGGGTGCTTATAGATCATAATAATGGGCTAACAACTCTATATGCTCACTTAAGCGCCATCTCTGTAAAGAAAGGGCAGGCAATATCTACAGGTCAGAGAGTCGGCTTTGCAGGGAACACTGGCTATGCCTTTGGACCACACCTACACTTAACAACTTACGCATCAGATGCTGTTAAGTTTAAACAATATAAATGCAAAAGTACCGGTACGGTAGTTAAGGTGCCTATATCAGCATATAGCGGATACTTAAACCCAATAGATTATTTGTACTAAAACTAAAAACTTAAAAAGAGAAGAGAGTAGAGTAGGCCCTAGGCCAGTTTATATATAGCGTCGCACAATATACATTTAACGACTATAGAGTTACTTATACAGTAGTACCTCTATTTATTTGCAATAATTCTAATATTACCAAAGTCAGAGTTACTTATACTCTCAACATTAAGTTGAGCACTCTCTACAAGCTCTCTAGCCTCCCCCTTAGTATATAAGCATACATTATCTGTAATACTATAGGTTGTCTGACCCACTCCCCCTACCTTGCAAAATCTTTCTCCTATAGGGGAGTTGGCACACTCATATCCCTCAGCGAGTTTACTCTCTATACCAGATACAGACATAAATAACTTACCTCCAGCTGTCATCTTATTATAAACGTTCTTTAATAAACTAACTGATGACCCATAAGGCAAATGATGCAGAGTCCGTTGAGAAATCACCAAAGAGATATCACTAGGTAGATCGCTACTATTTAAATCTTTTAAATCCACCTGCTTAAAGTGGAGCTTCTCCCCTGCACTACTGAGTTGCTCTAGTGTCGCACAATATTTTGAGAGGTCTTTAATATCATACAGCCACACCTCCCAGCCCAACAGCAACAAGATCGCCGAGAGTCTACTCTCTCCGGAGCCTAAGTCTACTGCGAGCTTCCTCCCCTTGTGGCTAAGGGCATACTCTAATACTTGCTTATCTAGGGCGTCTACCCTCCCCTTCGCAATATCTATACCATGGTTTGTAGCGTCTCTATGCTTAAACATTATCTTTAGCCTTTAACCCAAGGTATATCAAATTGATCAAACTCCGGTAAAAGCTTTTTACCATACAAGAGTCTATATATCACCTCGGCATGGCTCAGTGCTCCGGTAAGTGCATTATGTGGCTCAGGCTCGTCTGGTATGCCACAGTAGTTAAGCACGGCGTCTAAGTTGAGAGCACTACGCTTATGCTCTTTGTCAATTGGAGGCTCGAGCCCACGATTAATATAGTGTATCCAAGCAAGTGAATGTGTGTCTATGGTGCGATGGGCAAATGGGTACTCCACCCCTGCTCTATTGCATGCCGCTTGCACATAATCTCTATCAAAAGAGACATTCTGCCCCGCTAGTGTCCTATCATCCTCAATCTGTTTACTCCAATCTATAAAGTTGCGTATAAGCTCTGCCTCAGACATCTTATCTTCATCCATCACCTCCTCTTTGGTAAAGCCGTTAACCTCAAGTGCCTCATCAGAGATATGTGCACCATCCCACACCTTACACTCAGCATAAAACCGATTTGTAGGATTATGCAGATCTAATGCACCTAAGCTTACGATAGAACTCTCTTTATAGTCCAATCCTGATGCCTCTATATCTAATACCAACATACATATAACTATAAACCATAACCTCTAAACCTCCAACTACTTGAGTCCCTTGCAATTATTCGCTGGAGTATACCCTGCTCTCTTGGCACTCTCTATAGAGCTAAACCACCTCTTATTACTAGCACTTATACGCCTTGCTCCGGAGCACCAAGGGTAATGGTACTTAGTACCTCGCTTAGAGACTACTACTGCACCTTCAATATCTTGATTTGGCATCATGCCAATATCTGTATTGTATGTTAATGAGACATGTTGTTTGTTTTGATCTAATAATGAAAGTCTCCCCAAGCCAAAAGAGCTAAACCCTACTAATATAAGCACAATGATCATAAACAGCTTGTCTGGTAGATTTGTGTAAAAGTGCTTGATTTTCTTTACTATTTCTTTTATACTAGCGCTCATTAACGACATTATAACATTATGGCACATAAAAAAGCAGGTGGATCAGCAAAAAACTTAAGAGACTCAAATGCACAATATTTGGGGCTTAAGCTAGCAGATGGACAAAAGGCCAAAGAGGGTGAGATTATAGTGCGTCAGCGAGGTACCAAGATCCTTAAGGGTGATAATGTCGGCATAGGTAAAGACCATACTCTATACGCGCTCAAAGCCGGTATTGTTAAGTTTAGCAATGTCCGCAAGACCAACTTCACAGGCAAGACTGTACGACGCCGTAAGGTTGAGATTGTCACAAGCTAAATACTACAAACACAGCATAATTACTCAAAGAGGCTGTCGGACTGAGGGCTCGCTAAGCCTGAGGGAGACGGCGAATTTTGCCCGCGGGCAAAATATCGTGTACCTCTTTGAGTAATTATGCTGTGTTTGTGCCCTATTTTAAATTCTGAGCATATACGGAGATACTCCGTCTTTTGTTTGCTCTCCCATTTTTAAGATGATTATGAGACTTTAATACTTTGTGTAGGTTAAAATATTCTCCATACAACTCCCTAATCTCCTCCTCACTACTAACATGCTCAGCTACAGACATCTTAGGATGCATATATGTCCCCTCTTCCCCACTCGGGTACTCCTTTAACATCCTCTTAGCATTCCTATCTCCATCAAGTAAAAAGGTCTTATAAAAGAGCCACCCACCAGGCTTAAGCACACGAGCAATCTCCTTGCGCAGAGAGTTCCTACCCCGAGCATTTAAGAAGTGACTAACCATCATGTCTAATGCCAGGTCTACAGAGTTATCTGGCATATCTATAAGCCCATCTAATGCTTTAACCTTAAAGCCTAGATTTAAATTATGTTTATCAGCCTTACTCTTGGCATGTGCTATGGCCTCATCAGATATATCAAAGCCGGCACCAATCATCCCAAACTCTCTAGCTAAGTATAGTAGATTACGCCCATTACCACAGCCTATATCATACACAAAAGACCCTGCTCCGAGCTCAACTCCACTCTCAGGGTGCTTATCAAGCCATTTTAAAAATTTTACAAGGTCGCTACTAGGCGCAGTAGACACAGCTAGATTATGTCCAGCGCCTCGTTTATTATACTCCTTGTCCCAAAACTTCTTATTCTTGTGTTTGCTACTCTTCATTATGATTTGAGTACCACAACCTCTCCACTCTTGCCGTCTAGGTCTTTCTTCTTTAGTACTAACTTCTCTACCTCTTCTACACCCTCGGCACTAGCCTCTTTAAGATAAGTCTTTAATGAGTCATTATTATAGAAGGTGGGTATAACTATCTTAGCCTCTAGAGAGTTAGCCAGCTTATTAGCCACAGCAGGCTCTACAGTCCCCTCTCCCCCAATAGGCACCAAGAGCACATCTATATCATCTATACCGTCTAGCATCTTGCCTGTTAGCTTCTCATCTTTAATAGCTCCTAAGTTTACAATGTGTATATCCTCTACATGTAGTGAGTACATAGTGTTTATTTTACTCTCTCCACCATACTCTGTAGCTGTTGCAACTCCCTTAGCAAAGACTCCCGCTACCTCATACTCTCCAGGCCCATCTATAACAAATAGCTCCTTACCACTACGGGTGACAGACGCTGTACCATTACAATCAGCGTGATCTACTGAGACCAATGCTAAGTCTGCGCCAAACTTAACCTCCTTAAGCTTCGAGCTCTTACTTATAGGGTTCATCGCTATAGTAATATCGCCACTTGTAATCTTTATAAATCCTCCATTGTGATATGTAATTATCATATTTGTTTATTATAACATTATTATAGTCCAACCTTCTTCAAGTTCTCTAGAGCCTGCTTTTGTTCTTTAGTCAACCTTTTAGGTATATTTATATGCACACGTACAATCATGTCTCCAGGAGTACCACCTCGCATAGGCTCACCAGCACCATGTATCTGCACCCCTTGCCCGCTCTGTATGCCTGCAGGTATCTTGACCTTTATCTCTGTAGGTTGCTTATATGAGCCCTTGCCTGCACACTCCTTGCACTTCTCCTTTGGTACCTCACCTAAGCCTTCACAGTCTGGGCAGGGTACCTGCATATTAACTGTGCCAAATGGTGTTTTGCGTGCCTGCTCTGTAGAGCCCTTACCCTCACAAGTAATACACTTTACCATCTTGCCATCCTTAGCACCTGTACCATTACATGCTTTGCACTCGCTATCTTTATTAACTGTAAGAGTCTTCTCTGTGCCTAATATAGCCTCTGAGAGAGTGATGTCTATGTCCATCTGTATATCTCTACCTCTGCGTTGTCGAGCTCTGCCTCCACCAAACATATCACCAAATATGTCTCCAAGGTCAAACTCAAAGCCCTGCGCACCAGCGCTACTAAAGCCCCCCTGCTGGAAGCCTCCAAAGTCAAATCCGCCAAAGCCGGCACCAGGGCCACCCGCTCCACTGAAGCCGCCTGCACCACCACTCATATCATATTGTTGTCTCTTGGTTTTATCTCCGAGTGTGGCATATGCCTCTGAGATCTCTTTAAACTTCTTCTCATCTCCACCCTTTTTATCTGGGTGGTACTTATGTGCGAGCTTCCTAAAGGCTTTTTTAATCTCCTCGTCTGTAGCATCCCTAGAGACCTCCAGTATTTTGTAATAGTCTTTATTATTCATAATCATCAAGTTGCACCATTGTATCAACTAGCACAACATAATGCAAAAAAATGCCGCGCACTCTCTGGGAGAGGCGCGACGAGTTGTTGAGGCAGGCTTCTTGCAGGCAAGAAGCCTATCGAGCAGCGTCGTGACAGGCAGTCACAACCTACATATACTAAACAATTTACTTAAATTGTCAACACCCGAAGCTCCTTCTTCCCCCTGCGCAATATTGCCACACCATTCTCCATGTCAGCATCTGTAATATCAAAGTCTATATCTGTAATCTTCACCCCACTTAGGCTTACAGCCCCTTGTTCTATCATTTTACGTGCCTCTGTCTTAGAGCTTACAAGCTCACTCTGTGCTAGCACATCTATCAACTTGTCTCCATTGTTAATCTTATAAGTTGGCGCCTCGGTCTTCAGCATCCCCACTTCTTCCTTAGAGAGCTCTGACAACTCTTTACCACCAAATAGCACCTCTGAGACACTCCTGGCAGACTCTGCCGCACCCTCACCATGCACAAACTTAGTAACCTCATATGCAAGAGCCTTCTGTGCTACTCGCTCTTGTGGAGCCTCTTGCATTTGCCTCATAAACTCACTTATCTCCTCTAGGCTTAGTAGTGTATATATCTTAAGTCTCTCTTCAACATCATCATCAGAGACATTGAGCCAAAATTGATAGAAGGCATATGGAGATGTCATCTCGGGGTCTAGCCACACAGCATTACCCTCACTCTTGCCAAACTTCCTCCCCGTGGCTTTATCTACTATCAACGGAGCAGTGAGGACGAAGGCTTCTCCACCCACTCTCTTCTTTATAATCTCTACTCCCGTCATCATATTACCCCACTGGTCTGAGCCTCCAACTTGCACTGTGCAATTGTGATTCTCAAATAGGTGTAAGAAGTCATACCCCTGCATAGGCGCATAAGCAAACTCTGTATATGATATTGGATTCTCGTCTTTAAGACGCTTGGCTATTATCTCCTTCTTGATCATCTGATTTACTGTAAGGAGCTTGCCGATATCTCTCATAAAGTCTACTAAGCCTAGGCCTTTGAGCCAGTCTGCATTGTTCACTATTTGTACATCAGTGTCTAATAGGCCCGAGACCTGCTTGCGCAACTTCTCAGCTCTCTGGGCTACTTGTGCCTCATCTGAGAGCTCTCTCTCTGTAGTCTCCTTGGGGTCGCCCAGTAGTGCTGTACCACCGCCCACGAGCAATATCACCTTATGCCCAGCATCGGCAATATGACGCATCATCATATACACAGTAAGGTTACCTATGTGTATAGAGTCGGCTGTGGGGTCTACACCGAGGTATACCGTCCTCTTCTCCCCATCAAGAATCTTCTCTAAGCTATCTCCAGAGAATTGGTTAATAAACCCACGCGCTTTTAAATGTTCATTCAACTTCATTATAAGCATTCTATCATATTAAGCTAAGACGCTCCACCATTAACAATCTATACAAGCTCCATATCACTAAGTGCTTGCTCTACAAGTGTATCTTCATCATAGGTCTTTAGTGCCTCTCTCACCTCTGGCATCTTAGCCTTCGTCTCAGGGCTCTTAGGCATAAACATCGCACATGTATCATCATGCGGCAATACAGATATATCGTGCGTACCTATCTCACTGGCTATGTTTATAATCTCTTGCTTATTCATCCCACATAAAGGTCTCAACACCGGCAAGTCAACAGACTCGGCAGTAGCTCGCATATTCTCTAGAGTCTGCGATGCCACTTGCCCGACAGACTCACCTGTCACGAGAGCTTTAGCTCCCACCTTATGTGCCACCTCTTGTGCAACCCTGTTCATAAATCTCCTGAGCAATATCAGGCGGAGCTTACTCTGCTTGCCCTCTAAGGCTATAGCCTTCATAGCCCTCTCTACGGGCACTATATATAACTTAATCCTCTTCTCTCCAGAGAAGTTATTAAGCACCTTCACAATACTCTTGACCTTATCAAGCGATGCCTCAGATGTATGTGGCATACCATGGAAGTGTATTGCAACTATACGCACGCCACGCTTCATAAGCATATATGCAGCCACCGGAGAGTCAAAGCCCCCTGAGAGCAGTGCCACCGCCTTGCCAGAGCTACCCACGGGCAGGCCACTAATCCCCCTCTCTTTTATATATATCAACACTTTCTTATTGAGTATCTCCACTACTACCTCTTTCTCCGGGTTTCTTAATGACACGCTTTTGCTCTCTCCAACACTCTTAAAGTGCTCAAACACCCTATCACCAACCTCCCTCTCAAGCACATTAGACTCTATGTTAAAACCCTTATCAACCCTCTTAGCCGTTATACGGAAGGTGCTCCAAACCTCACACTCTTGCAACATGCTAGTAACCATTTTGCCAAGTTCATCAATCACAGAGTGATCATCACTCAACTCATCTCTAGACAGGCTCACACCTGCACCATAAGTAGCTACTCCGGGAATGTGTGAAAGCATGTTAAGCACCTCACTCACAACAGCCTGATCATTAATATCAACCAACATCCTCCCCCACTCCTGAGTGACAGCAACACCCTTAGGCAATCCAACACGAATATTCCGCATCAAAACATCCTCAAAATACCCCCGATTCCCACCCTTCAAAGCCACCTCATCATAATGCACAACAATCACCCTTTTCATAACTTTAATTATATCATGTCCCTTAATTGGCAATATTCGCATTTGCCTTTTTCGTGGTTTTTGCATCTGTCGTTCCAGAAGTCTAGGTTGTAGATTGATTTTGTGGTTTCTTTTATTTTTTCTTTTAGTCCTTCGTAAGTCTGCTTTGCACCCTCTAGGTTTGTGAGCTCACTATCTGTGAAGGCCTCTTGGATCATCTTGCCGTTATCCTTACGTTGGACGAAGTCTAGTACAGCTTCTTGCAAGTTGTACTTACCCTCTAGCTCTAACAAAAACTTATAGAATTGCAGTTGACGGTAGTAGTCACCACTTGCACTCTTGTTCTTGCCTATTATCTCATTACGACTCTTGGGCTTGCCTGTCTTATAGTCTGTCACTCTCACTTTGGTATCGCTCAAGAGCTCTACCTTGTCTAGCATCCCGGTTAATCTTATTTGCGGTAACTCTGGGAAGCCTGTCTCAAACTCAGTATCTACCTTATACTCATTGAGAGTCTTATATTTGCCAATCTTACTCTTGTGTGTAGTGAGCCAATCAAAGAAGTATTCGTCAGCCTTCTCTAATGCCTCGTTATATACTTGCTCTGAGAGTGTCTTAGAGCGGAGGAAGTCCTTAAGGAGCTCACGGAGCTCTGCATCTGTATAACTCTTGCCCTTATTTGCCCCCTGGTGGAGTATGTCGAGTGCAAAGTGTACAGCATTACCAAGGAGCATATACTTAGTTGGCATCTTGGGTATGCGGATGAGGTTGCTGTAGAAGAACTTCCACGGGCAGTCTATGAAGTTGTTAAGAGCAGTGACAGAGAGCCCCTGCTCTATAAAGAGCCCTTGCAAAAAGTCTACATCGGCAAATGTCTTAGAGCTACGCTCTGGCACTTTAAGGAACTCTTGTGGAGAGAGCTTGCCCTCCTCTATCTCTGCCTCTGCAGTTTTATCTATATATGTGCCTTCAAGTGCGGTGATAAACTTACTTGGCAAGCGCTCCTTTTGCGAGTCTGAGAGTAAGCCATATGATATATGCACGGCAAGCTTGGCGCGTGTAAGAGCTACAAAGAAGAGTCTGCGCTCATCCGCGTCATCTTGATCTTGAGTTGTGTCTTGGACAGGTAATAAAAACTTCTCAAACGACCTGCGAGTACCCCACTTGCCGTCATATGCCCGCACGAGAAATACATGCTCAAACTCAAGCCCCTTACTCTTGTGTGCTGTATAGAGCTTAACTGCATGCTTATTAGCACCTGAGGAGCTCTTATTGATAGCGAGGCCATGTCTCTGAAGGAGCTCTAGGTGCTCTATAAAGTCTTTAAGAGTGTAGTCTAGATTACCACTTGCCATCGTCTCGGCATCTTTAAGGAGGGCGCGGAGCTTCTCTAAGAGGTCAAAGCTATTGGGCCGTGCGAGCGCGAAGCTTAGGAAGCCAAATTGCTCAAGAGCCTCATTTATAAGCTCGGCAACGCTCTCTTGCTTAGCTCGCTTAGCAAACTTTATAAATCTCTTAGCGAAGATCTGCATCTGCTTAAGGTTCTTAAGTGAGAGACTCTTAAGCACCTTCTCATCAAGTAATATATCGTGCAAGCTCTTGCCTCTTGCCCTGCGGTAGGCCTTTGTCACTTTATAAATATCCAGCTCATCAAGAGAGAGGAAGTCGGCGTGCAAAGCTCGCGCAAGGAGCTCATCATCACCGAAGTGCGCAATAGCTTGTAATAGGAGTAAAAACTTACGCAAGTCGCGGTCCTCAAGCGCATTAGTGTCACTCTCTATAGAGTATTGCACACCAACTTGTGAGAGTGCGCGAGCAATAGGGTCGGCATCGGCATTAGTGCGGTGTAGTATTGCTATCTCACTAGGCTCCACGCCATCATCTATAAGCCCTCGTATCTGCTTAGCCACAAGTAATGCCTCTGTATTATCATCACTATAAACCTTAAGAGATACTTCAGCACCTGTAATCCCTACTTTTGATGCTAGCTTAACTCGCTTAATATCGTCTCCCATACTCTCCATAAGCTTGTACCCGGCATCTAGTATCTCTTGCCCAGAGCGATATGAGTCTTGGAGCTCTACAAGGGTTACATCCTTAAACTTATCTTTAAAGTAAAGGAAGTTTTGCAAAGATGCCCCTTGGAAGCGGTATATAGCCTGCTTCTCATCTCCAACTATAAAGAGGTTCGGTGAGTCGTGGAAGTCTGTAAGTAGCTCAAGCAAGGCATTCTGTGCATCGTTAGCATCTTGATGCTCATCTGCCAATACATAGAGGAAGTTCTCTTGCACTTGGAGCTTAAAGTCTTGATCCTCCCTCATCATCTTCACTACCTCTAATATCATATCCTCAAAGTCATATAGGCGCTCCTCTTGCAAGCGCTCCTCATAGGAGGCATACACTCTTGCTAGCTCCTTACTCCTCTTAATCTTATTTTCAAATGTCTTGTGTGCCGTCTTTAGTATGCCTGTCTTTTTGTTATATAAGTCATCACGAGCATAGAACTCCTCACCTTGTTGCTCAATAAAGCTGGCAAACTGCCCAGGCAAGATGCCATCACGCTTGAGAGATGAGATAGCTCCCATAATATTCTTTAAGTAGGCATGATTGTCATAAAAGGGCTTGAGCTCTTTATACTCCACTGCATCTAAGATGCGCGCTATCAGTAAGAGCTTCTCAATGTCTGTCATAGCAGAAGAGCCGACAAAGCGAGGGAAACCGTCTGGATAATCTTGTATAAGTGAGTTAGCAAAGCCATGGAAGGTGTGCACTCGCACCTTATAGCCCTCAGGGCCTATCATCGCCACAAGCCTGCGCTTCATATTCGCTGCTGCTGCCTCTGTAAAAGTTAGCGCCAAGATAGCGTCTGCCGGTGTGTCTGTCTTGCGTAGTATGTTGGCAATGCGGAGTGTGAGTATCTGTGTCTTACCCGTGCCCGGTCCAGCTATCACCATCACTGGCCCCTCTATGGCATCTACAGCCCGCTTCTGTGCCGGGTTTAGCATCTTATACTTCTTGGTAAACTCTGGAGTAATCTTCACTTTCATTATTAGATAGTATACCAGATTACACCTGTAGTACACCTCTATCTATCTGGAGGTATCTCGAGGTGATTTATTAAGAAGTCGGAGATATTCATAAACGGCTCTGTAAGGGTCTCTGATGCATACTTAGCGCCTATTGGCTCAAGATTCATAAGTAATACTATAAATTTAGCATCGTATGATGGCCCGTAGCCAAAGTATGTATGTAAATATGCATCCTTGCGATATCCTCCGGCATCTGCAAGTTGAGCAGTACCTGTCTTAACACCCAGTGAGTAGTGCTCCTTCTTATACTGACCTCCAGCTAATACCTCATCAACGATTTTAGTAAGCATCTGTGCTATGTCGTCTGTTGTCTCTTTTTTAAACACTCTTTCCTTTTGGTCTGTGTAATCAAACTTTTTAGTTAAACCATTTGTATACTCAATACTCCTAACTACATGAGGCTGCACCATATAACCGCCATTGGCTACTGCTGCCAAAGCTCTTATCGTCTCTATGGGAGTAAATGCCACACCCTGCCCAAAGCTCGCTGTAGCAAACTCAAGCTCACGAGGACTCTCTAAATTCTTCACCATGCCTCTGGCCTCAGCCGGCAAGTCTATACCGGTCTCCTCGCCAAGTGCCAGCCTATCTATAAAGTACTCACGCATCTTGGCATGACCAACCTTATTAGCTATAAAGGCTACGCCAGTATTAAGAGATTGACTAAGTACCTCTTGCATAGGTACAACCCCCCTGCCTTTATTGTCATAATTGTGTATTGTAGCGCCATTTAAGGTTATACTACCCTTGTCGTTATATGTTGTATCTTTAGTTACAGCTCCGGTATCTATACCTATTGCCATTGTTAGCACCTTTACAATAGAGCCCATCTCATATACTCCACTGACTAGTGGGTTTGCAAAACTCACGTCAGAGACATTGTTAAAGTTGTTCAAATCAAAGCCCGGTGTAGTAGCCATCGCCAATATCTCACCACTCTGAGGATCCATCACTATACCGGAGGTCATTTTACTCTGCCATCTCTCTTTAGTCTGTGCAAGCTCCTTCTCTAAAAACACCTGTACATCAGGATCTATAGTCAGCACTATATCCCCCTCCCCCTTCTCTCCTGTGAGTGTACCTGATAGATTAGTGAACAACTCAGCAAAGAAATTAACATACAAGTTACTAGAGTCTCTCTCTAAGATATCATTATAATATCTCTCAAGGCCATATCTGCCTACCTTATTATTATTCTCATCGAAACCTACAAAGCCTATTAAATGCGAGGCAAAAGAGTCTCCGGGATAGTACCTCTTACGCTTTGGTGATAGCACAAGCCCTGGCAAATCTAGCGCTTTAAGCTCTTTAGCCTTACTCTCGTCTATGTCTTTCACCAGCACCTCGTAGGGATCTTTTGTCTTTGAAGCTTTCTTATTATAATCCTCTTTATCTACCTGCACTATCTTATTAATAGCATTGTAGGTTGCCTCCGCATCCTCAATCCTCCGCGGGTCTATAGCAAAGACATAACGAGTACGCACTGTAGCCGCAGCTATCTTAGAGCCATTTCTACTTATTGTAAATATATTACCTCTGTCAAAAATCCCCTCCTTGGAGTTCACATATTGATGAGACGCCTCAAGCTTATATGCCTCTCCGTGTGTGATTTGCAAGTTAAACAACCTCCATATTAATAAGAGTGTTATAAAAGCTACTGTACCAATCATTATCCATATGCGTATTACTAGAGTCTTACGCATACCTCTTTAAAATTAATTAGCCTGTCCAACTAAGACTCTCCTCTCTGAGAAGCCCTTAGATGCAACTCGTGTTAAGCCTAAACCATCAGCTCTATCAAGAGTAATATCTCCCACACGAGTTATATACTCCTTTTCCATCTCTGCAATCTCGGCGCGCAATGCTGCCGCTCTCGCCTCCGCATCCTTACGCTCTACCACGCTCTTTACGCTAGCTCCAATAAGTACAACATAACTAGACATAAGCACTGTTACAAGCAGTAGTAGGAATGTAAAGGTCCTAAGCTTTATCACCTGCACTCTCACTCGTCCTCTTTGTCTTTTTATATTATTCATCTCAGTTAATTTATTATTTTATTTATATCTATACTTTTTGAAATACTCGTAACTTACTGCTCCTTGCTCTCTTGTTCTCTATTATCTCCTCCTCTGTTGGCACTATAGGCTTTTTAGTTATTATCTGTCCCTTGCCCTCTTGCCTCCAACTCTTAAAGAGCCTCTTCACCAACCTGTCCTCAAGAGAATGGAAGGTAATGACTGCGATACGCCCGCCTGAGGCTGTGTAGCCCAACACTTTCTCGAGTGCCTCCTTAGCTGCTCCAAGCTCATCGTTAACAGTAATACGCAAGGCTTGGAAGGTCTTAGTAGCAGGGTTAGTGCGCCCATGCCTATATGAGGCTGGCACTGCTGAGTTGATGATCTCTACTAACTGAGCGGTTGTAGATATCTCACTCTCCTCTCTCGCACTAACAATAGCTGATGCTATGCGTCTAGAGTATCTCTCGCCACCATAGCCATATATGATGTCTGCCAGAGACTCCTCTCCCCACTCATTAACTATCTCTTTAGCTGTTAGGGTATCCTCGCCTATAGAGTCGCTAAGTGTCATCTCGAGTGGCTCATCCTCTCTAAAGGTGAAGCCTCTACCACTCACCTCTAGCTGGTCGCTAGAGAGACCAAGGTCAAAGAGTGAGGCATCAACACTTTTAATACCTAGAGTATCTAACACCGTATCAAGGTTTCGAAAGTTCTGTTGCACTAAGTACTTAGTACATTCAAGTTCGGATAATCTTGCATCTGCCCTCTTGATAGCCACAGAGTCTGCGTCTAAGCCTATTAGTGTACCACTCTTGCCAATTACTGACCCCATAACCTTGCTATGACCTCCACCCCCGAGAGTACCGTCTAGCACAATATCTCCCTCTCTAAGGTTTAAGTTATCAAGTACTTCTTGTAAAAGAACAGGTACATGCACTGTCTGCATGTCAGTACCAACTTGTTGCGGTCCTGAGCCGGTGGAGGAGTGGCTATGATTGTTAAGTGTGCGCATGACATTCATAAAATTCCTCCAGCCGCTCAGAGCGACAACGATACTAAACTAAAGAACTCCTATCTCTCCCAACTTCCCCGCCATTAGATCGGCATCCTTCTCTATCCTTTGTGTGTATGACCTCCAGAGCTTTGCATCCCAGAGCTCAACCCTACTCTGTACTCCTGCTAGCACTACATCCTTCTTAAGCTTTGCAAATTGCTTAAGATGCTCTGGCACTACGACTCTCCCGGCCTTGTCTAACTGGGTCTCAGTAGCCCCAGCTAAGAAGAATCTAGAGAAGCCCCTAGAGTCGCCATCAGTCATTGGGAGGTTAGCTAACTTGTCAGTTATCTTCTCCCACTCCTCTTGTGAGTACACAAACAAAGAACTATCCAACCCACGCGTTATTACGATAGTCTTACTCAACTCACTCTTGAACTTGGCAGGCAGTGTCAGCCTGTTTTTGTCATCTAGTGTATGAGTAAATTCTCCTAATAACATATGCGCACTTGTGAGAGTTTTAATGCATTTCTGCGTATCTCCCACTACGCCCCACTATACACCACTACCCCCCACAACACCAAATAACTTATCCACAATCCCCCATAGTAAAAATAATTACTAGCCCATTAATCAAGAGACACTTGCGCTAATTAGAAAGTAATGTAAAATGGCGAGCATATAACTTTTGGTTATATTACTGTCATATTATTCTAATATCGAGATTATGTGAGTTGGGCCAGCCCGTGCACATTAATCTGATATTTCAGACTAATGTGCACGGGCCAGTAGCTCAGTTGGCTAGAGCGCCTCACTTGCACTGAGGAGGCCGGGGGTTCGAATCCTCTCTGGTCCACATAAAACACTAAGTCCTGGCGCAAAGCGTCGGGGCTTTTGTGTTTAGCATTGATCTTAGTTTGTGTTACTTATTTAAAGCCAGCTCTGTGATGTGCTCTAAGAACTCTTTTAGGTTAGAGCCTATTGCCTCTAGTGAGTGTGGTATTAGTGATTGCTGTGTTAGCCCCGGCAGAGTATTAACCTCTAAGAAGTAGAGTCCATGTGGAGCGAGTATAAAATCAGAACGAGAGTAATGTTGCAAGCCCATTACCTTGTGCACCGCTTTAGCAGCATCTTGTATCTGCAATTTTTGCTCATGAGAGAAGGTAGCCGGGCAGATCATCTGTGCATGTACCTCTGGGTCGCTAGAGTACTTGGCCTCATAATCATATAAGCCACCCTTACTCTTGGGTGGTACTACCTCTACTGGTGGCAATGTATAATAATCCTCATCTCTGAGTTGCTCTACCACTCCACATGTAGCCTCCTTGCCTTGTATAAGTTGCTCTACTAATACCTGCTGACTACCAGAGACATTAGCAACATGCTCTATAGCACTAGGCAACTCTGCAATAGTCTTAGCCACCACTAGCCCCACTGATGAGCCACCTCTAACAGGCTTAACAATGTATGGCGGCCCAAAACGAGAGAAGACATCTCTAGCAATAGCATCATAGTCCACCCCATCATCCTCTCTCACTAGGTGATGCTCTGGGAGCTTGATCATAGGCAAGCTCTCTACAGTCAAGTGCGTACGAGCCTTATGTATAGCCAATGCTGACTCGTGAGCTCCTGAACCTGTGTAAGGTATGCCAAGCTCGTCTAAGAGTCTCTGTACTTGCCCGTCCTCGCCGTACTCTCCGTGTAAGGCCAACACAGCAACGTCTGCACTAAGCAGAGCCTGTGCCGGCTCC
The DNA here is from genome assembly GCA_015485505.1 of Patescibacteria group bacterium. Taxonomy (GTDB): domain Bacteria; phylum Patescibacteriota; class Minisyncoccia; order Phycocordibacterales; family UBA2100; genus S139-169. The sequence continues at coordinate 17,124 of WFTK01000020.1, read as the reverse complement.
ATAGGTAAGCCATTGCGGTGCCACTGCCCTTGCCTATCTATAAGTATATCTATAATCTTATAACTCTCTGAGAGTGCGTCTATAATAGCGGCCCCCGTCTTAAGAGATACGGCATACTCGCTAGATGGCCCACCTCGCAATACTGCTATAGTAATATCACTCATTGGTAGATATTATATCATAAAGCTAAAGAGCAAAATTACCTCTTCAGCCACTCTTGCTCTTGTCGTACAAGCATACTTGATGCTTGCCCTGGATGTAACATTAACTCTTTAACAGCTTTCTCTAGACGGAGCTTACCTTGAGACGCTTTAACAAGCACAATATCTCCATCACTCAATATCTTTAATACATCCTTACCAGCGAGCTCTCCTCCACCAACTGCCTCATACTTGTGCACCCTCTCCTTTGAGAGTCCATTTGCTATTGCAGAATCTGCTAAAGTACTCGCCTGAGGCCCAACAGCAAATAACTCATCTACTATGCCTGCAACTTGAACCCCTGCTCTTCTATGCTCCTTATCACTTACCTCTCCAAGCTCACGCATATCTCCTAATATTGCAATCTTCTTACCTTTAATGTTCAACTTACTTAATGTCTCAAGTGCTGCCTTTAATGCTGTTGGTGATGAGTTGTATGAGTCGTCTATAATAATGCTACCATCCTTACCATCGAGTATACGCATACGCCCCGGAGTGCGCTCCATACTCTCAAGAGAGACTGTTGCTTTATTTGCATCAACATCCAAGTGCTCGGCAACTGCCAAAGCAAAGGCTATTGCATAACCCTGATGCTCTCCCAATATACCTAGCGCCTTTATCACATTACCACCAACTATAAACTTCATACCAACAGGCTTGCCATCACTACTATACATAATATCTGCAGAGTCATATGTAATACGCTTAGTTGCGCCATTAGGATTCTCTAGTGTCTTAACCTGCTCATCTGTACCTGTTAACAACAATCCACCACTCTTGAGAGTACTAATGAGCTCCCCCTTCTCTTTCAATACATCTTGAGCGGTTGGGTAAAACTCCATATGCACAGGCACCTCTGGCACGGCCGTGACTATCACCACATCTGCCTTTATCCAACTTGCAAGCTCTTTAATGTCTCCTGGCTTATCCGCCCCAACCTCAAGCACCAAGACATCTTCATAACCTCTGCCAAACAGTGCTATGAAGAAACCTTTAATAAGATTCTTAAGCCATCCAATCGGACTCCCCCAAGCGTTTGGCAAGCCAAGTATTGTAAGTGGCACACCAAACTCACTATTAAAACTCTTTGGACTCTTGCGCACCGAGTACTTAGCAGAGAGAGCTACTGCCACGGCATCTTTAGTGCCAGTCTTACCAAGTGAGCCTGTAATAGCCACTATAGTAGGCTTATGCCGAGCCAGAGTAATCCCCGCCTCCCAAATTAGTAATTTAATTATTATTATTTTAATATAAGTTTTAATGATAGTCATACTTAACTCTTTAACATCAATAATAGCAATCCAATGACTCTCTTCATATCTTTTGGGTCTGACTCTGCAACAAGGAGCGTGATTGCTGTAAGTGCCTCTGGGGTAATCTTATTATTATACTTTATACCGACCTTATTCAAAAACCACACAAAACAGAATGCCCCTGTACGCTTATTACCATCTGTGAATGGGTGGTTCTTAACTACAAAATACAATAGGTGCACGGCCTTCTCCTCTACGCTGTCATACACATCTCTACCAAATGCACTCTGAAGTACATTGCCGAGTATACCCTCTAGGCTGCTCTGAGTCTTTTCTTGTGCAAAGAGCTCTGTCGCCTGGTTATTGTTAATTAAACCACTCTTGAGTATTGCAATGTCTTTATATAAATCTTTTGCATGCACTGTAACTTCTTTCTTAGTAAAGCCTTTTTGTGGTAACTTGTCTTCATCGTATGACTCCAGGGAGAACCATGTCCCAGCAAATGTCTTCACAAGCTCAAGGATACTATCTGACTTTATTACATCATTACCGGCAGAGAGTTTCTTTACATCTTCAACCGCACTCAAAAATGCTTCGTAATTCTTTTGAATCGTGTGTGGATTTATTGTAAATCCTTTTGTTATATACTGTTTGAGAGTCTTTGTTGCCCAAATACGAAATTGAGTTGCGTGTTTAGAATTTACCCTATATCCCACAGCTATTATCGCGTCAAGATTATAATACTCAATATCTCTTTTTACCTCTCTATTACCCTCTTTTTGAACTGTTTCCATTTTGGAAACAGTTGCCAACGGGTCTAATTCGCCAGTATTATATATATTCTTTAGATGTTTAGATACTGCAGCTTTCTGCACTCCAAAAATATCCGCTAACTGATTTAATGTCGCTAATATGGTTTCATCTTTTGTGTGTACCTTCAAATCCACCTCACCATTTGGAGCTGTGTATATTACAAGCTTCTGCTCTTTATCTTTCTTACTCATCGTGCAAATTATAACACACGGAACTTTATTTAATCACCATGACCTCTGGCTCTAGTGTGATATTGAAGGTGTCTTGCACCTTTCTTATTATAATATCTCTTAACTCTAACACATCTTTTTGTGTAGCATTGCCTGTATTTATTATATAGTTGGCCTGCTGCTCGCTACACTTAGCGCTGCCAACTATTGTGCCTTTGAGATCACATTTATCTATAAGCCAACCGGCCGGCACTCTGCCGCCTCTGCTCTCTACCCCCTTCTCTTCTTCAAACATTTTTATAGCCTCTAGAGTACCCAACGGATTCTTAAAGAAACTACCAGCACATTTTACTTTTTGGTCGTGCTTACCACCTCTTTTCTCTAATATATTCTCTCTGCACTTTTTAAGTTTAACCACTGCCTGCTCCAGAGAATTAACCTCTTGAAAACCGGGGCAGTGGGCGGCTAGGGATAGAGGTTTTGAAGAGGCTAATTCTCTGGAGCTAACAAAAGAACATAGCTTAAATACAATAGTTAATATAACCCACTCGGGGTGCTCTTTAAAATAGCTAGTGCGGTAGCCAAGCTCACATTCTTTATTATTAAAGTCTCTCACCTCCCCTGTCTGCAAGTTAATAGCTCGTACCTTGCTCACTACATCCTTCATCTCTGTGCCAAATGCCCCAGCATTACCTCGCAATGCACCTCCAACAGAGCCCGGTATACCATACATATTCTCCAGCCCTGCGAGACCTGTACTGCCCGCAACTTCTATTATATTCATAAGGTTAGCCCCCGCTGAGGTTATTAAATTATCTTTATATATCTTATGTCCGCTTTTACTATCTGCAACCATGCGTATAACCAAACCCTCAAAACTATTTGACGGCAATAATACATTACTCCCGCCAGAGATTATAAAGAACTTTAATTTATTAGAGTTAGCGAAAGCCAGAGCCTCTCTGAGCTCATCCTCGTCTAACACCTCTGCGAAGTATCTAGCCTTGCCACCTATATTAAAACTTGTATAAGGCGCCAACTTGACTCTCTCTTGTATCTCCATAGCAAGGAGCTACTCTTGAGCTGTGACAGTTAGCTTGACCTTAGTAACTTGTCCGTCGTTAATTAATTCTAACTCGTGCTCACCAAGCTCTTTAATGGGCTCATCTAATACAATCGCATTTATAGGCAACTCTACTATGCTCTCAGCTATCACCTCTTGTATCTTAACTGCATTTAACCCTTCAAATAGATGCCCCTTATCATTAGCCTTGGCTACTATCTCTACTCCAGTCTTTGCAATCTTATCTATGGCCTCTGAGAGCTCCTTGCCCACCTTCTCTTGCTTAGCTTTGTCTCCAGCCTTCTTACTCTCTAGCTGCGCAAGTTTACCCGGTGTAGCTAGCTCAGCTGCTCCACTGCGTATAAGGTGAGTAGCGTGGCCATTAGGCAACTCCTTAACATCAAACTTCTTACCCATTTTGGCAATATCTTTAAGTAATATAACTTTCATATTTTATGTATTATTATTTACAAATATACTACCTTTTATATCTCCAATTCGCAAACACCCCCGGCACATGCAAGCTCTTTCTTCACATCTGTCTCATCTCGCATCTCATATAGTGGCAGCTTAGAGAAATCTATGCCCTTGGTCTTCTCTATCAGCTCCTCATATCTCTCTTTGGTTATCTCCTCCATCGGTGCTAACTGATATACGTGATCTGCGCGAGGTAAGAATGAGAGTCCGCCAACAATCTCCCAGTTCTCATACACCCAGTTGGCCACAGCTACCCACTCATCATCTCCAACTGATACTGTGATAGACGGATTATGCTCAGTATAGTTCTCTTTAACCATCTTCCAATGCTCTAGTTGGTCTAGAGCTGTCATGTCAGCTGTAACTTTAGCGCCCTTTGGCGACTTGATAGCAAACTCAAGCACATATGTTGTGGCATTCTCCATACTCTGACCCACCTCTGGGTAGTATGGCACCCCTTGATCCTTAAGCATCTTAAACAATGAGTCCGATGCTGATATGCGTATCCTCTGCACATAGTATGGAGCAAAGCGAGTATGCATACCACTTGAAGAGTTTAGTGTTTTGGATGTTGTACCAGATGGTTTAACAGCTGTTACAGCTGTAGATGGGTTAATACCTATCTTGGTTGCGTACTTTTTATTAGTCTTTATGGCCATGTCCTTCATTTTCTTTAAAACCTTTGGGTCACGCACTACCGGAGAGTCCCATTGTCCTGTTATTGACACTCCAAGTAGACGCTCCTCCTCTACATTCTTAACCCAATCTTTAGATATATAACCAAACTTAGTGAGTGACGATTGATATGTACCCAACATTGCTGCCAAACGTGCCTTGCGCACCAGAGACTTCTCATCATCATCTTGCCTTGCGATAACCTCTGTAAGATTACAAAACTGCTTAGACTGCAATATAATCTCTCCACATGGGTTGGTACCCAAGGGGCCAAGATCTCCATTTGTACTCTTTAACTTCTCATGTAGGTAATCAACTCGGCGCTTAGGCATTTGGGTCTTTTGTGACCCTCTATTGAATATACCTCGCTCTCCTGAGCCACTCTGCATAAGAGCTACCCACTCATTCATAAACTCGGCGGCTGTAGGCTTCTCATTATATATTGCAGAGTTATTGGCCATTGCACGCTGTGGATGCTGCACATAGAATTGTCCGCTCTTAGCGTCACGCATGTCTCTATCGTCTAGGTCTGAGAGGCTAATCATCGCACTCCGGCGCACTCCTCCGGCAACAACTACCTCTGCTATCTTACACATTATGTCGTGTACATCTATGTTAGCTAAGCGCTTACCTTGCTTTGAGAGTATCTTCTCTCTTGCAAATACCAATAACTGTCTAAGTGGGTCTGGGCCAGAGCTCTTGCCCCCCATAGTCTTGAGCCTTGCCCCTGCCGGGCGCAATTGTGAATAATCAAAATCTATATCCTCCCCTGCATACCAAGTTTTAAGACCTAGCGTTAAAGCATCACACCAACCCTCTTTAGAGTCCTCCACTACATGCACACCCTTATGCACCCCAGTTTGCCTCTTGATTTGTGGCAATTGCTGCACCGTCTCACTCTCAACAGAGAACCCGACTCCCGTACCACTCATAGAGAGATACATTGCCTCGGCAAAGTCTTTAATTTTGGACGGGGCTAGATATGAGCAGTTATAAGCTACTACATTACAGCGCCTAGCGGCATCTCCAGCAAATTGTAATAAGCGCATAGATGGCATAACCTCTTGATTAAGCATGGCCTCACGGAGTTCTTTATAGTCCTTATCTGAGTACTTGTTACCCAGGTTCTCCTTCATAAATCTCATATACCTATCTATAGTCTCTACCCATGTCTCTCTCCTGCCCTCCTCTGGGATCCAACGAGCATACGTACGTATAAATACAAACTCGCCAAATTTATTACCTTTAAAGTATTTGGCACTCTCCTCTACAAGCTTCTTTACCCTCTCTGGCACCTCAACCTGCTGCATCTCACGCTCTTTTGCTCGCTCTGCTCTATACAATATATATGCCTTGGCAGTAGCCACATAGTCTGAGAGTATAAGCTGTTTCTCTATCTCATCTTGTACACCCTCTACAGTAGGTAAGAAATCCTTATGCTTACGAGCTATGCGCGTCAAGTCGGCTGCCACTTGGTGAGCTATCATTGTAGCCTCCTCTAGAGAGCCCTCACCGGTAGCAAGCATCGCCTTGTGAGTGGCTGCCACCATCTTATCAAAATCAAATGGGACCCTCTTGCCACTCCTCTTTTTAACCTCTTTAATAAATTTAGAATACTTAGTAGTATTCTTCTTAGCGGGTTGTTTAGACGCCACTTTCTTACTTGAAGCTTTCTTTGTCATGCGCACTTAATTATTTAATAACTTTTAATATCTTAATACACAGTATACACCCCACCTCTATGAGGAAGGTGCATTATCCCCAGATTATTTTAAAAAACTAAATTACAAACAACGTTTTGACTTTTGTCTAGGGGTTGACTCACTCTCTAAAAAGAGTAAAGTTACAAACCTATCCTGAGAGGGACAGCCGAATAGGAGCGCCAAAAGAAGTGCTCAAAGTCGGTAAGTAGGGGTAGTGAGGTCGGCGCATCAAATTTTGATTTTGCAAAGATGCGTTTGTGGCCAAAAAGAGCGGGAGCTCTAGTGGACGGGCTATCCACTTTAAATAAAGGCCTGCCTACCAATTTCAACCTCAAGTGCTGATTAAGTTCGGCACTTAGGGTTATTTTTATAATCAATACAAACAATTTTTACCTCACCTCAAAGTTTTCTTTACTATTTAACTCTCCTTCAATCTTTTGCATCACCTGCCCCACCTCATCATCTGTAAGAGTTTTATTTTGAGATTGGAAGACTATGTGATATGCCAACGACACCCTGCCATCTGTCTTAAACTCGTCAAATTTATCTACTCTTTGCACAAGCTCACCGCCATATTTATATATTACATCTGTAATCTCATTCTCTTGAGCATTCTCAGGCACCCACACGGCGATGTCTCTTGTAACAAATGGGAAAGGAGAAATCGGTGTGTACTTAACACCCTTACCTATAAGTGGTAATTTTGGATACTCACTAGGTGTTGGTAAATTTGCAATCGTATCAGAGAGATTAAACTCAAGTATGCCATTATTGATAGTAACATCTGCGAGTTTAGCACCTAACTCTTGCTCTAATGCTTTACGCACAATCTCTAAAGCCTCTTGCTCTCTCTGCTCCGCCTTCTTCTTAGTTAAAGCTTTAACTCCTATAGCCATGCTCGTATGCTCTCCACCCTTGGGGAATACTCTGCCAATTTCAAATATCTTAACCATATTATACTCTCCAAGTAGTGGCGCATTCTTCACCGCTCTCTCTAGCGCGTCACTGAGTCCAACCCTAAGATTACTACGTATATGATCTTTATCTGCACTCAATATACTTGCCAATTTAATATCTCCCTTGTCAGTTAGAGTGTATGTCATTGTCTCTGTCACACCCTCCTCAAGCATCACCTTACGCACAAGCTCGCTATATGCCCACTCCTTATTGATAAACTTCTCTGGCGCTGGGCTGGGTAACATCTTACCTTTAATATTCTCAAATCCATACACCCTGCCTATCTCCTCATATAAGTCCTCTGCTATACGCACATCAAGCCTCTCAAATGGTGGTGTCACTATAAGCGTCTCTCCACTCACCTCATGCTCCCAACCAAACCTATTAATTATATCTACCGCTTGCTCCATTGTAATATCAGACCCTAAAAAGTTGTTGAGTCCAGCGATAGTAATACTCACCTTATGCTCTTGCGACTCACCTTGCCAAGAGTCTACAAAGCCCTCTACCTCACCACCTGCGACCTCTTGTATAAGCCTTGCTACCTCAAGTACACCATAAGCAGGCAACTCTATGGGTATCTCATTCTCAAATCTCTGCACTGCGTCTGTACGAAGCTTAATCTTAGCGCTTGCCTTGCGAGTCTTAGTAGGGTGGAACTTAGCAGACTCAACCACTATATTAACTGTATCCTCATCAACCTCCGCCACCTCGCCCCCTTTAATACCGGCAATAGCTATTGGAGTATCATTATTAGCATCAGTGATAACAGCCACAGAGTCATCAAGCTCATACTTGTCGCCGCCAAGGACTGTTATCTCTTCACCTCGCTTAGCTTTACGCACCGCTATCTTTATCCCACTATTATCTGTAAGCTTATCAGCATCAAATATGTGCGTTGGTTGCCCAAGGTCAAACATTACATAGTTGGTGATGTCTACTACATTATTTATACTTTTTTGCCCTATTGCCTCAAGCTTCTCCCTGAGCCACTTAGGTGACTCACCAACCTTAACCCCTTTTATAAGAGCTCCTGTATACCTTGGGCACCACTCCTGATCTTGCACCTCCACACTCAACTTAGTACTCCGGCTGCTAAGTTCTGTCAACTTGGAGGTCGAACCTCCAAGTTCATCTTTCTTCATCTTTCTGTCTAACAGCACAGAGAGCTCCTTAGCCACACCCCTATGCCCAAGGCAGTCGTGCGCTCTGTTAGGCAATACATCTAGATCTATCACAGAGTCGCCGTTAACTTCCTCAATACCGTCAACCTCTAGAGCCTGCAACATAAACACTTGCTCAAGCTCAGAGACACTAGGTAGAGACTCTGCAAAGTAATCTTGTAACCAATTGTAACTAACTTTCATAATTATTTATCTTTAATCTTATCTACCTGTTCTAGCTCTGCTATAAACTTATGTACAAAGCGCATATCTCCGTGGTGGAAGTTGCGTATGTCGTCTATCATCCAACGCATCATCGCCAACCTCTCAATGCCGGTACCGAAAGCGAAGCCTTGATACTTCTCCGGGTCTAGGCCGGCATTACTCAGCACATTCCTATGCACCATGCCCGAGCCCATTACCTCTATCCACTTGCCTTGGAGCTTCTCTGGCACACCCTCGCCCACTAAACGCACATCAAACTCAAGTGCCGGCTCCACAAAAGGGAAAAAGCCCGGACGCATCCTCACCTCGGTATTATCCCCAAAGAACTCTTTAAAGAAGTACTCAACAATACCCTTAAGGTGCCCGAGGTTAATCTTACCTTTTTTATCTACTACTAAACCCTCAAACTGATAGAATTGTGCCTCATGTTTCATATCTGTCGCCTCGCTCCTGTAGACCTTGCCCGGCGCTATTATGCGTATAGGCGGCTCGTGCTCCTCCATAAAGTGTATTTGTACGTCTGAGGTCTGTGTGCGCAATACTCTACCATCAGGCAACCAAAAGGTGTCTTGCATGTCTCTGGCAGGGTGGTCTTTAGGGAAGTTGAGTGCCTCAAAGTTGTAATAGTCTGTCTCTATCTCAGGCCCATCAGCCACAGAGAAGCCAAGCTTATCAAAGATACGCACAATCTCTCGCACAGCACTTGTTATGGGGTGTATTGCCACTTGTCGAGTATTATTCGCATCAGTCATAGGTTAAAAGTATATCAAAAAAACTCTATAATGCTATTTATAATACACTCTATTGCCAAAACGCAAGTCTATATACTCTACCGTACCCACCTCACTTACATAGTCTTTATAATCAGCAGATGCAAGTGTAATTTCTAAATATTCTAGTACCTTCTCTAAGTTATCATCTATCTTAACTCTAAGCTCTGGATAGTTAAGTGACTTAACTCTAAGCTCTCCCTCATCGGGTAATATATATACTGAGACAGCCTTTAAGCCATTGTTTATTAAAGAGCTTACAAATGCTTGCACTTTAGTAAAATCATTAGGCAATAAGTGTTGACGTAAAGCATCCCCTGCTAAGCCACCAGAATACTCAACTAACTTAGGGGCACTGCCTCCTCCATTTAATTTATTAAATATATAACCCTCTTTATCAATCTCATAACATTCCACACTTGCGCACCAAAGCGCTATCGGCTCTCTCTCTACTACCTCTAAGCTCAACTCATTTATACCCCTAATTTTAATCTGCACATTCTCTAATAATGGATATTGATACTTTAAAGCTTCAATTAATTCTGCTTCATTGTAAGTTAAGATAGTTCCCTTATAAAGGCCATATGCCCTTAGTCCAGCCAGCTGAGTAGCTACAACAGACTCTATCTGCTTATTAGATACTCTATTATTGCCATTTATAGTTACTTTATTTATAGTAGCCCACTCTTGAGATAACCCCCATATACTAGCAGTGAAGAACAGCACACCGGCAATCATTAATACTGAGAGTTTTATCAGGCGCTGTCTCTTACGCCTTTGAGCAAGTCTAACCCTCTTTGTAGCTTGCACCCTATTAGTCACTTTTGGTCTTAATTAATTATCTTAATAACATCATGATAAGTAATCACTATCATAAGCAATATTATAGCAGCAAAGCCGAGCATATTGAGTGCGCCAGCAAGGCCTGGGTGCACCTTACGCCTAGTCACGGCCTCTATAGCTACAAAGAGCAAACGTCCGCCATCTAAGGCCGGTATAGGTATCATATTTATAATAGCTAAGTTAACGGATATCATGGCCATAAAGTTTAGCAGGTGCACCCATCCGAGTGACGACGCGTCACCAACCAAGCCCACGATACCCACTGGGCCCGCCACATTGCGCCAGTCTGCGCTGCCAGTTACCGCATCGGCTATGAAGCGGGCTGTACCGACCGCTATAGCCTTAGTCGCTGCGACAGTCTTAATAGCTCCAAGCTTAATAGCCGAGAGTATTGATTGCTTATCAGTTGCTATAAGCACCATCTCTATACCTATCGCCGGTGTACCCTGCTTGCCCGCTATCACTCCATGACTCGGCACAACCTCCACAGAGCCGACTACCTCATCATTACTATCTCTTTTATAATAAACTTGTACAGGTTCTCCGGGGTGTTGAGCAACAAAACTGCTAACCTCTGAGGGTAAAGGTGTGTCTACTCTGTCCTCACCAGAGGCAAGAGCTGAGATCTTGTCGCCAACTTTAAGTCCGGCAATGTCTGCAGGAGAGTTTGGTAACATCGCACTTATTGCAAGTACGGAGGCATCTCTACTCATTGTGCCATCTTGCACTTTAGCCTCGTCCAGAGCCACAGGAGAGCCCATCATAAATGTTATTGTAAAGAGTATCCAAGCAAAGAGTACGTTAAAGGTGACACCTGCTACAAATACTACTGCCTGCTTCCATAATGCTTGGCTCGCCAAGGCCCGCCTGTGCTCGCTCTCTGGCACGTCCTCACCAAGGCCCTCACCAAATATCTTTACAAATCCACCAAAGGGTAGCCAATTAAGAGAGTAGACTGTCTCGCCTATCTTGCCGAGAGTTAGGGCGCGCGGCGGGTATCCTATACCAAACTCCTCTACCTTAATGCCAAACATCTTAGCCGCTAAGAAGTGCCCAAGCTCATGCACTATAATAAGTACAACCAATACTCCTAAAAATAATAATATATCCATAATGTTGATTTGTTATTGCTTTATTTCTTTTAATTTTGTATAATGATACCACAAGTTGGCTTAGGCCTCGCCACGCAAGTGGCAAACAGCATCGGAAAAAGGTTAAAGAATCTCTTTAACCTTTTTTCTTATATCCTCAAATGTATCCCTATTCAATACATCAATTTTCCTTAAAAGCCTCTTGGCATCTACAACGCGTATTTGAGATAATATTACCTTTGCTTCCTTGCCTCCTACAGAACCAACATACGGCCTCATTTTTTTGCTCTTATTCCATTTATCAAAGTTATCCATAATTACATATACTGCTTTGGCAAGATCTACCCCTTAATCTCCTCTTCTTTTTTATTAAATTGCTCTTCTAGGGCTTTGTTTGCCTCGTCTACAAACTTTTGCATCTCCTCTTGTGCATTGTGATTCTCATCTTTGCTTATCTCACCCTCCTTCTCTTGTGCATTTAAGTCCTTCTTCATCTCATCTCTTGCGCCGCGCACGGCAACTCGCGCCTCCTCTAGCTTACCACCGGCAATCTTAAGTAATTGCTCTCGCCTCTCACCTGTAAGCTCAGGGAAGATTACTCGCACCTCACTGGCAGTAGCCTGCACACTCACACCTAGGTCGGCATCTGTTATGGCCCTCTCAATATCTTTAACCTGACTTATATCAAATGGACTCACCCGCAATGTGCGAGCATCCTCAACCCCTATATTAGCCAGCTGTTTAAGTGGTGTCTGCATACCGTATGCATCTACCTTTATACTATCTAACAATGCTGGCACAGCCCTACCCGTGCGAACCCCAGCAAGCTCAGCCTCTAGCCAAGCCTGTGTGCTCTCCAACTTCTCTTTTAATTTATTAAAATCTACCATGTTATCTCTTTAAATGATTTTTAATATCTCTAGGTAAATACTATTATAACACAAGCGCAACACTCTCCATAAGCATTTTACTCATTGCACCCTTATCTCTAATATACTTTTGCGCATTTAGCACAGCCTCCACCTGCTGCCTCCAAATGTTCCAGGGGGCTCCTGGAACATTTTTAGGTTTGTGGTTTGTTAAGTATTGCTCCAACCCACTAAGTATGCGCATCATGGTTGCCTTATCTTTAGCTTTAGCCAACTCTGCAATAATCTTTAACCTATCTTGCATATTTGCTTTTATAAACTCCTCAACTTGAGCAGAGCCTTGAGTCTCCCCACTAGCAATATCAACTATCATGCACCTAGACAACACTGTGGGTAATAAAATGCCTGTATTAGGAGTTAATATAAATATATAAGTGTTCTCACTGGGCTCCTCCAAACTCTTGAGCAAGATATTTTGCGCCTCGCGAGTCACTTGAGAGAAGCTGACTATAATAACCTTTGGTCCACCTGAAATAGCATTAGCCTTGCTACGCTCCACTACCTTGCGAGCAAACTCAACAGTGAGAGCATCTGCAGTGAGCTCCATGATATCTGGATTTTGACCAAACTTAATATTAAGTATTTTTGATATATGTTCTCTAAGCTTAGGTAAGTCACCATCACCGCCACTTATTAAGCTGGCGTGGTGTAGTGTGTCTTTTGTTAAGTCTTTAATATACATATATTATCGCTTGGCGATAATTGCCTTTTTATATGTGTCTAAGTGCGTGAGTGCCTCACCTGTACCCTTGGCTACACAATACAGCGCATCGTCGGCCAGCCGAGCATCCACCCCAGTACGCCTATACACCAAGTCTTGCAAATTGCGCAACATACTTGAGCCGCCACTCATGATGATGCCATTGTCTATAATGTCAGCTGAGAGCTCCGGTGGCGTCTCTTGCAGTACATCTCTTATAGCCTGCACCATCTCTCGCAAGTCATGCCTTATAGCACCGACTATCTCATTAGTCTTAATGCCTACTGAGCGCGGGAGACCTGTAAGGTGGTCTCGCCCTTTAATAGTCATCTCGAGCTCTTCACCCTCCGGCATCTCTATGGCAGAGCCTATTGTCATCTTCACCTCCTCGGCCATCTTGTCTCCTATCATTAGATTATACTCCTTCTTTATATAATCTGCTATCGAGTGGTCTATCTTATTGCCGGCAACCTTCACGCTCTTGCTGGCAACTATGCCACCAAGAGAAATGACCGCTACATCTGTAGTACCACCTCCGATGTCTACTATCATATATCCTCGCGCCTCGTGTATTGGTATGCCAGCTCCAATAGCTGCTAGTATAGGCTCTTTAACCACCTGCGCAGTCTTTGCTCCGGCCTTCACTGCTGCCTCTACCACAGCTCGGCGCTCGGCGCTCGTCACTCCAGCGGGTACACTTATCATTACATCAGGTTTAAAAAAGTTCCACTTGCCTAGAGATTTACTTATATAATATCGCAACATTGCCTCGGTAACGTGGTAGTCGGCCACTACTCCATCCTTCATCGGTCTATATGCTGTAATGTCGTCTGGTGTGCGACCCACCATCTCTTTAGCATCGTCTCCCACAGCAAGAATCTTATTGTCGCTACTGACGGCCACCACAGACGGCTCACGCAATACAACTCCACTACCTGGTACATAGACCAATATATATGTAGTACCTAAGTCTATGCCGAGTCTGGGAGTTAAAAAGCTCATGCTCGTATTTTACATTGTTTTATACACATATCAAATTCTCTTACTTGGTAGCTCTCTGGTATACTTGAGACTAATGATTAAACGCGTACTATATAATGGAATCACCTGGGTAGACCTGGAGAACCCAAGTGCAGAGGAGGTCGCCGAACTAGCTAAAGAATTTAACCTTCATCCACTTGTAACCAGCGAGTTGCTCTCGCCGAGTCTGAGGCCAAAGATAGATATGCATAAAGACTACCTATACATAATATTGCACTTTATAGACGACAAAGAGGTAGACTTCATTCTTGGGAAGGACTTCCTCATCACTACTCGCTATGAGGAGGTTGAACCTCTTATTAAGTTCTCTAAGGCCATCTCTATAGGTGAGCAGATGAGCAAGACAGACTTTAACTCAGGTATACTCTTCTATTACATTACCAAGGGGTTATATACCGAGCTAGAAGATAAATTAACAAGGCTCAAGGCTCATATGAAGCATATTGAGGAGCGCGTCTACTCTGGCGATGAGCGAGAGATGGTCTTAGAGCTCGCACACACTGGCCGTAAGATATTAGACTTCCATCAATCTCTAGACCCTCATAAAGATATATTAGGCTCCTTCCAAAGGCATGCTGAGGACTTTTATGGTAAAAACTATGGCAGATATTCAAGTAGCCTGCTGGCCAACTTTTATAAAGTGCATCAGCGTATTAAACGCATAAGTGCTCTACACTCAGAGCTACGAGCAACTAACGACTCCCTGCTAGCTACCAAGCAAAACTCTATAATGCAAGTCTTCACCATCGTAGCCTTTGTTACTCTTATACCCTCTCTAATAGCAAGTATCTTTGGTATGAACACGCGCAACATGCCAATTATTGGTAATAATTATGATTTTTGGCTTGTGTTATTAATAATGATGATACTCTCTGCTACTACTTACACTATTTTTAAACATAAAAAACTGCTATAAGGCTTGCTAAAATTTTGCGATTAGTAAGAGTGTGGTAGAATGTAATAACTTAAGAACTTTTTAAATACAATATAGTTATGAAGCAGGTTAAACCAGAGATAGAGAGCTTTGCTCGCATTAAGGTCATTGGGGCTGGAGGCTCGGGCTGCAATGCTATCAACCATATGATCAACAGCAAGGTTAAGGGTGTGGACTTTATAGTAGTTAACACTGATGCACAAGACCTACACCACTCACCAGCTAAGCACAAGGTGCATATAGGTAAGTCACTTACAAGAGGTCTCGGTAGCGGAATGAACTCAGACGTAGGACGTCAAGCTGCAGAGGAGCAGATAGAAGATATACAAGACGCTCTCGTAGGCTCCGACATGGTGTTCATCACCTGTGGACTCGGCGGGGGTACAGGCACAGGCTCTGCCCCTGTGATAGCCAAGGCCGCTAGGGAGAGTGGGGCCTTGACAGTCGCCATAGTCACACTCCCCTTCAGCTTTGAGGGTAAGCGCAGACGTGAGGTTGCAGACGCCGGCCTTGAGGAGTTGCGTAATGTAGTAGACTCAATAATAGTAATAGCTAACGACAAGATACTTGAGACTGTAGAGAAGAATACCGGGCTTAAAGAGGCCTTTGCCACATGTGATGACATACTCAAGCACGCAGTGGAAGGCATCTCAGATCTCATCACTAAGCAGGGCGTTATTAATGTAGACTTTGCAGATATTAAGACCGTTATGGAGTCTGCCGGCTCAGCTCTTATGGGTATTGGTGAGGCTAGCGGAGAGGGTCGCGCCACAGAGGCAGCTAAGAACGCAATAAACTCTCCACTACTCGATGTCTCTATTGAGGGTGCTACTGGTGTACTCTTTGCTGTCTCTGGTAATGATGACCTAGGCATGCACGAGATACAAGAGGCTGCTGATGAGATAACCAAAGCCGCTGACCCTAATGCCAAGATAATCTTTGGCTCTATATTAGACGAGACTCTTAAGAAGGGGGCTATCAAGATAACCGTAATAGCCACCGGCTTCGGCAATGAGAAGACTCCATCAAAGTCAATCTTTAAAAACGTAATGTCTAGCGACTCAACTCCTAAGAGTACAGAGCCTGAGGACAAACCTAAAAAAGAAGACAAGGTTGCAGACACGGAGACTCATGAGATACACAATACTATGCCAAGCCCTATAGAGAGACCAAAGAGAAGTATAAGAGATGTACCGAGCAAAGCCACACAAAAGCCCACAACACCAAAGCGAGTAAGTATTAAAAAAGACGATAAGCCAGACGAGGACGACGACTTCAGTATGATCCCCTCATTCTTAAGACGCTCTAAATTAAGATAATATGGATACAAATAATCAACTAGACTTAATAATAATAGGTGGCGGGCCCGCTGGCGTTACCGGAGGTATATATGCTGCTCGTAAGAAGCTTAAGACTGTCCTCATCACAGGTGAGTTTGGCGGTCAGAGTAACGTATCACCCGACATACAAAACTGGATAGGTATACCTCACATCTCAGGAGCTGAGCTCGCTAAGCAACTTGAGGCACACCTAAGAGAGTACGAGCAAGCAGACAACTCAACTCTGCAAATAGATCAACCAGCCTTAGCAACCAAAGTTGAGCACTTAGGCGAGGGCTTTAAGGTTACGACAAACACAGGCAACACATATGAGTCAAGAGCCCTACTCTACACGGCTGGCTCTGTACGGCGTAAGCTGCCAGCTAAGGGTGCCGACGAGTATGAGCATAAAGGCTTAACATATTGCGCCACTTGCGATGGCCCTCTCTTTACTGGGCGAGACTTAGTAGTTATAGGTGGTGGGGACGCCGCATTTGAGGCGGCAGCTCAACTACTTGAGTATGCCAAGAGCGTTACCCTACTCAACCGATCAGAGAAGCTCTCTGCAGACGCCATAACAATAGAGAAGGTCTCTGCACACCCAAACATGAAGGTTATTACAAATGCAGAGACAGTAGAGGTATTAGGTGAGCAAATGGTAAACGCTATTAAGTTTAAAGATGTTGTAACTGGCGAGGAGCATACTCTCGAGACTGGCGGGATATTTGTAGAGATAGGTATGATACCTAACACAGAGATGCTTAAAGATTTGCCTAATGTACTAGACGAACGTGGACG
>WFTK01000019.1 GCA_015485505.1 Patescibacteria group bacterium | reverse complement strand
CCTTAACCATCTTAAGCATAAGTGTCGCTTTAGGTATATAGATACGTGTATCAGATACAATTGAGTGTATAGACCAACCCGTCATATCTATTGCTGAGTTATTAGTGCGATTGGCCACTATGCGCACATACTCATCCTCAGGGTCGCTCAGCTTAGCCCCTTGGAATATGTCTAGACGTACAGTGCCGGCAAGAGGGGATTTTGGATCCCAGAGTTCTGCATCAGTTATCTCCAATTGTTGCCCATTGATTATGCCTAGCATGCTCACATTACCCACTACCGAGCGCATATATAGCCAGACAAAGCTGAGCGCGATAATCATGAGTATGCTAACAACCAGCATTTTAAAAAAGTCTGTTAACATAGTGGAGTTAATTATAACATTATAGTTTTTGTAATTCCTCAGTTATTACGGCTGCGTCATTCCATGGTACCTCATTACCATTAACGGTACGGCTAGTGTAGTGCCCCATGCCTGATACGAGTACAATATCGCCACTTTTAGCTTTGTGTAAAGCGGTGCGTATAGCTTCACGCCTGTCGGCTATATTAAATACCTCTGTATTTTTATTATTCTTTTTGTTTGAAGTCTTTATAAACTGCTCTAACTCTTGCCTAATCTCAGCAGGGTCTCCATCATAGGGCTCATCATCTGTTACTATGGCAACGTCAGCCCAGCTAGAAACAGACTCAGCCAGGCCTGGGCGTACGGTTGTGTCGTGCTGCCCGCCAGTAGCACCAAATACCACAAATATCTTATTTTGCCCTGCTACATCCCTAAGAGCAGAGAGGGTGCTCGCCATGGCTCTGCGCGTTAAGGCGAAGTCTACAAAGACAGTAAAGGGGGAGTTGGGGGTAGTGACCATTTGCATTCTACCTGGTACACCCTTAAAGTCTTTTAGACTTAATAGAGCACTCTCAATAGATATATCATTAAGGGTCTCTGAGACTGCTAGTGCGGCAGAGAGTGCGTTAGTTGCATTGTATGCACCAAGCATAGGTAAAAAATATTGAGAATCATCATATTTAAAAGTTGTGCCAAATGTGTTTACCTTAGAGCTGGGTGGCGTGTATGCTATAGCTCGCTTACCTAACTCTTGTATCCATTTGACGCCGGACTCATCACTCTTATTTAGTATTGCTTTACCGTGCTTTTTTAAATATTTAGTAAAGAGCAGCTTTTTAGCTTTGATATAGTTAGCCTTAGTCTTGTGGAAGTTGAGATGCTCGTGCGTGATGTGCGTCAATACGGCCGTGTCAAATTTAATACCAAAGAGGCGCCACTGTGCAAGTGAGTGAGAGGACACCTCTATTACCATTACTTCTACCTGCTTGGCCTTAGCTTGCTTAATGAGCTCTTTAAGAGTAGATAGGGAGGGCGTGGTGCGCTTGCTCATAGCTAGGTGCTTATTATTAAGCTTAGACTCATAACTTGATGAGCTGAGATATTTAACTCCATGCTCTTGGAGTATGTGGGCTATCATCTCTACAGTTGTCGTCTTACCGTCTGTGCCAGTGACTCCTATTAGCTTTATGTCAGTTGTATCTATGGGCTTGGTAATATGTGCGTACACTTGCAAGCTCCTTGTGTACCACAGCCTAATAGGGGAGTTGTGCGGTATAACTTTACGCAAATACTTAAGTAGTTTCTTCATAATATATATTATCTTTATTGATTGCTTAATGCCTTCAGAGCGGCAGATACGCGGGCATTGAGACCTTGTGTATCACTCGGTATACTCTTGATGGCATCACGCGCCTCTTGCGCTTTATAGCCCATTGCCTCAAGAGCCTCCATGACGCTGGCATCGTCTGTTGTGGTAGAGTTGCCAGACTCTCCAATATCTCCAATTTTATCTTTAAGCTCTAAGACTATTTTGCCCGCAAGCTTTTTGCCTATACCGGAGACTTTAGTCAAGTAACTTGTCTCATCTCTAGAGATGGCATTATATATTGTAGAGGTGTCTGCTAAGGAGAGTATAGAGAGGGCAGACTTGGGTCCCACACCCGAGACGCTTATAAGTAGCTCAAAGAGCGCCTTCTCTTCTGGAGAGTTAAAGCCATATAGGTCTAGTGCTGTCTCTCGCACTACGGTATATGTGTGTACGCTTAAAGTGTCTCCCCGTTTAGCAGAGAGCAGGGTATGAGCTGTTGTATGTATTATATAACCAACACTGTTAACATTTAATATCAAGTAGCCACTCTCTAACTTAATTTTTATAACTTCACCTTCTAGCCAGCCAATCATATATTATATAATATCAAGGATTGGTAGCTTGAGCAAAGACCTTGCCCGCACACCTTTATACAAAGGTGTGCGGGCTTGCTAAAGACTCAAAATTGTGTAAAATTGCCGCTACATAAATAGATATATGGCAACATCAAAGTCAGCTACAAAGTCATACAAGCAAGCAGAGCGCAGGCGCGTGTTTAACTTGCGTACCTCAAGAGCGCTTAAGACAGCTATGAAGAACATTAAAGACCTAATAGCAAAGAAAGATAAAGCGGCCGCCGAGAGCGCAATAGCTCAAACATATAAAGCAATAGATAAAGCAGCTAAGAGGGGAGTGATAAAGAAGAATAATGCTGCCCGCAAAAAGTCTCGCATAATGGCCGCAATAGCCAAGATTAAATAAAACCGACTAGTAGTCGGTTTTATTTTACTTATTTGTGCTCCCGTTGTTAGGAGTCGAACTTAAATCGTATCTATTCATCAAACCTCAAGTATTTAATGGCTATCCATTGAACTACTTATTTAGTAAGTTATGTATTTGTGCTCCCGTTAGGAGTCGAACCTAAATCGCAGGTACCGCAAACCTGTATTCTATCCATTGAACTACGGGAGCATATCCGCAGCTGTGTAGCCAAGAGTCTACCAGATTTTTACTAAAAGCCAAACATCTCAGCGAGTCTATGCGATGCCGACTCATACATCTCTTCCTCAGGTAAGTAATCTAGCAAGTAGTCTTGCAGGTCATTTATATCTACTGTATCAGGTATCTTTATCACTAGGTGTGGTACAAGCGGCTTCTGCAAGTCTAGTAGGAGCACGTTCTCATGAGGCCGTGTCTCATCTATCCAAAAGGCCTCTAAGCTCTTATATGGGTATAGAGTCTCGTCAACAGATACTCCACGAGTATTAATAGTATATGTATGCTTATTTGGCGTGTCTCCAGCTGAGAGTCCAAGCGCAAGAGATGCCACTATTATTAGTAGCGCAAATAAAGTGTTACCTAAGAGTATCGAGGCCACAGCCACAGAGACTACTATAAGCCCAAGCGCCCAATACCAGTCTTGAGACTTCTCTTTACGGTGAGCATGCTCTAGTGCCTCCCATTGTATTGTGTCTGATCTTGCCATATTATGGTTTTATATAATTATCACACCCCTGCTTGTACTCCTTAACACCTTTACCCTCAAGGCAAAATTGTATGGTGAAGTCACCGCCAGTATCATCAGTAGAATAAGTATAGTCATATGTTGGGTGTAGTGGGTCAACTACTGGACTTTCTAACGCCTTACTACCTATAAGAGCTGTTGACAATAAGTCTTTGCCATCTATTGTTACAGGGGTGATACTAATAGGGAAGTTGCTATTCATTGTTTGATGCAAAGCAAGGGCCTTATAGAGGGCTTGTACATCTGAGATCCTACGAGCATCTCTACTCCTGGCGCCTGTTATAGTAAGAGTCTTATATACTACCAATATAATCAAGAGAATAATTATAGTTATAATAATCAGTGCAGCTATAGATGGCTTGTTATACTCTCTCATTATCTATATTATATAACAGAAGCACAAATCAGGCATCAAATGACACTGTATAAGCTATGATAAAACTCTCTAGAGTTGCCTATCAACAGGCATATCATATTTATCAGCTATTATTTGTTTTAATGTAGAGAGGTACTCCTCTCCAAGCTCTTCAGCTATTGCTGTTGCAAAATACTCAGATATTAATGGATTACCATTTCCTTCAAGGATTTCTCCAATGCACTCACCACATGGGTGCTCGCCATTCATTATGGACTCGAGACAACCACACACCAAATTCTCATTTTGATGATCAGGGTCAGAGAAGCAGTAAGAGCATGGATTTGTAATACAGCATTTATACCTACCTTCTGCTAGTAATTTTTTAATTCCTTTGTTCTTCTCAGCAGTAACTTCTTTATTATATTGAGAGCTGCCAATTTCAGCATCATGATTTATTTGAGTAGTAGCTATAAATGATACAGTACCACCAATTATGCTCCCTATTGTAAACAGTGATATTGTGCTTAGAGAGGTGATTCTTTTAGTCAATATGTTCATACAATTTTATTATATAATCACAAAACTAGAGAATTCACCGTTTTTCATTTGATACACTTCATAAGGAGCTCGCTTTGGTCCTGGCATCCCCGGAGTACCTGAGGGCATTCTTGGTAGCCCAATACCGTCAATGTCTGGGTTTTCTTTTAGTAGCTTTTCAGCTGCCTCCATGGGCACGTGCCCCTCTATAAAGTAATTACCCATGGCAATGGTATGACAGCTTTGTTTATTAGCCGGGATCCCATATTTATCTTTTATTAAGCTCATGTCATCTGTCTCTACAACCTCAACGCTCACCCCTTGTTTTCTTAATGCAGCAGCATACCCGACACAGCACCCACAAGTTGGTGATTTATAAACAATTGCTTTTTGTCCAACTCCAAAACCGTTATTGCTGACGACTTCTTTTGTGTTGTCAATGCCGGTACTTTTATCTTTCTTAGAAAAATAAAATCCTCCTACAATTATTGCTATTAAGATTACTGTTGTAAGTAATATTTTGTTGTTCATATTTTATATTTATAAACTTATAAGCACCCACCGTGCTCTAGTGTATCACATATTGATATAGTCTAACATAAACATCTACACAAACTCCGAGCGCGAAGTTTCAATTTGCGGAGAGGACAGGATTCGAACCTGCGGTACCTTGCGATACTCCGGTTTTCAAGACCGGTGCTTTCAACCACTCAGCCACCTCTCCGGGGGCGATAATAGCATATTTTTATAAATATGCGATACTTTTTATACTATGAAGTATATAGGCATAGATTATGGCACTAAGAAGGTGGGCCTTGCAGTGAGTGATGGAGTAGTGGCTCTGCCTAAGAATGTGTTACCAAATAATAGTAAGTTATTAAGAGTTTTGAGTGAATATATAAACTCTGAGGGAGTGAGCGACATTGTAGTAGGTGAGTCATTCGCGCTTGATGGTGGGTTAAATAATGTAGCGTCAGATGCTAAGGTTTTTATCGATAAGTTATTAAGCAAGGTAGGGAGTGAGGTAAATGTACATTATGTAGACGAGCGCTTTACTACCAAGCAGGCGCGCGCAATCCCTGTTGAAGGGTTTGTAAGAGGGAATAGGGCCAATAAGAAGCGTATAAGGACCGTTACTAGACAAGCGGATGCTCAGGCTGCTGCAATTATCCTCCAGTCATTTTTAGACAAACAAAAGAATTTGAGTTAAACTTGAGGATATGAAAATAAAAGATGAGATACAGTACGATGACTTTATAAAAATGGATATGCGCGTGGGGCACATTAAAGCCGCTGAGATGGTGCCAGAGACAGATAAACTTATTAAATGTACTATAGACTTCGGAGAGGATGTGGGAGAGCGGACAATAGTCTCTGGTATACGAGAGTGGTACACCCCAGAGGATTTGGTAGGTAAAAGATTACCGTATCTTATTAACCTTAAACCTCGCGAGCTAAGAGGTGTGGTCAGTCAGGGGATGCTACTTGCAGCGGCACCGGAGAGTGAGGATGGTGAGCGTGGTTTGGCATTGATGGAGCTGAGTGAAGAGGTGCCTGCAGGTACCACCATAGGCTAGATTATTATGTGGACCAAATGTAAGCTCTGGTGTGTTAAGCATGCTAAAGGTCCATACGGTAAATTTTGGTTAGGCGTCATCTCTATAAGTGAGGCCATATTTTTACCTGTGCCCATAGACATGTTTATGATGATGATGCTCCTTATAGAGGAGAATCGTAAGCGTTGGGTCTACTTTGCTACTCTTACAATGCTTACCTCTGTGCTTGGGGCTATAATAGGGTATTGGCTTGCGTATTATCTGTACGATTCAATAGGGCAAGCACTCATTACACTCTATGGTTATCAATCAGAGTTCACTAGTGTACAGGGTTTGCTTGATAACGGCATTTTTGTATTTACCATGATAGGCACTATATCACCAATACCGTATAAGATATTTGTGATAACTGCTGGATTTGTTAAGGCTAATTTCATGGTGTTTCTCTTTGCATCTTTGCTGGGGCGTTCTATTAGACTCTATCTTAGTGCATGGCTTGTGTATAAGTATGGAGAGGTAGGGCTACGCATAGCTAAGCGTTATGGCACACATGTGAGTATTATAGGAGTAGTATTGTTGATTATATACATACTTGGGTATATATACCTATAAGCTCTTAGTCCTCTGGTATAATAGTAGCAATGAGTAAGTTTGTTAACTGGTTTGTTAAGTCTTTCCCGGCGCCAGAGTATATTACTATGCCAGCTGCTGCATTAGATATTTCTCCAAACTCTATAAAGTACTTAGATGGTAAATATGATTATAAAGGCTGCTTACCGCAAACCTTTGATGAGGTGTTTTTAGACAAGGGAGTTATAGACAAGGGAGTTATACAAAATGAAGAGGCATTTATAAAGGCACTTAAAACACTCAGGCACAAGCATCGCAGGCAGTTTGTATTTGTTGCAATCCCTGAAAATGCGCTTTACTTATATACGATGTATTTACCGGGCAGGCCAAGTAAGGCCTCTGCTATGCAGCAGATAGAATTTGCATTTAGTGAGCATGTACCTATCAAGCTTGAGGACTCAGTATATGACTTTGATATTGTGCAACATAACAGATTGGGTACGTTACTGAGTATAACAGCTGCGCCTAAGTCGGTTGTCTCAAGTTATGAACGTGCCTTTGCCGCCGCGGGTTTTACAGTACGAGGCATAGAGTTAGAGGCCTATGCAGTTGCCAGAGCTGTTAGCAACAAGAACCTTAATGCCAATGGTGTAGATATGATAGTAGATATTGGCTATAACAGAGCCGGAATTATAGTAACTCGTAATGGTTTACCTATATTTACAGTTACAATACCTGGTGGTAGTAAGAAGGCACAGTTAGTTATAGACGAGTGTAAAAAGCAGTATCTGTTTTGGGATACACGTACAAATAAGAAGGGGCATAGGATAGAGAGGGTGTCAGGGATTACTGTCTGCGGTGGTTCAGCTGTTGAGTTTGTTAAACTTTTAAAAGCTGAGATAGATACAAACATAAAGATAGCTAATGTGTGGCAAAATCTTTTTGATACCGAGGATTTCATCCCAAGCATAAAGGCTAAGGAGTCTCTTGCGATGGCCACTCTTGCTGGCCTATTGTTAAATAATAAAGCATAATATGGCAAATTTATTACCAAAACAAAGCAGACAAGCAAGGCTGTGGCAAAAGCGTAAACGATTTCTTGTAATCTCGGCTTTGGCATCAGTTGTAATTATGATTACCGTATATGCATCGATGTTACCTGTGATTATATATACTTATATTATTGACAATGAGATACCCACCTTAAATAATAGACCCAATGATGCTGGAGCTCAGAGGAAGGAGTTAAAATTCAAGCTGGAAGATTATAAAAAGTTTATAGATAGCGTAACTCTAGTAAGTAATCAGAGGTCTATAATCGATATTATTGAAGAGGTGATGTCGGTATTGCAAGGTATAGATAGTGTGGAGCTTACAAGAGTGGAGATCCGTTTTGTGGGTGGTGACTACAGCATAATCTTGGCCGGGACAGCTGCAGATCGTAGCGGTGTAGTGGTTGTAAGAACTGCATTACTAACGATTACTAATACAGACCTTACGTCATTCCCAGTGTCTAACTTTGCTCCAATATCAGGAGTATATAATTTTACCGCTAAGTTAACTTATCCTAGTAGTAATAGTGTAGAGTAGAAATAATGTTATGAGTAATATAATAACCAAAAACACCTTAAAGATATCTGCTATAATATTTGCTACATGTTTGACATTGTGGGTATTGTGGACATCAATAGTCAGTTCTGTAGAGACATTTAAGGGGTTGGTCAGTACAAGCAGTATAAGTACTACACAAATGCAGGTAGATAATATGCGTAAAGAAATTAGATCAGCTGACAAATATATACAAAAACTTAAAACTAAAGCAATTGATACCGCAACTATCCCAGAGTTATTAAACTCGTTAGAAACCAAGGTGCCAGGTGTTGCAGTAGAGGTTAGCGCCATTAATGAGAATAGTATTACTAATATACTAAGTGTCTCACTTACATTTGAGTGTGAGTTGGCAGAGTGCATATCTATAGTAGAACAAGAGATTGAGTCAAGCTTCTTAATTGGGGTTGAGAATATTGCAATGACAGAGCTTGAGGATGGTAATTGGTCAACGGCCATGCAGATCAATGTGCCTTTGTTACCAAAGAATATATAATGTATGCAGTTATTATATTTTAAGAACAAAATAGCCAAACTCGTACGGGGTAGTCTACCAAGTGGCGTGTTTATTTGGAATTTGGTATTAATTGTAGCTGTGTTGACTAGTATACTGCTTATAGGTTTATGGTACTATAAGGTTTATAATATATATTATGGTTATGATGGTGGTGTTGTAGAAGTTAAAGAGTATAAGCCAAAGTTAGATATCGCTGCTATAGAGCAAGTATATAAAGACCTTGAGCTGGATTTTAAGTAAGAAAGTTGCTAGACTACGCAGGTTCTTGCTCCTGTAGTTTAATGGATAGAACAGCGGGTTTCTACCCCGCCAATGAGGGTTCGATTCCTTCCGGGAGCACAAAGCATTAACTTGCATTTAATACAAAGTATCATATAATCGCTTACGCGGGCGTTTAGCTCAGTTGGTTGTGAGTGACTCCAAGTTACTTACTGCCGCCGAGTAGGCCCGGCCGGAGACGTCCGGGGTATAAACATTGTAATGCGCGGGCGTTTAGCTCAGTTGGTTAGAGCGACTCGTTTACACCGAGTAGGCCGGGGGTTCGAATCCCTCAACGCCCACCCGTGAGCTTTTTAACTCCAGAGGTAATTTTTGAAGACGACGATATATTGGTTATTAACAAACCTGCCGGGCTTGTAGTGCATAGCGATGGTCGTACAAAGGAGAGCACATTAGCAGATTGGCTAATCAATAATTACCCAGAAACAAGAGGGGTGGGGGACTCATGGCAAGCAGACAGTGGTGAGGTTATATATAGGCCGGGCATAGTGCATAGGCTAGATAGAGAGACGAGCGGGGTAATGGTGGTAGCTAAGACACAGGAAAGTTTTGAGGACTTAAAGCAACAATTTAAAGATAGACGAGTAAATAAGGAGTATAGAGTTATATTAAATGGTACTTTTAAAGATGAGGTGGAGGGTGGTGTAATAGACAAACCTATAGGCAAGAGTCCGAGTGACTTCCGTAAATGGTCGGCACAGCCAGGTGCCAGAGGTACTCTTAGAGAAGCTATAACAGAATATAAAATATTAAGCAGGGTAGGAGTGGGCAATGACGGTTTTGCTTATGTGAGTGCTCGCCCCAAGACAGGGCGTACACATCAGATCCGTGTGCACTTTAAGGCTATACATCATCCGGTATTGGGAGATAAGCTATACGGTACTAGTAAGCAACCAAACATAGGCATTAAAATACCACGCACAATGCTACATGCCCACAGTATTGAGCTTACTAACTTAGGTGGTGACAGAGTTATTTATGTGACTGATATACCTAGTGACTTTAATGATGTACTTAAGGCAAATCAACTAATAAGTTAATTATAGTCTTATAAAAGGGGGGCGAGCCAGCTACCAGGTACTATAAAGGATAGAATATTAGTAGTTAAGTTATCTTGTATAAAGTAAAAGGAGGCAAGTTCTATGCATACTACCAGTATTAAAAGCAAGCCCGTACGTACTTTAAGTGCTAGTGCTGCACCAAATAGTATCGCTAGTATATCAGAAGTCGCATTCAAGATGCTGTCACCTATATAGTCTCTAGAGATTGTAGCTGTCCTAAAGTGAAAGATTATATAATCTGTACTCTCTATAACCTCCCAGAGAGCCGCTACAACTATCATAAATATAATGCCATAGTGTAAATACTTTTTCTTCAAGAAGGGTTTAAATATCAAGACTAGCAACACACCTGTTATTATATGAGATAAGGTGTACCAATCTAAGAAACGCTGAGAGTTGCCGGCCCCATCGGCAAAGCCATTCCAAAAGTTTAAGTAGCTACAGTCACAAAATAGCGGCATGCCAGAGACATAATACATATAAGTGCCGACCAGTAAGATTGATATCAGTGTAGTAATAATTATTTTGGTAGGCATATGTAGTTTAGTGTTTAGTATAGCATACACATTTTATACACAGAGCATATCGCTTAATGGGTAATATGTATTATAATGAACAGTATTATAATATAAATACATAATTTATGAGTAAGTTTTTTGCAGGTAGCATATTTGGACTAGTTACCATTGTTGTATTGGTGCCTATGGTGGTCTTGGCACAATACCGGGCCGACTTCAGTGACTATGCGGACATTGAAGTTAATAATACAGATACTCCTTTATCTGGCCTGGCCCCTCTACCAGCTGATTTTGTAATAACAATAGATTGGAATGATTTGTTACCTAACTTATTACAAGATCAGTATAACAAAGATACTCTCGGTTCTTTTGATACAGATATGCAAGTGATTAATGCAAATGCTACTGTTGTTTTGGAGTTTGATGATGGAGACATATTAAATCCTAAACAATGTGGATATCTAAACCAAGAGGCTAAGAATGCGCTCTGCGATCAACCCTTAGTAAAGGCTACATTAAGTGTACCTTACTCTGGATCCACAAATAAGAAACTAAGATTCAAAAATAATAAGACAAAAGTAGACGATAATATAAAAGGTGTGTCTAATCAAATGGTTGATGGTGTGCAGATTGCTGAAGTGACACATACGTATTTTTATGAGAAGTCCTTTAAAGCAAAAGTTTATATAGACTATAATCCTAAACTAATATCTAAGGTTGTGGTTAAAGGTGGGCGCAAAGCCAAGTATCTCTTAGGTGAGTATACTATTAATGTTAGTTACCCTAAGCCACAGGCGGTTATATTACCTCCAACAGCTCCAGCCGGTACTACCAGGTCACTTAGTGTAACTTGTGCTCCTGGTTCTGAGTTTTTCGCTGTTAAGTCTATACAGGGATCTAGCAATGATTCAATACTTTTGAGTGATAATCCAAATTTTAAGTATATGAATAACTTGTATGTTTATCAGCAAGCGCGCGCTAGGAAGATCAACGTAGCTATTAATCCAGATCAAGAGACAGTTTACGAGGTGAGGTGTATACCAGAAGGTTCATTAGATTATAAAGCCAAGTACAATAAGTATAAGAAGTATATAAAGTTCCCAGAGAAGACCTACGCTTCCACCACCGTTACGGCCAAAATAGAGGATACCTGTGAGCCATCTACTATGTGCTTAAATGGTGATAGTGTTAGTATAGATGAGCAGTGTAAAACTACGACAACTCAGTGTGATTATGGATGCTTTGACGGTCTCTGTCTAGAGGAGCCGGTTGCAGAGTGTGAGGTAGTAAGTAGTTGCTATAATAATCAGATTGTCCAAACACAGAATGCTGATTGCTCTAATACATATTCTGCATGTTCTAGTGATACAAGTTGTCTTGCAGGGGTTTGTGTCTCTGATCCAAATAATTGTACACTACCAGAAGGTTTATACTGTAAGGATGGAGATGTTTATAGTGCAAGCAACGATTGTCGGCAGTTATTGGTAGAGAGTTGTAGTTATGGTTGTACTGCAGGTGCTTGTAATGCTAGCGCAAGCATGGACACAGTATCCAATCTTAAAGCCGTACCTCCTTTGGTACCAAAGGGGGGTACAGCTGAGATATCTTGGGATGTTGCAAATGCGGCCTCATGTAGGGTAGTGGGTGGTAAAAATAGTTGGAGTAATGTACGTGGTCGTAACATGACCAGTCCAATAGAAGAGGAGACTACATTTACACTTAAGTGTATGGGTAATTATGGAGATACTCTGGAGGAGAGTGTAACTGTACGAGTTTTGCCTATTTGGCAAGAAATATAAGATATAGTTGCGCCCGTACTTATTGTATGTATAATACACGCACGCTTTATTTCAGAGCGTTTGAGTAAGTGTTCTCAATATTGAGATACAAACTGCCAAACAAGTTAATAGTGTTGCTATTAACTGTTGGCTCTGGTACACTCCTCAAAACATAAATAGACACATATATAATTATGGCAAGAAAGGCAATGATAGCAAAGGCGCAAAAGACGCCAAAATACAAATCACGAGTTATAAGACGATGTTTTAAGTGTGGTCGTATACATGGCTATATGAGGGATTTTGGTATGTGTCGTATTTGCTTTAGAGAGGAAGCCCTTAAGGGTAACATCCCAGGTATAAGAAAATCATCATGGTAGGAGACCCAATTTCAGATCTAATAATCCGTATTAAAAATGCTGGTAGCGTTGCTAAAGCAGAGGTTACAGTGCCATACTCAAAGCTTAAGTTTGCTATAGCACAGGCTTTGCAGAAGGCAGGCTTTGTGGGGGAGGTGAGTAAAAATGGTAAAGATGTAAGTAAAACTCTTACTATAGAGCTATTATATAAGAGTGATGGCACACCACGTATTGCAGATGTTAAGAGGGTGTCTAAGCCAGGGCGCAGACTATATAAGGGAGTTAAACATATCTTCCCTATAAAGTATGGTAAAGGCGCAGCACTGTATTCAACTCCCAAGGGTATACTAACAGACTCTCAGGCTAGGAAAGAGCGCGTAGGAGGTGAAGAACTATTTAAAATTTGGTAAATATTATGAGTAGAATAGGTAAAAAAGAATTAATTATACCAACAGGCACAGATGTTTCTGTAGAGGGTAATGTATTAACTGTTAAAGGTAAAGGTGGTACTCTAACAAAGGTTATAAATCCTAATGTGTCTATAACTGTAGAGGGTGACCAGGTTAAGGTGTTGCCTGCAAATAAGACAAAGCTTGCTAATGCGATGTGGGGCACATTTAGCTCACATGTTAACAATATGATGACTGGTGTTAATACTCCTTTTACTAAAGAGCTTGTGGTAGAGGGTGTTGGATTCAAAGTCGCACTTAACGGTAAGACTCTTAACTTAAAGGTTGGTTACTCACATGATGTTAACTTTGAGGTGCCGGAGAACATAACCGTAGAGGTGGAGAAGAATAATATTAAGATGACAAGTATAGATAAGGAGGCTTTAGGTCAATTTGCTGCAGTAGTGCGTGCCTCTAAGAAGCCAGAGCCATACAAAGGTAAAGGTATACGTTATAGTGATGAGATAGTACGTCGCAAGCAAGGTAAGCGAGCAGCTGCATAATAAATATAGTTATCATGAAGACAGATAAAAAAACAACATCAAGAAAGGCCCGTCAGCGCAGAGTGCGTGCTAAGATCTCTGGTACAGCAGAGCGCCCACGTCTTGCTATATTCCGCTCTAATACAGCACTGAGCGCTCAGTTGATAGATGATGTAGCTGGTAACACAATTGCTGCAATCTCTACTTCTAAGGTTAGTGGTAAGACTCTTGGAGAGAAGGTAGTGGCAGCGGGTACAGAGATGGCTAAATTAGCTAAAGCTAAGAAAATTGAGGAGATAGTATTTGACAGAGGAGGGTATGCTTATACTGGCAATGTAGCGGCATTTGCAGATGCAGTGCGAGAGGGTGGTATAAAGTTTTAATATATAAATATCGTTATGACAGAAGATAAGACAACAAAAGAGAATACTACAGAGCAGACAAAAACTGTTGAGACTGAGACAGCTGTTACTGCTAAAGCCACACCTGAGCGTAAACGCAACGAGTTTGGAGCTAAGAAGCGCTTTGAGAAGAACCGTCGTCGCCAACGTCCAGAGCGTCGTCAAGAGTTTGAGCAGAAGATAGCAGATATAAGACGTGTTGTGCGTGTTATGGGTGGAGGACGTCGCTTCAGCTTCTCTGTAACGATGATAATAGGAGATAAAAAGGGCAGGGTTGGAGTTGGAGTTGGCAAGAGTAACGATACAAGCTTGGCAATAGATAAAGCCACAAGAGATGCTAAGAAGCATATGATAACAGTAAACTTAACGGAGGATATGAGCATAGCTCACGATGTTAAGGCTAAGTATGGGGCCTCAGTAGTTGAGATACGTCCAGCGCCGGGTAAGGGTCTTGTGGCAGGTGCATCTGTGCGTAGCGTACTTGAGCTTGCTGGAGTTAAAGATGTAACCTCTAAGATCTGGTCAAGGAGTAAAAATAAGATAAATAACTCTCGTGCCACACTCAAGGCCTTAGAGCAACTTGGTAAGCCTGCAATAACATCAAAACCTGCAGCAGCTAACGATACTAAGGCTGAGAACTCAGATAAAAAAGTAAAATCTACTAAGGCAGATAAATAATATATTATGCAATTACATACTATACAAAAAGCTAAGGGTAAGGTAGAGGCAAAAGCTCGTGTTGGACGTGGAGGTAAGCGAGGTAAGACTTGTGGGCATGGGCACAAAGGTCAAAAGCAGCACGGTCGCCATGGTATTAGGCCTGAGATGCGCGACTTTATAAAGAAGTTACCTAAACTTAGGGGTCATGGTAAAAATCGTGCACGGACAGTTAATAGCGATAAAACTCAAGTACAGATTATTAATCTTGACACCCTCAAGATCTTTAAGTCTGGAGACACCGTATCTCCAGCAACTCTTGTAGAGGCAGGGCTTATTAAGCTAAATGGAGGCAAGTTACCAAAAGTTAAGTTATTAGCTGGTGGTGAGTTAAAAACAAAACTTATTGTAGAGAATTGCATATTATCTGCCTCCGCTAGAGAGTCTATCGAGAGTGCGGGTGGAGAGGTTAAATAAGTTAGATATGATTAGGACATTTATACATAAATTAAAACTAGCCTTCTCAGATAAGGCTCTTAGGAACAAGATATTTTTTGTCTTAGCCGCTCTTATTATGTTTAGAGCCCTTGCATCTATACCAATACCCGGAGTTGACACCTCAGCTCTGGCCAACTTTTTAGACAACAATCAATTCCTGGGTATGCTTAACCTATTCTCTGGTGGAGGACTCAATGCGCTATCTATTGTAATGTTGGGTGTAGGGCCATATATTACCGCTAGTATTATAATGCAGCTCTCAACAGTCATGTCTCCTAAGATGAAAAAGTTACAATCTGAAGAGGGTGAGGCTGGTAGACTTAAGTTTACTCAATACTCTAGATATTTAACTGTGCCTCTCGCTGCTATACAGGGATTTAGTTTTTTAACCTTACTCCAGAGGCAAGGAGTCGTAGCCCAAATGGACCTGCAACTACTTATTATAAATATCCTAATCATAATGGCAGGTTCAATGTTACTTATGTGGATAGGAGAGCTCGTTACAGAGTTTGGTATTGGTAATGGTGTCTCACTTATTATATTTGCCGGTATTGTAGCAGGTCTACCATCTACAATAGCTCAACTTTTGTTTAATTATGATCCGTCACAGATACCTATGTATATAGGCTTTACCGCACTCGTTGTATTGGTTACAGCAGCTGTAGTATTTATTACAGAGGCTGAAAGACCGGTGCCTATAACATACTCACGTCAAGCAAGACAAGGTAGTACATATGGAGTAGGAGCTGCTACTTACTTACCACTTAGAGTTAATCAAGCTGGTGTTATACCAATTATATTTGCTCTATCACTATTGTTGATGCCGCAGATGTTATCACAAGTGCTCTCTGGCTTAGATATTGCTTATCTTTCTGCTGGTGCCACTGCGGTAGCCGCCTTCTTAGCTAATACTGTTAATTACGCAGTGCTTTATTTTGTCCTAGTGTTTGCCTTTACATACTTCTATACAGCGGTAACCTTTGACCCAGATCAGATAGCTACTAACTTACAAAAAAGTGGTGGGTATATACACGGCCTTAGGCCCGGAGAGGCAACAGCCGAGTACTTGGGACATGTAATCACTCGCATTACCCTCTTTGGGGCGCTCTTCTTGGCAATTATAGCTGTGTTACCTGTAGGATTACAGGTGCTGACAGGTAATGCTGCTTTGGCAATAGGAGGCACAGCATTACTAATAGCCGTGTCAGTAGTCTTAGACTTCGTAAAAAAGGTAGATGCACAAGTATCAGTACGAGAGTATTAAGGTTATTTAATCTTCAACATAGTTAGCACTTGGCTTATAAAGGTCGAGTGCTCTTTTTGTATGCAAATATGGTGTACAATATAAACATGTTTAACAATAAAGGCGCAGCCTTACTAGATTCAATTATGGCTATAGCTATTTTTGTTGTATTATTTGTTGGCTTTTTTATATTGATACAGCTTGGTATACAGACAATTACGGAACGTAAGGCTCGCAATGGGGCGCTTGCATTGGCCAGCTCACGTATTGAATATATCCGTGCATTAGATTACAGCAACATTGGTTTAGAGGGTGGAGACCCCATAGGTGTTTTAGTCTCTCCTATATACAGTACCATAAATACAGTGCAGTATACTATAACTACAAATATATCATGGCAAGATGACCCGGCCGACGGACTCTCTGGGGCAGGAGATGCAAACCCAAATGATTACAAAGAAGTTGTAGTAAGTGTAAGTTGGCCAGAGCATACCGGAGAAGTGTCTTCAGTTAAGCTTAGTACAATTATTTCAAACTTTATAGCAGAATAATTATGTATAAAAAGTCTCAACAAAATAAAATGGCAGGACTTACTTTTGTAGAGGTGTTGGTGTGGGTAGGAGTAATAGTAATGCTTATGTCTGCTATGACACTAGCCATAATACAAGTGTATAAAAGCAATAGTTATAGTCTTCAGAGAGTGGTAGGTATTATCTCTGCTCGGCGAGGACTTGAGGAGGTTGTACAATTGGTACGTAAGGCAACATATAGTGACGCTGGTGCGTATCCTATAGTAGCCTTTGCAGATAATGAGCTTACCTTCTATGTAGATTATGACAATGATGATTCTGCAGAGTTAGTGCGTATATTTTTAGATAATGAGGATTTAAATATGGGCATAATTGAGGCACAAGGTACTCCTGCTGTATATAATGGTGCTGAGAGTATAAAGACAATTACTGATAATATCCGCAATATTGCACTTAGTAAAAAGTTATTTACATATTATGGTGATGACGGCTTGGAGGTTATAGATCAGTCTGCTGTGTTGGAGCCTACTTATATCGATCTAATTGTAGTAGCAAATACGGGTAAAAATCCGCAAGTAGATGATTATGAGATTCGGGGAAGTGCCTTTATGCGTAATTTAAAGAACTAGTATGTTGCAAGTTAAAGTACAAAAAGGTGGTGCGATAATAATGGTTTTGGTATTTGCCGGAGTCTTTGTAGTTGCTGTAGGTTCTTTGATGCAATTTGTATTACAGCAGAGCATAAGTGGGCGAGCCAAACTTGCCTATGAGGAGTCACTGCAGATAGCAGAGGCAGGGCTTGAATATTATAAGTGGTTATTAGCTAATAACCCGGATAGCGAGTGGGAGGGTACGTTAGATTATAAGGATCCACAGAGTGGCACTAAGGTAGGGCAATTTACCATAGAGGTGGACGTCAATAAGCAATGTGACGTTATTATGAGTAGAGATATTACTGTTACAGGAGTGCCGGAGAGAGATACAAACTATGCGCGCAAAGTGTCAGCTAGGTATATGTTGCCAAGTGTTGCTAATTACTCGTACCTTATAGATGCCTCTGTGTGGGCCGGCTCAAGCAGGACTATAATAGGCCCTTATTACTCTAGTGGAGGTATACGTATGGATGCAAATCACAATTCCCTTGTTGTTAGTGGAGTTAACTCCTGGAGCTGTGATGCTTCCTTTGGTTGTAATCCAACAACTACTAAGGATGGTGTCTGGGGTATAGGTAGCGATCCTACACTCTGGCAATACCCTAAGACATTAACAAACTTTAATAATATAAATCCGGACTTTGCCAACCTTAAGACCAGGGCCGTCTCTAATGGTAGGTTCTTCCCCAGTGTTTCAGGTGGGGCTGGTGACAGGGGCTACCATATTATATTTAAGAGTAATGGTACATTTGATATGTATAGGGTAGATGGTGCTACATATAATTGGGGTTGGGGTGATGGCGGTATAGCGCATAAAGATTATCATACTATTACATCTGAGACGTTCTTAGGTAATTATACTGTGCCACCTACATGCTCTTTAATATATGTTGAGGATCAGTTGTGGTTAGAGGGAGTGGTAAACGGCAAGATCGCCTTAGTAGTGGCAGACACAGTTAACTCAGGTTATGACCCAGATATAGTCTTAAATAATAATTTAACTTACAATACGGGTGCTGGTATTGATGGTATAACAGCTATGGCAGAAAATGATATAGAGATATCAGCCAAGTCACCTGAGGATTTAACAATTAGTGGCATATTTGTCGCGCCGTCAGGGAGGTTTGGCAGGTATCATTATGTAGAGAATCCGGGTTACTATTGGGACTTTGGTACGGGTGCTTGGATATATGCACCAGGCGTTGGCACATCTCAAGACTTGGGTACACTTACAATCAACGGTACGATTGTATCAAGCGAGCGCACGGGTACTGCATGGAGCTATGGCTTATACAAACAGTATCTTTGGTGGTATATCTATATAGAGGAGGACTCCGGCTTTGCAAATAGGATCAACTCTTATCAGAGGGTGTTGGCATCAGACCCGCCGCCTTTTACTCCCGCATCTAGTACCGTGCCATATTTTATAAATTGGCAAGAGAAGTAACAGTCTCATTGCCATATGTTATAATCTCTTAGACTTATGAAGCATATTATCTTAGCTAATTGGAAGGCAAGCCCAACTACTGTAAAAGAAGCAACTGCGCTATTTAACTCTACCAAGTTGGCTGTTAGCAAGATGCGCTCTGTAGAGGTTATATTAGCGCCACCTGCAGTATACATAGAGAGCATGGCCTCTAAATATAGAGGTAATAAGATAAACTTTTGTGCTCAAGCAATCAGCACTTATGAAGATGTTGCACATACTGGGGCATTAAGCGCTACACACTTTAAAAGTGTTGGAGCTACATATGCACTTATAGGTCACTCAGAGATTGGAGATTCTATAGATGATTTACGAATTAAGACATTCTTAGCGATTAAGTATGGCCTAACTCCTATTGTGTTCGTCGGTGAGGGTAGTCGAGATTTGTCGGCGAGTTATTTAGGTGTTATCAAAGAGCAAATACAAGCAGCCCTTAAGGAGTTGTCAGAATCTCAAGTACAAACTGTAATATTTTGTTATGAGCCTGTGTGGGCCGTGGGTCAGGCTGAGGCAATGGACAGCTATGATGTACATCAGATGATGTTGTACTTGCGTAAGGTTTTGTTAGATGAATATGGAGCTGCCATGGCACGTAAATCTATTATGTTATATGGCGGTTCAGTTAATACAGGTAATATAAAAGATCTCTTAGAGATAGATGATTTAGATGGGGTTGCTGTAGGGCGTGCTAGTACAGATGCGGGAGCATTTACAGAGCTCTTGGGAGTGGCTAATAAGGTTTAGTATGCGACTACTTAGCCAACTGCCTATCGATGAGTTATCTACTAAGACGGTGATAGTAAGGCTGGGTTTTAATGTTCCTATAGACAAAGATGGGCATATTATAGACAACTTTCGTATTAAAAGTGCCTTACCTACTTTAAAGTTATTAAGTGAGCACGCTAAGCAGGTTATTATATTTTCGCATATAGGTAGGGGTAGAGATGAGACACTAGCTCCTGTTGCACATGAGTTGCAAAGAGATTTCACAGGCCTGCACTTTACTCAGTGGCGAGATTTACAACCAGCATTGCAAGAGCATAGATTGATTTTGGTAGAGAATATTCGTCAGGATCCCCGCGAAACCTCTAGAGACATTAAAGATAGAGAGGCTTTGGTGGAAGATATTTTAAGATTAGTTGGTAGAGATCAAAGCATATTTGTACAAGATGCCTTCTCTGTTTGTCATAGGAGACATGCCAGTATTGTAGATTTGCCACGTTTTTTGCTGAGTTATGCAGGACTATTGCTTGAACAAGAAGTTAAGCAATTAACTGAGGCGATTAACCCACCTGAACCATCATTATTTATACTCGGTGGTGCTAAGTTTGCCACTAAGGAGCCACTAATTAGGAAGTTCCTTAAAACATATGACAAAATATTTATAGCGGGAGCTATCGCTAATGAGTTCTTTAAAGAGAGGGGGTATGAGATTGGTAGATCATTAGTATATGATGCTAAAATACCTCATGACATACTCTATAATAAGAGGGTAGTATTACCTAATCAGGTACTAGTAGCAGATGCTGATGGGCACACAATATATATCTCTCCTGATAACCTAATGCCAGATATGCGTATAGTTGATGTAGTACTACCTCAAGATTTGTTAAAAGTTAATGCTAATGACGTAAGCTATATGCTATGGAATGGGCCACTAGGTTACTATGAGGGTGGTTATACTAAAGGTACAGAAAGTTTATTAAATATCTTAAGCAAATCAAAAGTTGAGGCTATAACTGGTGGTGGAGACACATTAGCGACAATAGGTGAGAGTAATAGGCCTATATTTACCTATATATCTGTAGGGGGTGGGGCAATGCTCAAGTTCTTGCAAGATGGACAACTGCCAGGTATTGAGGCTCTTAACTAGCTTTTAATAGCTTTTGTTATTTTAGTCTTTGTAGCTTGGAATTCATCTTTAGTAAATTGGGGCGATGTCTTCTCTAGTATAGGTTTTGAGGTTATGTCTTTAGAGTTAAACATTGGTACAACATGTACATGTGTATGAGGTATATCCCAGCCAGAGACAAACATACCAACTTTAGGCGGGTGGAAGACATCGTCAAGAATGTTTTGCATCTTTTTAACAGTTAGCATAAGTTTAGTATATAAGTCATCAGGCATATCTTTAATATAAGGGAAGTGCTCCTTAGGGATAACTATTAAATGCCCTTCACGTATAGGTTCTATGTCTAGGAGTGCTACAGAGTAATCATCTTCATATACTTTATTGTCGGCATCTATCTCTCCAGAGCCAATTTTACAAAAAATACAATCATCCATAAGCTTTATGTTACACTAATCATTAATAAATACAGTATAGCATTTTATGGAGAAATATTCAGAGATAATACAGGTGCTATTGAAAAAGATTGGCATAACAACCCTTAAGGATGCGGAGGCATTTATAAGTCCATCTTATGATTTACATTTGCATGATCCTTTCTTAATGAAGGGTATGCAGGAGGCTGCAACAAGAACCTTACAAGCAGTTGCTAATAATGAGAAAATTGCGATATACAGTGATTTTGATGCAGATGGTATACCTGCCGGGGTTATACTGCACAACTTCTTTAAGCGTATTAAGTATGACAACTTTATTAATTATATACCCCATAGAGATAAAGAGGGGTACGGCTTTCATAGTGAGGCAGTAGAGCAGTTACATAAGGATGGTGTGAGTTTAATAATCACAGTGGATGTTGGTATTACAGCTATGGAGACTGTAGAGCGGGCGACTGAGCTTGGAGTAGACGTAATAATCACAGATCATCACGAGCCTAAAGAGCAAGTACCAAAAGCTATTGCGGTGCTTAACCCAAAACAAAAGGATTGCAACTACCCCTTTGATGGGCTATGTGGTGCCGGCGTGGCATATAAGTTGGTGCAAGCTATTATACTACAAGCGCGTAAGTCTGTTGAGACGAAGCAGGATGTGTGTCTTTGCTTCGCCCACCAACCCGGTGCAACCCCTCCGCAAAAACACACATCCTGCTTCGTCTTTAACATAGCTCAGTTGCCTAAAGGGTGGGAGAAGTGGCTATTGGATTTGGTGGCAATAGCTACGGTTGCAGATATGGTTCCTCTTGTAGGGGAGAAC
Source organism: Patescibacteria group bacterium (assembly GCA_015485505.1). Lineage (GTDB taxonomy): Bacteria > Patescibacteriota > Minisyncoccia > Phycocordibacterales > UBA2100 > S139-169. Next base: position 4,796 of record WFTK01000019.1, on the reverse strand, counting down.
AGGGTATTAGTACACTGGGGTTTGCATGTATTACATAAGAGTAAGAGGCCGGGCATACAAGCATTGTGTAATAAGCTCCGTATCAGTCAGCAACTATTAGATGAGAATGATATAGGCTTCTCTATAGGTCCGCGTATTAATGCGGCTAGCCGCATGGGGCACCCAGACGATGCTTTCAAATTACTCTCTACAGAGAGCTTAGAGGAGGCTGAAGATTTAGCATCTAAGCTTGAGAGTCTAAATAATAAACGTAAAGGACAAGTGGCCGCTATGGTACGTAAGATAAACTCTAAGGTAGAGGCGATGCAAGAGCTTGGAGAGTTGCCGAGTGTATTAGTGGTTGGTGACCCAAGTTGGAGCCCAGCTCTCGTTGGTCTCGCGGCTGGTAGCTTGGCGGATAAGCTTGGTAAGGTTGTGTGCGTATGGGGTAGAGAGGGTACTGGAGTATTAAAGGGCTCTTGCCGGAGTGGTGACGGCACAAGTGTTGTTGAGACGTTTGAGGCTGCAGGTAATGCACTACTATACTTTGGTGGGCACAGTGCGGCAGGAGGCTTTGCTGTTAGTGATGAACAGGTGCACACTCTTGGTAAGGCATTGTCGGATGCAAGAGAATCATTGGAAACCTCTACTAAGCCAAATAACAAGGAAGAAGTGATAGCAGATGCAGAATTGTCTCTGAGTAAGGTAAACATAAGTACACTTAAAGAGTTTAAGCTATTAGCACCATTTGGTATAGGCAACCCTAAGCCGGTTTTTGCCTTTAAGGGTGTTGAGGTCGTCTCTATAAGGCACTTTGGCAAAGAGCAGAATCATATAGAGATATTCGTGAAGGATCCTAGTGGTGCATCTCGTAAAGCAAGCAAATTCTTTGCTACTTCAGAGAGTTTTAGTAAGGCAGTTAAGGAGGGTAATACAATTACACTATTAGCCAATCTAGAGGAGAGTAGCTTCGCCGGTAGGCGCACACTAGAATTGCGCATTGTTGATATAGTTTAGATTTACTGTACTATTATAGTTGTTATAAATAATTAAACTTATTGTATTATGGATACTACTTTTAGTATAAGAGCAGCATTAAGTCATGGTTGGATGTTGTTTAAACATAGTTGGAGAGACTTGGTACTATTAGGTCTACTTATAGGATTTATAAATATAGGTCTTCAATTACTCAATATGATACCCTTTATTGGTTGGCTAATTGGTACTGTATTAGGTATATTGGTTGGTATAGGTACTGTAGTTATTTTGCTAGATATATACGATAAACGAGAAGTGGAACTTAAGAAGCTATTTACGCAAGTTAAATATTTTTGGAGGTGGGTTGGTTTAGGTATCATCTCTATGTTGATAGTTATGGGAGGTTATGTACTACTGATAGTACCAGGTATTATCGCTGGTATCGCACTGATGTTCCCTAAGTTTCTACTTGTAGATAAAGATATGGGAGTTATGGAGTCTATAAGGACTAGTTGGGCCATAACCAAGGGCAAGCGTCTTAAGTTGTTCTTGTTTATACTAGTGGTTGCGGGATTGAACTTACTAGGCTTAATTGCTTTATTCTTTGGTTTGTTAATTACAGCCCCAGTTACATTCTTAGCTACTCTATATGTCTATAAAACTCTACTTAAACAAGCTGAAGATAATAAGCTGATACCAGTAGAGAAACTACAAAAGGCCCCATTAATATTTATGATAATAGGCATCCTCGCAATAGGCTTAATGCTAATCGGAGTATTCTCAATGGGTATGATGGGTGCCATTAATAAGTCTGAGATGATGTTGGGTACAGATATTGATGATAGTAGTATGGGGATTCCAGTTGGTTTAATGCAAAACACAGACTCTGATGAGCAGTAATATAGTTATTTACACAGATGGAGGTGCTCGGGGCAATCCGGGTATTTCCGGTGTGGGCATTGTGATACTTGATGCTAACGAGCAAGTATTAGCAGAGATAAGTAAGTACCTAGGAGACTCTTTAACTAATAATTACGCAGAGTATGAGGCAATATACTTAGCTCTACAAAAGTGTATAGACCTTGGTTTAGAAGATTCGGATATAGAATTACGAGCAGACTCTAAGCTGGCAGTTGAGCAGTTAAGCGGTAATTGGAAGGTTAAAGATGCAAGCATCAGAGGGCAATTTAATAAAGTTAACAGTCTGTTAGAGCAATTTAAGAGTGTTAAGTTTACTCATATACCAAGAGAGCAAAATAAGCAAGCAGACACATTGGCCAATAAGGCAATGGATAGGAGGGAGTAATAATGAACTCAAATGTAATATACTCTGCTATTATAGCGTTCTCCATTGGTATTGCCTGGCAAAGTATATTTAAACAAAGCATCACATTCCTGGTGTTTTTGTTTGTTTTAAGTTTCTTTACATCTCTATATTTATATAAGAAGAATTGCAAGTATTGGCTTTTACCTATACTTATAATTGCATTTATGTTAGGTGGCTTGCGTATGTATGTTACGCAAGTTGTAGACTCTCAGCAGGCTAATTTGTTGTCAACTAAAGTAGGCACATATATTGAGCTTGAGGGTCCGATTGTAACAGAGCCAGACAAGAGAGAGTATTATACTGCAGTAGTTATCGAAGTTGACAGCAATAAAATTTTGGTAAAAGCAGATGCGTATACTGATCTGCAATATAGAGATGTCGTAAGGGTAAATGGTAAGTTAGAGAGGATACAAAACTTCTTTAGTGAGAGTGGTAGAGAGTTTGATTATGTTGGCTACTTAGCAAAAGATGATATTTATTATCAAGTTAGACGCGCCAAGGTGAGTGTATTATCTGATGATGGTAAACGAGGTCTACAATATTGGCTATTTAATATAAAGTCTAAATATCTAGAAACTTTAAACTCTTATATCCCAGAGCCTGAGAGCGCACTTGCTGGAGGGATAACTGTAGGATCTAAGAACTCGCTGGGTAAGGATCTCCTAGAGGACTTCCGTAAGACGGGAGTGATACACATAGTGGTACTCTCTGGGTTTAATGTGGCTATTATTGTTATATTCCTCACTTATATATTTAGTTTTGCTGGAGTTAGGCTCGGCAGAGTACTCTCGGCAATGGGCATTGTACTATTTGCAATATTAACCGGTGGGGGAGCCACTGTAGTGCGTGCTAGTGCCATGGGCTTATTGGCACTTTTAGCACTCACTGTGAGGCGCAAGTATGTTGTGTTGCGAGCACTATTTATTGTTGGCTTCTTCATGCTTTTGTATAATCCGAAGATACTTCTCTCAGATATATCCTTCCAGCTCTCATTTGTTGCCACTTTGGGTATGATATTGCTAATGCCCATAGTAGAGCGATATCTTATTGCTCTACCTAATACGCTAAAGCTTAGAGAGATAATAAGTGCTACAATAGCTACTCAAATAGCCGTCTCTCCACTATTGCTTTACTATATGGGAGAGCTGAGCGTTGTTGCTGTAGTTGCAAATGTATTAGTCCTACCGTTGGTTACTACTGCAATGCTAGCAGTATTTTTAACAGGTTTAATTGGATTATTCAGTAGCGCTTTAGTTTTGCCATTTGCGTATATGGCATATGCATTACTGCACAGTATCATAAAGATAGTAGAGTATTTAGCGTCGTTACCATATATAACAATAGGTGTGGCACATTATGGGCTACCACACCTATTGTTTAGTTATATTGTAATAGCCATAATCTATCTATCTCTCAAATCTTCCAGCGACAACGCTCCAGTTTACATTAGATAAGTATGCGTCTATGTAGCCGCCTTTGCCCGCTGTGCCGTAGTCTGGCATATATGCATGCTCCCATACGTCGAGTGCAAATATTATAGGTAGAGTTACAAAGTGCCCTTGATGTTGCTCACCAGTGAAGCCGATGTGGAATTGCCCACCCTGAGGGTCATAGTAGAGTATTGCCCAACCCGGTCCACGCATATTGGCAGTAGCCTTGAGTAGCTCCATGCAAGACTCTATAGAGCCGTATTGAGCAGTGAGTGCTTGAGCTAGTGCAGAGTCGCCTGCGAGCCCGCTAGCGCCACCCTCAAGCTGAGAGAAGTAGTACTCATGCAAGCGCATACCACCAAACTCAAATGAGCGTCTGCGCAGTAGCTCAGAGAGCTCGTGAGTCTTGCTCTCCTCACCAGAGTATTGTTCAATGAGCTTTGAGATAGCATTAAAGTTGGCAACGTATCCGTTATACAGGCCTATGTGCGCATTTACGCCGTCGGCCGATAAGCCTTCAAGGTCTGGAATATTAAATTCTTTTGCTGTGTAGTCTTTAGTCATAATGTTAATAGTTATTTAATAATTAAGTTTTAATATAGAGATTATACAGTATATTTATATATTATGCGCTCTGCGATTAACAAAAAGCTTACTTATATAATAACGATAGCTATATTGCTGGTTGTGGCTATATTTATTTGGTCTCTTATATATAAGTTGCAAGACGATGCATATCTAAAAGTAGCATTTTTAGACATTGGGCAAGGTGATGCGATATTTATAGAGTCACCATCTGGGGTGCAAGTGCTTATGGATGGTGGGCCTAGCGGTCCACTTGTGCTACGCCAGCTTGCAAGTGTAATGCCGTTTTATGATAGGCGCATAGATATGATAATGGCGACTCATCCAGACACTGACCATATTGGAGGTTTAACAGATGTACTCAAGAGATATGAAGTGGGTAGAGTGGTGCGCCCCGGAGTACAACATGATGCTTCTGCTATAGATTCATTATTACTGGAAGTTGCAAAAGAGAAGAGTAGTAGGGTAGTAGAGACTCTGGCGCGCCGCGCGCAGGT
>WFTK01000018.1 GCA_015485505.1 Patescibacteria group bacterium | reverse complement strand
AGAGCAGTATCTGCGTGCGTTGCATAGAGAAGGCGGGTATAAGCAATGTACCCCCACTCTTGGACGTGCGAGCTATGGCCTCGGCAAGCTTGGCAGTGCGCTCATTGCGCCCCTCATGATCCCTATCGCCATACACACTCTCTATAAGCATGTAGTCTGCACCCTCCACCTTATCGGTATCTCTAAGTAGTGGTGCCGGTGTATTGCCTAAGTCACCAGTAAAGACGAATTTCTTCATTTCATCTCCCTCGCCCCTGCGCATCTCTACCATTGCAGAGCCGAGTATATGCCCTGCATCTAAAAATTTGACAGTGGTATCTCCAATATTAAACTCTGTATAATAATCTATAGGCTTCCACAAGCTAAGTGCCTTGTCTATGTCTACACTGCTATATAGTGGCTCTCTGCCAAGCTTCTTAGCCTCTTGCGCCATTATCTTACTTGCATCAGCCAGCATAGGCACGGCCAGGTCGGCTGTGGCAGGGGTGGAGTATATGACTCCATTGAAGCCGTCTTTAACCAGCTTGGGTACCTTGCCAAGGTGGTCTGCATGTGCATGAGTAACTATCAGCACATCTACCTTAGCTGGGTCGTAGTCAAACTTGCTGTTCTGCTCAAAGGCACCCTTCTTCTGTAAAATTCCACAGTCTATAAGTATGGTCTGCCCACCAACCTCAAACATAAAGTTGGCCCCAGTAACATCTCCCGCTCCTCCATAGAATGCTAACTTACTCTTTTGTTGATTGTTTTGACTTGACATAGTTATTGTTATTGTTATTATATAAGTAACCATACCTGCCTCAGGCAGGCTCCGACCCCCCGCCGCAAGGCGGGGGGGTTATTTTATACCATTTATATCTTTCATCTTATCTATTATATTATTAAACTCATCTAAATCTAATCTTCTGATATTCCTACTAAGTCTCTTACTACTGACTGTCCTACTCTGAGTAAGGACCAGATAAGATACATTGTCCCCATATGGTAACTTATAGTAAAACTTAGCATCACTCCCAGATTTTGTCATTGGCATTACTAAACATGTATCATTAGCAAACCTCTTTATTACCAATACTGGACGCTCAAATAATTTCCCCACACCATCTTGCTCGTGTCCGATATTGACACCAATAGACGCCCACCAAATCTCCCGACGCTTTGGGTAAGCATGTTGTGAATCATTTATCTTTTGCTTCTCCTTACACCAAGTGTCAAAGTCCTTCATTACTTGTCAGTATACCATGCTCAAACACGAAAAAACCGACAACAAGTGTCGGATTCTTCGTATCGCGGGTTTATTGACCTGAGTAATTCAGGTGGGTGCTCGCAACGATTTGCCAAGGCAAATAGTGATATAAAGCTCCCTTTATATTATTATTCGGTAATAATCCCCGCGACTTAATCTATTATACCGCACTTAGGTAAAAATGTTAACTAACTTACTCCCTATTACCCATCAATTTATCTGAGTATACCATCTCGGCGTCAGGACGATTGTAGTCAAACAACTCATCTTCAGTAAAGAACCTTGCAACCTCCTCCTCACCATTCTCAGGAGAGTCTGATGCGTGCACAAGATTAGACTGAGTAGACAGTGCTAAGTCACCTCTTATGGTACCGGCATCTGCGACTACAGCATCTGTAGCACCTACTATAATACGGGTAGCCTTAACAGCATTATAGCCAGATATTACCATAAGTATAACGGGAGCCGATTGCATAAAGCCCTTAACGTCGGGGAAGAATGGCTTGTCAGCTATATGACTATAGTGCTCATCTAAGGCAACATCACTCAGCTTTGCCATCTTGGTGCCTATGATCTTTAAGCCCTTCCTCTCCAAACGATGCACCACCTCACCAAATAAACCTCTTACGAGTGCATCTGGTTTAATTATAATTAAAACTTTCTCTTCTTGCATATTGAAAATATTATGTATTTATTAATTGCCTGCAACTTTAACACATTACTCCTTAGTAGCAAATATGAACTTACCTACTCCAGGGATTGTTATCTTGGCTATCCTCTGCCCTATTCCTATTAAGTTCATCTACGTACTCATTTAAGAATTTATTTATTTGCTCTGCATCATCGTATTTAGCTAGATTCTCCTCATTTTGATGTGTGAAATAATAATGCAACCTCATACGATCAGATACTCGTACACTATTATATCCCTCGTCTCTATAAGTCTTCCATGCTACTTTAAGCTCTTCTGTGGGTAGGCTATCGTAAATAGGTTCTTTAATATTTAAATTAAGTTGTTCTGCTCCCATACAATTTTATTATACTAAATCAGATCCAAACTAACAAGACTAATTAAATTCCAGAAAGACCGGCGAAGGGGTCTGCTTGTTGCTGCGGCTTCTGTGGCTCTTTCTTTTTATACCTTTCTTGTATCTCTGCCTCTACGAGCTCTCTAGGTCGCCCAAACTTATTATATGATGCCTGCTTAAGTGCTTCTACACCTGAGTAATCAGGCTCACCAACTATAGGGAAGGTCGCTATATCAAATGGCGCCGTAGGAGAGCCATCAACAAGCATCTTTAAGTAGGCATTCCTATT
>WFTK01000017.1 GCA_015485505.1 Patescibacteria group bacterium | reverse complement strand
GTACTGGCAAGTAAAGTAAGCAAAGCCATACAAGAGACTGGAGCAAATACCCTTATAATAGGTGGTGGTGTAGCGGCTAATAATTATATACACAACACCATACAAGAGAAGCTATCTGACAAAAACAATAATAAAATAACCATACTAAAACCATATAAAGGCCTAACGGGAGACAATGCCCTAATGATAGCAGTAGCCGGCTACCTCAGAGCAGAGCGCGGCGAGTATATAACCGACTTAGCAGAGCTAAAAGCTCATGGTACACTAAGGTTAAAATAATTATGGAGGCACCAAAAACAGAGCCAACAATAAATGATGTTATGCAAGCTGCCGAGGTGGCTAAGCAGCAAATAAGAGCAGAGGGTTCTTTTGACTCCGAGTTCAACGACTTGGATGCAATATTGCAAAAAGCGACGAGGTCTGAAATAACACCACAAGAGGCACTTGAGCAAATACAAGACCTACTTAATTCTAGACAGAACTACCATTAATATAAATAATAAACACTTGCTTGCATTGAGGTGCTTGGGTGATAGTATTAACTTGCATTAGATATTAAACTTAATAATTATGACAGAAGCTAAAGATAATCTATATAAAATACGGCATACTCTCGCCCATGTGCTAGCCAAGGCTGTGCTAGAGATAGACCCCGGAGCCAAACTGGCAATTGGCCCACCTGTTGATGATGGATTTTACTATGACTTTAATTTTAGTGATAGCTTTAAATTCGGCGCTGCCGAGCTTAAGAACGTACAAAAGCGCATGCGCAAGATAGTACAAAAAGGCTTTGAGCCTAAGCTTGCCGAGGTTACCTATGAGCAGGCTAAAGAGATGTTTGCCGACCAGCCATATAAGTTAGAGCTTATAGAGGAATTTAAGGGTGGTAATGCGCCTATCACCACATACGAGATAGCCGGCTTCACCGACCTCTGCGAGGGGCCACATGTTAGCTCTAGCGATGAGATAGACCAGAGAGCCTTCAAGCTCTCAAAGATTGCTGGTGCATACTGGAGAGGAGATGAGAAAAACACAATGCTCACTCGCATATATGCATATGCCTTCAAAACTCCACAAGAGCTAGAGGAGTACCTGGAGATGCTAGAGGAGGCTAAGAAGCGCGATCACCGCAAAATAGGCCAAGAGATGGACCTCTTCACCTTCTCTGAGTTTGTTGGCGGTGGGCTACCGATGTTTACCCCCCGTGGCACGCTAATGCGAGACTTGATAGTGGAGAGTATAGAAGAGATACAAAAACAGTATGGCTGGCAAAAGGTGACAATACCCCACATAACCAAGAGCGACTTATACAAGACATCTGGCCATTGGGACCAATATAAAGAAGACCTCTTCTTTGTTAAGGGTAAGAGTGATACAGAATTTGTAATGAAGCCTATGAACTGCCCTCACCACACTCAGATTTTTGCCAGCTCTCCAAGGAGTTATAGAGAGCTACCTATACGCTACACAGAAACAACGATGGTATATAGAGACGAACAAGCCGGAGAGCTACTAGGGCTCTCAAGAGTACGCTCTATAACTCAAGATGATGGGCACGCCTTCTGCACTGAGGAGCAGATAGAACAAGAGGTGCGTAATATAATACATATTATTAAAGAGTTTTACACCGGGCTTGGCCTACTCAATGAGGGGGAGTATTGGGTATCCCTCTCTGCCATGGACCCAGACAACCCAGACAAATATATGAATGAGGGCGGTATCTTCACAAGGGCTGAGGGCATACTTGAGGAAATAGCCAAGAGCGAGAACTTGCCATATAAGCGCATTGAGGGAGAGGCAGCCTTTTACGGGCCTAAGCTCGACTTCCAATTTAAAGACGCTTTAGGCCGTGAGTGGCAATTAGGTACTGTGCAGCTAGACTTCTCTCAGCCAAAGCGCTTCAAGCTTGAGTACACAGACAAAGACGGCACACGCAAGACTCCCGTGATGATACACCGCGCTATAGCAGGGTCATTAGAGCGCTTTATGAGCTTGATAATAGAGCACTTTGGAGGCAACTTCCCTACTTGGCTTGCCCCAGAGCAGGTGCGTATAGTGCCTGTGGCTGATGCTCATAGCGAGTATGCACACAGGGTACTTGCCGGCTTGCAAGAGTTTAACATCCGCGCGAGCGTGCACGAGGCTACCGACTCACTAGGTAAGCGCATAAGGAGCGCTAAAAAGGCTAAGGTACCATATACATTAGTATTAGGAGATAAAGAGCAAGAGAGTGGCAGTGTCACAGCAGAGCTAAGAGAGGGTGACAAGCTGGAGCTCTCACTTAATGACTTTGTAGAGAAGGTTGTACAAGAGGTTAAGGGTAAAGCTTAAACACTCACCTCCTCTCTTGTAAGTAATAACTTAGGGTACTCTCCTCTCTTATCTAGCTCAAGAGTGTCTTTATACTTCTTTTTATCTTCAAGGTGCTCTATCTTTATACTGGCCTCTTGAGGCTCTTGCTTAGGTTCTACAACCTTAGATACAGTAATCTCAGCAGCAAACTCATTTGGCACCTGAGCCGGAGCTGGTATAGGTAGCTCAGAGCGCTCTGGCTTCGGCATCCAGTACACATCTGGGTTAACTCCGTCAAAGTCCATAGTTTCAAAATCCTCTTCAGAAAATTCATCGGGTGACTCCCCTGCCCTTGTCACAAGAAGCTCCCTCTCTACTATGTCCTGCACCTTCTCTACTACCTCCTTTGGTGGCTCGGGTGGTTGTATATCTATAACATTATTAAACTCCTTATAAGTTGCCACCGCGGGTATACCAGGGTCTTGATACCTTATAACTCTCTCCTCTAGCACTTGTGGGCCCTTGGCTATTTGCTCGGCTAGAGCTTGCTCTTTACGCTCTTGCCTTTTGACACTAACCTTAACAACCTTACGCCCGCTAAGCTTGATGATAGCTCGCGCGATTATAAAGCTCCATATAAGTAAAGCGACCCAAAAGAGTGAGTTGTATATAGGCCCGAGGTCAAAGCCGGTGTATGGCACATTGCTTAAGTTCACAGATGTTGGCATAGAGATATTATATCATAGTCACGATACTCAAATCCCCCGCAGCCTGCAGGCTGCGGGGGATCCTCGCATTTTCGTTATTACTCACTACTCTTAGTAGGTAAGTTGGAGCTTGCTAGTATTATCTAGCAAATAGGCGGCGGCGTTGTGTAGCAAATACATACCCTGCGGTAAGCACTATAGTAAGCAAGAAGGCTGGATAAATATAATCTGATGCTCCGGTATAAGGCACATTAGAGAGTATTACTGAGCCAAAACCACCATAATAAGTCGGCGCTACATAACTATCAACAGGCACAGACACGCTACATGTCTTGCTCTCTCCGGTAGTACTCTTGACCACTGTCACATAACACATAGTGCTCACCTGAGGGTAGATTGTCTTAGTAGCTATGCCACTTACGTTAGTTGTTGGCAATACTCCACCAGTACAATATACACGTGTAGAGTCACCTCCTATGGTTGCCCAAGAGAGAGTCACAGGGGCTGCCCTATACTGGCTCTCTGTTGCGTACACTGCACATTGCAAGTCTGAGCCGGTGCTTGGTGGCACTACCACAGGTGGGTTATACACTATTGGCGTCACAGCTACAGGAGCCGTATTAGTGTTGGTGTTTGTATTAACATTATTATTAACTATGTTGATAGGCTGAGATGCAACGGATTGTGGATATACAGGAGGGTAATATGTTGGAGCATTATATGTCGGCGCATTGTACGTCACAGAACTGCTACCGCCACCGTTACCACCATTGCCTCCCCTGCTGCCCTTGAAAGTCAGATTAAAATTAATTGGCGCAGAGTGACTAGAGCTACCAGCAATAGCTACAGCACTAGCGCTAGCACCACCAGCAGGGATTATATCATCGTTTACTGATGTGTAAGATGAGTAGTCTGAATAACCATCATTACTATAACTTGAGTAGTCTGAGTAGCCAGAATCTGAGTATGATGAATAATCTGAGTAATCATTATTTGTATAAGAGCTATAGTCACTGTAGTCAGTAGAGTCATATGACGAATAATCTGAAAAGCCGTCATAAGTATAAGATGAGTAATCACCATAACCTAAGTCGTATGAACTGTAGTCACTATAACCTAAATCATTGTATGACAAATAGTCTGAGTAGCCGTAGTTAGTATAAGAATTATAGTCATTATAACCATAATCATATGAGCTGTAGTTGCTATAGTCAGTAGAGTCATATGACAAATAATCTGAGTAACTATCGTTTGAATATGATGAATAATCAGAATAATCATTGTAATCGTATGAACTATAGGCACTATAACCGTAATCAGTATAGCTTGAGTAATCTGAGTACCCAAAGTCTGAGTATGAGCTGTAGTCGCTGTAGCCAGAGTCACTGTAGCTGGAGTAGTCGCTATACGCATCGGGGTCATACGTTGTATACTCAGCGGCAACCGCCATGTTGAAAGGTACTAAAGTCACCATCAACATAAATGTTAACGCTAATATATACCTAACTGTATTAATAATATCTGTCATACGCACTTTTTATAATTTTGATTAATACCTCTTTTAATACCATTAGATTACCACAGATGTTGAACCGAGTCAAGAGTCAAACATAAGAAAGGGGCGAGTCACCTGCGCAACTCGCCCCTCCCAATTCGTTTTACCCCTCCGGCTCCGAAGGGGTAATGCCGGCCTGCCTGTGGCAGGCATCCACGATCTCCATCAAGGCCGGCTCGGCCAACACGACGTTGGCCAGCCGGATCTTGAAGCCGACCATAATCTTCCGGCCGGCAATTTGCCGGTCTTCCGGGAAGAGCCGGAAGTCCGGCCCCTCCTGGAAGCCGGCCTGCACCATGCAGGCCTGGAAAGAATCCAATTTTGCCTTCGCCCCCTGGGGGGCGGCGGTGGTGGCGGTGGCGGTGGCGGCGATTACTACGGCCAAAATGGTAGTTTTCATTTGACTTCTCCATATTTTGCGAGGCCACCATGGCCCCGCTTGAAAGGTAGGTGAGCATCTCAACCCACCTAATTAAAGCACCTACAAGGCACACTAATTAGATGAGTTGAGTGAAAACATCACTATAAACGAATTGGGTTATAAAAGAACAGTCTAAACATCAAGGTATACTTAACCTTTAGACGCTAATAACCTAACATATATATTGCTATATGTCAATAGCTATGACAATATAAGTTTACGGCAATACGGCCACTCTGTCTCCAAAGGTTAGTGTGGTATTTGCCAATTCTGCAGCGCCTTTAGTAGCATTTACACATCCATGTGAGTTATCTAACTTTAAATATAATGTCTTGTCCTCAGGATTGTTACCTAAAGCAAATTCTCTAAAATTAAGACTACTATGGAAGGCAATACCCCGCTTATTAAAAAAGGTAGCAAAGGCCATATTAGGCACATTAGGGTCATATGAGGGGAACTCTCTTGATGAGTAATCCTCCCCCTCCTTACGATATATCTCAAATACACCCTCTGGGGTGTCATAACCCTTGTCGTATCTTGCTGTACCCACCACACCTTTATCAAGTAACTTACCATCTTTAAACAGCCAGAATCTATGGAAGCGCTTACTTATTATTAGTCCGGTATCTCTCTTTAATATCTCTACTGGGTCTGGAATTGGCAGTTCCGGCACTAACAACTTCTCTACCTTAACCAAGAAGCCTACCTTAAGATGATCCTCCGTTGGCTCTATACCCTCCCATGATGTAGGCTCATGAGCCTCAAACAGTGGCGGGTCATTAACACCATCAGCAAGCCCGTAGCTTGGCATGGCAGTTAAGGCGGCTGCTCCTGCCCCTATACTTAGTACCTCTCTGCGCGTTAGCTCCATAGCTCCACCCTCTATATTCTCTTCATTATTATTTTTGTTCTGATTTTCCAAATCTGGTTTTTCTTTCATCTCTAATATAATACCACACTCAGCACAAACAAAACACAACAGCGAGGCCTTGCCTCGCTGTTGTGTTTTTAAATTAATTTTAGATCTTATTTATCGCTCCTAATGAGCATTCTTAACCTTGCTCATTATCACTATCAGTAACACTATAAGGATAAGGAAGGCTACGCCAATAGGCAACGCAATGGCACGGAAGGTGTCACCAAAGAGGCTACTACCACCATTGTTATTATTGTCATTACCTCCCCCATTATCACCTCCGTTGTTACCATCTCCATTGCCAGGATCTGTCGGAGTCGTGTTGTCTATTGTCACATTCACCTTCGCTACACATGAGCTGGCTATGCCGGCATTATTGAGTACTGTGAGGTTATAGACAGTGCTCTTCTTAGGGTTAACTATCATACTACCGCTCTGCGGAGCTATATGCCCAATACCAGCATCTATGTAAGCTATAGTGGCATCAAGGATAGTCCACTGCAACTCTACATCACCCGCAGGTGTAATAGCCGGCACGAGAGTACACAAGGGCTTCGGCACCTCTACATTAGCTATAGAGACTACAGAGTTGCAAGAACCACAAGAGACTCTGCTCCAAGTTGGGTAATACACTGCCTTACGATAACTGCTTGTGGGTTGTACATATGTGTAAACACTGCCCGTCAAGTTGCTCTGCGCTATATACTCTGCACTAAGAGCCGGAGATACATTAGTGTTGGTATTTGTGTTGTTATTAAGAATGTTGATGCCACTGTTTGAGTAACCAGGGTCATATGCATATGAGTATGCACTGCTGGCACTAGGCATAATAGCCACTACCGCTAATAAAGCACCGAATATTACCTTTGTATATATATTATTCATATATTTATATAATACCATATATATGGTAAGGTGTCAATAGATATTGCTAAGTAGTCTAGCAATTAGGGCTACTACTATGCTCGCATTACTTTATTACGATTCTTAAATGCATAACCTGCAGTGAGTACAAGTGATAGTAAAGAGAATGTATATAATGCACTATCTCCCGCACCAGTGTATGGTACATCAGTGAGTACAACACGAGTGGCAGCCGGGTATATTGCAAGAGTCTGTAATGTTACGTTTGGCAGGTTATTAACTGAACCCATCACTGGCTTACCGTCTACTATAAGTGTTGCCGTACATGTACCTCCTTCTCCTTGCGAGTTCCATGTATGTACGGTGTATACAGTAGAAGCATTTGGTGAGACTGTTAATGTACCATCTACTCCTACGGCTCCTATGCCGTTGTCTATACTAGTGAAGATAGCACCCTCGGTTGCATCCCACTTAAGAGTTGCGCTCTGCGCGCTGGTGATGCTTGCAGGAGTTACACTCACGCTACAGCTTGGCACTAGACTGGCTGTGTTAGCAGCGCTAGCGATATTGGTTGTAAGAGCTATTGCTACTACAGCACCTAATATGGAGTTCTTAATAATTAAATGAATTGACTTAGTCATACGCACACTTGTTGTTAAGTTAATAAACTTGTATAAAACTATATTTATAACCGTATATATACCATATATTACACTCCTCGTCAATACTCTGAGCACGGTCAGGCTCTTAAGTAGACTAAAAATCCAGACGCTAGAAACGCCGCGATGTTCAACCGCGGCGTTTGAGAGGCGTAATTTGGCGCTCTAGTATCGGAGCATGTACTCCTTACCGTTGCACCTTACGCCCTTAAAGGATTCTGTCAGACGAATCCTGGAGACGAATCCCCAAGAGACAGTGGGTGCGCATTGTTTGAGGGCTTCGGGCCCGCCAACCTCCGCCATGAGGCGGAAGAAGTCGTCACGGAGCTCGTAGCCCCACACACCGTCAACCTCGGCCTTGCGCCAGCGCCAGCGAGCACTGAGCTTGTCGACGACATCGGGCCAGTCATCTCTCAGGGCAAGAGTCCTTGCCTTCAAAAATGGTTCGAGTTGCTCATCAGAACATTCTCCCTCACAATAAGGAGAATATACTGTTAATACAACATCGTACACCTGCGCATATTCAGGTGCCCATTGCCGGAGGCCGTCCCTTGGTTGGCTCACTGTGAGAGAGTCATATCTGACAAGGATAACTAACAAGAAATATAGCAAAAGCACCAAAGCAAATGCTATAAGAATCGCCCAATATCCGATTCGATACAGAATCGTCAAAGTGCGCGTGCCAACCATCGTCACTTTAGAGAAGTCCATTTTTAGTCTCCCTTTTTGAATATTTTCTGTAAGAGACAATAGCCTACAGTGTGATGCCTGTCAATACAGAGTTACTCTTGAGAGTCTGTAGCGTAGCTACCGACAAAGTCGGCTGTAATTATCCACCTGTCACTCTTGGCGCCGAAGCTGTCGCAGGTGCTGAGCGTAAGACGCTTAACCCCCGGCTCTGTGCCAAACTCCACTGTTACATTAGAGGCCTTCTCATGCTTTTTGCCACTCACCGCATATACATACTCTCGTCCATTACTTATAAGCTTGATCACATTACCCTCCTCTAAGTCTTTAAGGTCATTAAAGGCCTTAAACATTGGGTTGCGCACCGTTTTATAAGCAGTAGAGTGCCCAAAGATAAACATATTGCCATCTTTACCCAAGGTACCAGAGCCCGGGTAGCGTACCACGGAGGTTAAGAGCTCTCTGTCTAAGGCGTCAATGTCGGTAGTATTAGGGTTAGACACTGGCAAAATCTTGCCTACTGAGGGTATCTCGAGTTGCATCGGCAGTATCACAGGTTGACTAGCTATATTATTTGACTCCTCTTGCTTTTTACGCTCCTCTTCTTGCTTTTTTAACTCCGCATCTCTCTTGGCAGCCTCGGCCTTTACCGCATTACTTGGTGTACCGTCTATATAGTATGGGACAAAGCCAGTGAAGTTGAGTACCGCTAGAGATATCACAAACACCCACGCCATCACTACAATATGCAAGAATATACCGTCTCCACTCCCACGCTTTGGTTTAACCTCTCTCATATCTATATATTTTGATTAATTATAACACACACTGCAAGTACTATACGCCACATAATCATTGACAACTCACCTTATATATGGTAGAAGTATGCATATATTAAGTGTGTAATTATTAAATTAACAAAAGGCTATGAACAATCTAAATGTAGAGGACAATAACATAAATACTACTACCCCTGATGCTAATGATAAGACTGGTGAGAGCAAGGGAGTTGCAATGAACATCTTTGCAATACTCGGCTTTATTGCGATACTACTCGCAGGGCTATGGGCTACTACTCAACTGGTTAAGCAGGTGTCTAACATGTCGCTAAACCTCAATATTCCTAATGTCAACATATTTAGCAAAGACAAGCTAACTCTGATAGAGGGTAGCGAACTAATCTACTCAGGAAAGCCTACGGCAATCAAGTGGATTATTGGAGATAAATATAAAGAGAATGAGGGAGCAACAATAGCCTTAGCTTATAAATGTCAAAAGGGGCTCTACGTTAAGGTTAAGACGGCTGACGACGATACCTATCGTGCACTCCCATGTAATGCACCATACACCATGCCAGCAACCTCTACAGAGATGGTTATAATACCAGTGTTAACCCAAGGCAACGCCGGTGAGCTTAAGTACTCTATAACCTACAACCCACAAGAGAGTAGCAAGCTCAAGAGGCAATCTGTGCAGGGTGCTCTGCAGGTAGCGATTGGTGAGGGTAGCCCTAATGCTACAGAGAGCTCAATTACTGACACACCTGATACTACAGCAGATATCTCAACAACAACTGCGCCTACTACCACGACAAAGCCAAGCGTAACTACTACCACAACTAAAGCACCAACATATACAAAAGTAGTACGCACAGTAGTACCAGTAAGGACATCTGACCCAAATGGCCTACCGGACCTAACTGTATCGGTTACTAATGTAATAACAGATAGCACTACAAAGCTAACAACAGTACGTATAGAGGTGTCTAACCAAGGCACAAAGCTAGCACAAGGTTGGACACTCTCTGCAGTACTCCCTACTGAGCCTGCTTACACATATGTCTCAGCTCCACAGCAAGCACTATACTCTGGAGAGAAGGCAGAGATGCTTATGACCTTTGATAAAACTAAGAGTGGTATACAAGACCTAAAGCTCACAGTAGACCCAAACAATACTATAGTAGAGTCTCTAGAGACCAATAACTCAGTAGAGTTGAAGTTGGTTAACTAAAGAAAGTTTTTGCTTGAAAATGCTGAGTAAATCTGTATAATCTGCTCATTGCTACTCCTGCGAGAAATGTAGCAAACTAATTTATAAACCCGGGGCAGTGGGCGGCTAGGGATAGAGGGTTTAAAAATTATGTTTGATATATTTCTCGCAGGAAATAGTATATTATTAATTATTAACACGGAGGATGCTTAACCCTCTCACCGCGAATGCGAGAAGGCACGATGGTGACAGAGGCAGACTCTAACAATTATTATGACTGAATTAAACAAAGACAATGCAATGCATGCATTGTTAAACGATGCCCCAGAGGCACTCGAGGTAGGTAGCACAGTAGAGGGCCCTATAGTCAACATAGACAGAGGGCGTATATACATAGACATACACCCATATGGTACGGCTGTTATATATGGTCGTGAGTATCTCTCAGCGCGAGATATGCTTAAGAATCTTGGCGTTGGAGACACCATAGAGGCCAAGGTTATAACTGTAGAGAATAAAGACGGCTATATAGAGGTCTCACTCCGCGAGGCAAGGCAAAAGCAAATATGGAGCGAGGCTGCCAAAGCCGTAGAGGAGAAGACTCCACTAGAGCTAACCATCAAGGACGCAAATAAGGGAGGACTTATAATAGATTGGGAGGGTATGACAGGCTTCTTGCCTGCATCACAACTCTCAGCAGAGAACTATCCAAAGGTCCCAGATGGCGATAAAGACAAGATCTTTGTAGAGCTTAAGAACTTAGTAGGCACAAGCCTAACACTGACAATGATCACTGCAGATCCTAAGGAGGGCAAGATCATCTTCTCAGAGAAGAACGTCGGAGCTAACAAAGAGGAGTCTAAAGTAGAGACAGGACCAAAGAAGACTATTGAGGAGTACTCTGTAGGAGACGAGCTTGAGGGAGAGATCACAGGGGTTACAGACTTTGGAGCCTTTGTGCGAGTTGAAGGTGGTATGGAGGGCTTGGTACACATCTCAGAGATGGACTGGGGCTTAGTAGACAATCCTAAAGAGCTATACCGCCAAGGTGACCATGTGAAGGTTAAGGTGATAGAGGTTAAAGACGGCAAGATTTCACTATCTATCAAGGCACTTAAGGACAACCCTTGGACGACCGCTAAAGACAAGTATAAGCAAGGTGACAAGGTTAATGCTGTTATCATCAAGTATAACCAGCATGGTGCTCTCGCCTCTATAGAGGAGGGTGTTGCCGGCTTGGTACACATCTCAGAGTTTGGGGATGAGGAGACTCTTAAGAGCGAGCTTAAGCTTGGTATGCCTTATGAGTTTACTATCTCAATCTTTGAGCCAGAGAATCGTAAGATGACTCTTGTATATAAAGACAAGAAGGAGGAGTAACTACAAAAGATTACTAAAAAACACCAACAGCGAGGCCTTGCCTCGCTGTTGGTGTTTTAATTAAACTTATTCATTGCCCTCTGGTGGCCATGTTCTATTATCTCTGTTATTGCCTCTCCAGCTCTACTTAAGATATTTGGCAGTTCATTGCGCTCTAGTATACCAAACTTTTTTAATACAAAACTACTTACTGCTCTTGAGCCCTTGGGCTTGCGAGGCTTACCTAAGAAGACAGGTACAATACCTATACGCACCCGCACAAAGTCTTTAGTGCCTATTGCTTTTATTATACTCTCAACGCCTTTTTGCCCTCCTGAGCCACTACCCTTACTCACCTTAATCTCTCCAAACGGTAGGTCGATATCATCATGTACCACTATCAACCTCTCGGCATTACGTATGCGCTCTGCCTTATCCTTACCTAGCGCCTTGGCTACCGGACCCCCAGAGAGATTCATAAAAGTCTCTGGTAGCATAACCTCCACACTCCCCAACATGTCGCCAGGGGACCCCTGGCGACATGTTTGTTTATATAATGCTGCAGCATCTCGACCCACGTTGTGCCTCGTATGCTCAAACTCACTACCCGGGTTACCTAGGCCAGCTACCAGCCATTTATCACCATAATTTACCTTCATTTTTACAGAATATCACACTAGCACACACATACAAGTTTGGTGTCAAGCCTGCCTTGTAGTATAATACTCTCCAATGACTTCTGCTCCATTAAATCTACAAGATACAAATCAGAAGAACCTTAAAAACGAGCACCGCTCATCACTACTCTCTCTTGCTATTACGGCTATAGTCCTCTTTGTTATAGTCTTTTTATTGCGCTCTTATATTATAAAGCCTTTTATAGTCAATGGTGTATCAATGTACCCAACCCTCAATACCTTTAACTACTTGCTTATAGATAAGGCTACATACAACTTCAAGAGAGAGCCTGAGCGTGGTGAAGTTGTTGTATTTAAAGCGCCCATGTATACAGACAGATACTTTATCAAGAGGGTTATAGGGTTACCTGGTGAGACTGTGCGTATTGATGGACAAAAAGTACAAATAACCACAAGTGAGCTCCCATCTAAGACTTTTATATTAAATGAACCCTACATAATAGACTCCAAGCGTAAAGACTCTAATATAAACATAACCCTCAAGAATGACGAATATTATATGCTTGGTGACAACAGACTTGAAAGTGCAGACTCAAGATATTGGGGCCCACTCAAAAGAAATAGAATCGAGGGCCGTGCACTGGTGCGCCTCTTCCCTCTTAATAAGATAGACTGGCTGCCCGGAGATTATGAATATAATAACAATTAACAAATGTTAAAAACAAAAGACACATCTGTTAAGAATACTGCTGAGCTGATAGAGCGTGCAGTTTGTATAGCTGATGCATTTGGATTCTCTGATTTAGATACCTCCCTTAAGCATATACCGGCTAAGCGACTCAAGGCTGCCAATAAGGTGCAACACCTACACAAAAGAGACAAAGCACTCGTGCCACCCATGCGAAAGTTTGCCTCCAGAGACATACATAAGACAAGTGATCATATATTAGGTTATGAGGTCAATAGTAGCCCAGAGAGTAAAGACAGCTTCTCTCTCAATATAGCAAATACAGAGAACCCGCTTGCCGAGGCAACTATAATAGCAACAGCATACACTCTCTTAGACTCTGTTGGAATCAAAGACCCGGTAGTACACATCAACTCTTTTGGTACTATTGAGTCTTTTACTCGATATATGCGAGATCTAAATAAATATATTAAAAAAGTCTCTAAGGGTACTCATCTGCAATTACAACCTGACTTGGCTGTCTCTCCTGTACGGGCTTATGCCAAGCTCTGCAAAGTCAACCAGGAGCTCGCTGAGGCAGCTCCAATAGCGGTTGACTATCTTAATGACGATGGCCGTTCTCACCTGTGGGGTCTACTAGAGTACCTTGAAGGTGCTGATATACCTTACGTATTAGATAACTCTGTAATAGGTGGCACAGACTACTTTGAGCAAACACTCTTTGAAATTAAAGAGCAAGAAAGTAAAAATTTATTAGCTTACGGCGGTAGGTATAGCATGCTAGGGCGTAAAGCATTTAAGAAGCATATACCCGCCGT
>WFTK01000016.1 GCA_015485505.1 Patescibacteria group bacterium | reverse complement strand
TTTGCCACCAAGATTTTGGCTGAGGAGTGTCATTAAAGGAGTTGTCTACCCAGTCTGGCGTGTCTTGACTCTGTGCATATAGGTCATATGGGTCTGGGGTGCTCTCTTGCTCTTGCCCGTAGAAGGGTATAAAGCTTGGTAGGTTGTTGCTAGCGTTATCATTATTATATGGCGCTTCAGCTAACCATGCCTCCTCAGCTCCTTCAGTAGGTATTATGACGTCTCCATATTGTTGGCTATTTGTTATTGTGCTGGGGTCATATATAGAGTCTGGATTTGTAGGGAAGGTCTCTCCGTTTTGAGTAGGTAGAGTTTTACCACCTAGTGGATTAGTGAGTGAGACTGCTTGTGTACCCGTTGGTCGTGAGATATTTGAGTTGGTATAATCTGTATTAGTTGTATTGGGTGTGGTTGTATTGGGTGTGGTAGTTTCTCCGTCGGCATAACTTTCGTCATCAGTAGGTATGTAATAATCATCTGGGTTGTCGGCTATTAGCTGGTCAAACTTAGATGTTGGAGGAGTGAATTGGTCGCCATATATGCCAGAGTATTGCGCTGGAGTATAAGGCTGGACAACATAAGCAGGCTGTGGAGCGTAGCCATATGAGCCTTGCGGTTCTTGATATGCATCATATGTTTTAAGGGGTGCAGAGTATGGGTTGTTGTCGTATTGGTATGGTTGAGTGGTGTCTGAGATTTGCCTGCCGGAGTCTCCAGTAGAGGGTGTTGCGTAATCATATATTTGACTCGGATCATAAGCTGGAGATTGGTCGCAGTAGTTAGTGATACCTTGTTGAGCGCAGTAGCGCGCCTCTCCAGTGTCTATGCCAGCTAAGGCCATATGTGGAGGGTCGTAGAAGCTCCCTGAGGTAAGCCTAGGGACGTAAGGGAAGCATACACCAAACTGAGGATTGGCCTTGGCAAAGTCTTGCAGATTCTCAAGAGTTAAGCCATTGCCTGGGGCCACATCTGCCGCTCTGCCATATTGGTGATTAGAGCCTGGTGCACCGCCGGCGGCCTTATTGTTACCACATGCGTCGCCCGGGTCTGGAGAGCGGAAGGCAGATACGACGGTTACAGTGCCATCACCATATCTACTATTTGCTGCCTTAATAAAGCGCGAGAGGCAGACAGCAAATGTGTTATTAAGCCTGTAGATGTTGGCGGGGCATGTTGGCGGGGCCTTACTACCACGTAAGTCTCTTGCATTTTGTAGTAAGAAGGCCTTATCCTCCGCGACTTTGTTGGAGATACCTAAAGCCCTGTCTGTATCCGTTATAACGGTATTTTCATCACATTGTATGTTTGGATTCGCACGTTGCAATACCTCACACTCGCCAGGTGTAGCGGCTTGAGTTTGTGCGGTACTCGTTAGGACCATTGTTATGGCTAGTAATAATAGTGTTACATAGTGTTTTCTCATACTTATATATTAATACATAAGGAGTCATTGCGCTGAGAGTTATGCACTATTCTGCCTTCTCCACACTATTGACTTTGTGTAAGATAGTATATACAATATTTATATGAAGGTTTTTAGTAATATCACTGGTTTCGAGTGGGATGATGGCAACTCTGATAAAAACCTTATAAAGCATAGGGTGAGTGACGAGGAGTGTGAGGAGGTGTTCTTTAACGATAATAAAAAACTTTTAAAAGATATCTTACACTCACAAGACGAGGATCGCTACATCCTTTTGGGGGAAGCGGGCACGGGCGTAAAGATGTTTATAGTGTTTACATTGAGAAGGAGCAAGATAAGAGTGATATCTGCAAGAAGATTAAATAAGAGAGAGTATAAATTATTAGATAATTAAATATAAATAAATATGAATAACAAAAATAAAGATAACAAAATAAAGATACCGAAGCTGAGCTCAGAGAGTGCTGAGAGGGACTTCTTTAACTCCCTAGATTTGGTAGATGTATATAAGGCAAGCGACTTTAGTAGTGCGTCATTCCCGGATCTTAAGCCGACCACTCGCTCGGTGTCTATCCGTATGCCGGTGTATATATTAAATAGACTTAAAGAGCAGGCAAATAAGCTCAATATACCGTACCAAACACTCTTGAAGCAGTATGTGGCTAAAGGAGCGTTAAATTAATGTATTGGCTATTAGTCGCCAGGGGACCCCTGGCGATTGGCAAGATGAGTGTGGCAAACTTAACAACTTGACAAAGTTGGATATTTGTATGCCTAGTGCACATTAATCTAGTATTGACAATGTACGCACAATGTATATACATATACAAGTATGAGCACAACACTAAACATTAGGATAGATGAGGGGGTTAAGCAGAAGGCATCTAAGACGCTCGGAGCTTTAGGTATCGATATGTCTACAGCTGTTAAGATGTTTTTAAATCAGGTTATTATAGAGCAGGGTATACCATTTGTACCCACTAAAGACCCGGCAAAACTTAATGCCAGATGGGACAAGCAAATAGAGCATGCGTTACGCAACTCTAAGCGTTATGACAATGCCAAGAAGATGATTGATGATATACTGTAAGAATGTATCGCATTGTATATACTAAAGATTTTCAGAAGTTATTAAAGGGTTGTCTGATGTCCATGTCTGGCTCGCCCGGCTTATATTTGAAAGCTTCATAACTCAGAGGTTCTTTACCATCTATTGTTTTGGGTTTTTCCGTGTTATTCGGTGATTCCTTCATTGTATGGATTATAGCATATTAATAATTACAGTAAGGCCTGTATAAAAGTTTGCAATGTTTATTTATATATGTATAATACCCACCACTTTATGAGTATTAAATTAAGTAATCGACCAGTGACCTAGTGCGCATTACATAATGCTCACATGCGGGTCGCTCGGAGAGCGACTTTTTTGATACTAAATTAAAGTTAGTTCATTGACAACTGAATACAATATAAGAGAAGATTGGCCAGACATTTTATTATGTTTGAGTCAATCAATCGACAAAACAAAACAGGTTGTGTGTCTTTATAGTTTTCTCTCGTTTTATTATGAGAGAGGTCTTTTCGTTTAAGACACACAGCGTATTTTCAACCAATCACAACTCTGAGGAAGGAGTTGTGAGGCAAAATGATTGAATCTTAACAATTTGGTCTGATGGCATGATTTTATCTTGTCATCAAAATAATATATTTATAACATTTTTATATTATTGACCTAAATAAATAAGAACTAGTGGTTAACAGAGCTCCGCATGGATGCTCTGATAAGGGTGTATGGAGGATGCCTTGACTGAAAAAGGCGATGAAGGGCGTGGACTGGCTGCGATAAGCTACGGGTAGGTGCCAATCAACCTATGATCCGTAGATTTCCGAATGGGGGAACCCCACGAGGCAATACCTCGTGACCTTGTTGTTATAATGACGCAAGGGGCAGACCTAGGGAAGTGAAACATCTCAGTACCTAGAGGAAAAGAAACCAAATAGTATTCCGTGAGTAGCGGCGAGCGAAACCGGAGAAGCCCAAACCTATTATTTATAATAGGGGTTGTAAGACAGTATCGTCATCTTTACGATGAGAGAAGTTACAAAGTTAATTGATAGTAGAACAAGCTGGGAAGCTTGACCCTAGAGGGTAATAGTCCCGTATACGAAATCAATTAGCCTTCTTTGATACCGCTCTTGAGTAGCCCGAGACACGAGTAGCTCGGGTGAATCCACCGGAACTAACCGGTAAGGCTAAATACTTTTTCAGATCGATAGTGAACAAGTACCGTGAGGGAAAGGTGAAAAGAACCCCGATAAGGGGAGTGAAATAGAACTGAAACCATACATCTACAAGGAGTCGGAGAGGTCTCGTACCTCGACGGCGTGCCTATTGAAGAATGAGCCAACGAGTTATTGTGATTCCTTGTCTAAGCGGTTGTCCCGCGGAGGCACAGCGAAAGCGAGTATTAATAGTGCGAAATTAAAAGGTATTACAATAGACCCGAAACGAGGTGAGCTTACCATGAGCAGGGTGAACCTTTGTGAGAACAAAGGGGAGGCCCGAACCGTCGCGCCGTGCAACACGCTCGGATGACTTGTGGTAAGGGGTGAAAAGCCAATCGAACCTCGTAATAGCTGGTTCTCTCCGAAACAGCTTTAGGGTTGGCGTCACGTGTTCCCATTGGGGGTAGAGCACTGGATGAGTCGGGATAGGGGGAAACCTCGCCCACTCTATCAAACTCCGAATACCAATGATTAAGAACGTGGCAGTTAGAGTCAGGGGGCGAAGCTCCTGTGCTCGAAAGGGAAACAGCCCAGATCGCAGTTTAAGGTCCCTAAATTTATACTAAGTGCACTTAAGGAGGTGAAGTTTCTCAGACAATGAGGAGGTTGGCTTAGAAGCAGCCACCCTTTAAAGATAGCGTAACAGCTCACTCATTCAGAGACTTTGCGCCGCAAATTATCGGGGCTAAGTATAATACCGAAAACGCGGGCTTGAGTACATCACATTGCATGTGATGTGTAAGTTGATAGTTGATAGTTGATAGAAAAAATTGCTTTGCAATTTTACTAAAAACTAAAAACTAAAAACTGTGCACATCGCGCGTAGCGTGATGTGCTTGAGCGGTAGGAGAGCGTTCTGTTGGCGATGAAGCCGAAGGGGTAACCCACGGTGGAGCATACAGAAGTGAAAATGTTGGCACGAGTAACCGCAAGACTGGTGAGAGTCCAGTCCGCCGAAATACCAAGGTTTCCGCAGCAATGAAGTTCATCTGCGGGTTAGTCGGGCCTAAGCCGATGGCGAAAGCTGGAGGCGATGGACATATGGTTAATATTCCATAACTTCTCTGTATTGCGATGGAGAGACGGGGGAAACATCTATGAGCACATTATTGGATTTGTGTTTTTAATTTTAAGCTCTGTAATTTAGGTAAATCCGGGTTGCATCAAGAGCGTAGATTGAATAGATTTTGAGGCTTCGGCCGATAGAGATTCATAGTAAGAGCCCTCCAAGAAAAGCTTCTAAGCATAAATACAGAGGAACCGTACCGCAAACCAACACAGGTGGTAGGGTCGAGAAGACCAAGGCGAACGGGTGAGTCTTCCTCAAGGAACTCGGCAAAACAGCGACCGTAACTTCGGGATAAGGTCTACCCTGTACATCACATTGCATGTGATGTGTAAGTTGATAGTTGATAGTTGATAGAAAAAATTGCTTTGCAATTTTACTAAAAACTAAAAACTAAAAACTGTGCACATCGCGCGTAGCGTGATGTGCGGGGTCGCAGCGAAAGAGTCCTGGCAACTGTTTATCAAAAACACAGCTCCGTGCGAACTCGTAAGAGGATGTATACGGGGTGACGCCTGACCAATGCCGGAAGGTTAAACATGGATGGTCTAATGACTTTTAGTTGTTAGGCTGGGCTATGTAAGCCCCGGTGAATGTCGGCCGTAACTATAACGGTCCTAAGGTAGCGTAATTCCTTGTCTGGTAATTTCAGACGTGCACGAATGGCGTAATGACTGGGACACTGTCTCGAGGAAGAGCCCGGTGAAAATACAATGGCGGTAAAGATGCCGCCTACCTGCAGCTAGACGAAAAGACCCCAGGAGCTTTACTACAGCTTGATATTGGTGTTGTGTTTGCAATGCGTAGAATAGGTGGGAGACTTTGAAGCAGCCCTTTTGGGGGTTGTGGAGTCGTCAGTGAAATACCACTCTTTGCTTTTGCTTCACCTAACCTGTAAGGAAAAACCTTATGGAGACAGTATCTGGTGGGTAGTTTTAGTGGGGCGCTATCCTCCCAAAAAGTAACGGAGGAGTTTAAAGGTTCTCTAGGCGTGGATGGAAACCATGCTGATAGTGTAATGGCATAAGAGAGCTTGACTGCAAGGGGTACGACCCGAGCAGGTACGAAAGTAGAACATAGTGAACCGACGGTACGCTTTAGATGCGGCCGGAGATTAACGGATAAAAGTTACCCTGGGGATAACAGGCTGGTATCGCCTAAGCGTCCAGAGCGACGGCGATGTTCGGCACCTCGATGTCGGCTCAACTTATCCTGGGGCTGGAGCAGGTCCCAAGGGTTTGGCTGTTCGCCAATTAAAAAGTTACGCGAGCTGGGTTCAGACCGTCGTGAGACAGGTTGGTCATAATCTGCTGCAGGCGTCGATACTTGAGAAGATCTGTCCCTAGTACGAGAGGACCGGGATGGACTGACCTCTGGTCTATCGGCTGTCACGCCAGTGGCACTGCCGAGTAGCTATGTCGGGCATGGATAACCGCTGAAAGCATCTAAGCGGGAAGCCAACTTCAAGATTAGGTATCATTTGAGACCCGTAAGAGATGATTACGTTGATAGGCACTAGGTGTAAGCGTTGCGAGACGCTCAGCCGAGGTGTACTAATTCGTCGAAGGGCATCTATGGGGAGCTTTGTGAGTCACTAGATTCATTTTGCATAGTTTCAAAATACAGTTTTGCACTGTTATTTCTCTTGTATTGTATTTAGTTGTTAATGTTTGTTCTTTTCAAATATTTAATAAAAGACTTCACAAGTAATATTTTTAAACCCTCTACCCCTAGCCGCCCACTGCCCCGGGTTTAAAAACATCACTTGCTCATCTTTTATTACAATACAAGATTGAATCTTGTATGTTGGTGCTTTGGTACAGTGGGTACACCCGGTCACATTCCGAACCCGGCAGTTAAGCACTGCAACACCGATGGTACTCGCTTTGCGGGGAGAGTAGGTAGGCGCCAACATAGAGGATTTAATCTACAAAACACCCGGCTATAATAAGCTGGGTGTTTTGTTATATAATGTAGTATCATATATCTAATATGATTAATAAAGTTATAAGGGTATTAAGAGTGGGTGTTGTAAGTTTAGTATTACTCGTCTTACTTACCCTTATGTACATATTCTCATTTTACTCTCACACAGCCACTAAGCCCGCCGATTGCATTGTGGTGTTTGGCGCTGCTGTATGGCCCGGATATTATGGTCCAGTGGCAAGTCACGCCCTGGCAGACAGGACGGTGAGTGCGGCAAGCTTATATAAGCAGGGCTTAGCAAATTGCATAGTACTCTCGGGTGCAGACTCTATATATGGTGCACATGAGGTAGATATAATGACAGACATCTTGCTTAAAGAGGGGGTACCTGAGAGCGCTATAGAGCTTGATAGAGAGGGGGCTAATACATTAGCTACAATAGAGCATTTGGATAAATCTCGCTCATATATATTGGTATCTAATGACTTTCACCTTGCTCGTATTGGCTTACTGGCACAGCGAGAGGGCTTGGGCAGAGAGGGCTTCACTCTCCATAAGGCCGAGTATGGAGCAGGCTCAGGGCTTGATGGCTCTGCCGCGCGCTACTCTAGAGAGCCATTCTTTATACTCAGAGAGATGGGTGCATTGTGGTATTACTTCTTTAGTACACTACTTTAACAGCTTATTTGCAATCCTCTGATGCTCAAGTATAGTTGTGTGCATTGATATGGCATTAGATATAGGCGCAAATAATAAAAATAAAGTGAAGATACTCATAATCTCTGGCCCTACCGGCTCAGGGAAGAACTCAATATTAGAGGGGGTACTAAAGAGATGTGATAATTGTGCACGACTTGTAACTGCCACAACTAGAGAGCCAAGAGATGGAGAGGTGGACGGAGTAGACTATCATTACATCAGTAAGAGTGCGTTTTTAACGGCAATAGAGAATGGACACATACCAGAGTATTGGCATGCACAAGATACAGACAGGTACTATGGCACATATTTGCCAGACTTATATAACAAAGCTCAAGACGGCAAGATTGTGGTAGCTCAAGTGCAAGCAGAGGGTATTAAATATTTTAAAGCACATCATGATGCAATAGCTGTGCTTATAGTTGCTGGCTCTGAGGAGGAGCTTATTAGTAGAGTTACTGCCAGACACCCTATGAGTGATAGTGAGTTACAAGAGAGATTAGAGGCAATACACACAGAAATGAGAGAGTTTGAGGCAATATGCGACTACACAGTTAAGAATGAAAATGGTAAACTAGATCAAGCAATAGATGAGGTAATGCAAATAATGCGTAAAGAGGGTTATATAAGTTAATTATAAATAAATGACAAAAGTAAATAAAAAACCGCGGACAGTACTTCTCTATGGTATGAGTGGCGCGGGTAAGGGTACGCAAGCAAGGTTATTGGTGCAGAGGTTGAGGGAGAAGCGTAATACGCACTTCATAGAGACAGGGCAATTACTTAGAGATTATGCTGAACATGCCGGTACCTATGGCGCAAGGAAGATTAATGAGACTATTAGCGCTGGAGAGCTCGTACCACAGGCTGTGTCAGCCTATATGTGGAGCGGCATCTTACTCAAGAGTGTTGGAGAAGATGATAATATAGTATTTGACGGAGCGGCTCGGAGCGTTGATGAGGCTCGTTTATTGCAAGGTATGTTGCATTGGTTTGGTCGTGAGCATGATATCTTTATACTAGAGATAGACGATGAGACTGCCAAAGAGCGCGCAATAGCTCGAGGCGAGGGTCGCTCAGATGACAATGATGAGGCCATGCGCAAGAGACTACAGTGGTTTAATAACAAGACAATGCCAGCAATAGATTATATGCAAGAGCACGGAGCGAGGGTGCATAGGATAGATGGTGCAAAGTCTATAGACGAAGTGCATAAAGAGATACTTAATAAATTAGACTTATAACAAATATATTATGCAAACAATACCTAAGGATAATAAAAAGATATTGATTAAGCTTAGTGGTGGGGCACTGAGCAATGGCGCAGAGAAGTTCACTGAGAGTGTACTTGAGGAAACAGCTAAGCAGATTAAGGAGGTGCAAGATGCTGGCTATGAGGTGGCGCTGGTGGTAGGCGGGGGCAACCTCTTCCGTGGTGCTGAGCTCGCTGGTAATGTCGGTATACGCCGTAGTACCGGAGACTACATAGGTATGCTCGCCACAGTGCAAAATGCCCTTGCTGTACGCGACTACTTTGAGTCGCAGGGTCTCATAGTGCGAGTGAGCTCGGCTATTGCCATGCCGCAGGTGTGCGAGAGCTATATACCACAGCGCGCACGCAGGCATTTGGCTAAGGGTCGTGTTGTGATATTTGCAGGTGGTACGGGTATGCCATACTTCACCACAGACACCACTGCAGCGCAGAGGGCGCTAGAGCTTAATTGTGGCACATTAGTGTTAGCTAAAGACGGCGTAGACGGTGTATATACTGCTGATCCGGATACAGACAGCAGTGCAACCAAGATAGATAAAATAACAGCTACTGAGGTAATAGAACAGAACTTAAAGGTGGCGGACGCAAGTGCCATAGCAATGTGCCGAGATAATAATTTGCCTATAAGAGTAGTGAGTATGCAAGACATCAGCAAGCTTAAAGATGAGTCACTAGGTACTACAGTTTTACCAGAGTAACCTCAATAGATTGCAAATGTGTATACTAGGGTGCATACTTATGGCACTGTGATAATAAAGACACAAGAGCAAAGGGATATATTAAGAGAGGGTGGCAAGCACCTAGCGCAGCTATTGCACACCTTAGGCGAGGCGGCTAAGCCTGGCGTGAGCACTCAAGAGCTTGAGGATTTGGCTAGAGAGTTGATAGATGAGATGGGAGATAAGCCTGCAACTCTTGGTTATACGCCCTCTGGTTGTGCTCGCCCATATCCAGCGGCACTGTGTGTGTCTGTTAATCAAGAGATTGTGCACGGCATACCCAATGAAAATCCGAAGATCTTAAAAGAAGGCGATATAGTTTCTATAGACTGCTTACTTAACCATAAGGGTCTTATAGTAGATTCATGCACTACTGTAGGGGTTGGGCAAATAAGCCAAGAGAGACAGAGGTTGATAAATGCTGCTAAAGAGGCCCTTCTCGCCGCAATTACAACAGCGAGGCAAGGCCTCGCTGTTGGGGACATAGGGCATGCGGTAGAGCAAGTGGCGCATAAGTATGGTTATTCAGTACCTCGTGAGCTTGGTGGGCATGGTGTTGGGCAGAGGGTGCATGAGGAGCCGTTTATACCGTGTTATGGTAAGCCAGGCACAGGCGAGAGACTAGTAGAGGGGCAGGTGCTCGCCATAGAGCCAATACTCATAGCGGGTAAGGGGCGTATTAAAGCTATGCCTGACGGTTATACATATGAGAGTGCAGATGGTAGCGACTCGGCACAGTTTGAGCATACTGTAATAGTCGGTAAGAGTAGTGCCGAGGTGCTTACTGCATAGTTTTGTGTATAATACTTACTTATGAAGACAGCAGAGGTTAGAGACAAATACTTAAAGTTTATGGAGGATAAGGGGCATAAGGTTGTGCCAAGCAGTCCGCTAGTGCCAGAGAACGACCCGACGACACTCTTCACCGGCTCGGGCATGCAGCCGATGATACAATATTTACTCGGTGCTAAGCATCCACTTGGTACACGTATTACAGACTCACAAAAGTGCTTTAGGGCAGATGATATTGAAGAGGTTGGTGATAATCGGCACACGACCTTCTTTGAGATGCTTGGTAATTGGTCATTCGGTGATTATTTTAAAGAGGAGCAAATCCGCTGGATGTGGGAGTTCTTTATAGGGGAGCTTAAGCTTGACCCTAAAAGATTTTATGTAACCTGCTTCGGTGGAGATGAGGATGCAGTAGTGCCAAGAGACGAGGATGCTCCCAGGGTTTGGCAAGAGCTGTTTGGTGGTGTTGGTATAGAGGCTGAGGTTGCCGATATGGGTAGCGAAGAAAACGGTGGCAAGCGAGGTATGCGAGAGGGCGAGAGAATCTTTTATTATGATAGCAAGAAGAACTGGTGGAGTAGAGCCGGTGTGCCAGCGAACATGCCTGCCGGTGAGCCTGGCGGGCCAGACTCTGAGATGTTTTATGAGTTCCCTGATATTGAGCATGACACTGCATTTGGTGAGTATTGCCATCCTAATTGTGATTGTGGGCGCTTTATAGAGATAGGGAACAATGTGTTTATGCAATATAAGAAGCTCGAGGACGGTAGCTTTATAGAGCTTGAGAATAAGAATATAGACTACGGTGGCGGGCTCGAGCGTATCACGGCGGCTACGGAGGGTAGTGCCGATGTCTTTACTATAGACACCTTCCAAAATATTATAAATCCTCTTGAGGAGCGCTCTGGCAAGAGTTATGAGGATGTTGAGTATCAAGAGTCATTCCGTATTATAGCTGACCACTTGCGCGCTGCTGAGGCCATGATAGAGGAGGGTATCTTGCCGAGTAATACAGAGCAAGGCTACTTTGTTAGGCGACTTATCCGCAGGAGTATAATACATGCAGACAAGCTGGGAGTGCCGGCAGGAGAGTTATCAGAGAATGAGACGATTAAAGCAGAGGAGGAGCAATTTAGGAAGACTCTTGAGACAGGTAAAAAAATGTTTAACAAACTTGGTGGTTCGACCACCAAGTTGGGGGAGATATCTGGGCACGATGCCTATGTGCTATTTACCACATACGGCTTCCCTATAGAGCTCACAGAGGAATTGGCTAAAGAAGCTGGTCTAAGTGTAAATTTGCAAGAGTTTAAAGCAGAAATGAAGAAACATAAAGAGCAGAGCAGGACCGGAGCAGAGCAGAAGTTTAAGGGGGGCTTAGCCGACCATAGCGAGAAGACGACAGCCTTCCACACTGCTACGCACCTTATGCTTGCTGGCTTACGTAAGTATCTTGGAGAGCATATAACTCAGCGTGGTAGCAATATAACGAGTGAACGCGCACGTTTTGACTTTACTCATGAGTCAAAAGTAGATAGAGAGGTATTAGATAAAGTTGAAGAGTATGTTAACAAGTCCATACAAGCTGGCGCTAAAGTAGAGATAGAGGAGATGGATAAAGAGGAAGCCAGAGAGAGTGGTGCCACCGGAGCCTTCTGGGAGAAGTATCCTGAGAGGGTTACGATATATACCATCAAGGACTCGGAGGGGAATGTATACTCACGAGAGCTCTGTGGTGGTCCACATGTAGAGAGTACAGCAGATATAAGCAAGTTTGGTAAATTTAAGATTACTAAGGAGAGTAGTAGCTCGGCTGGAGTGCGTCGTGTCAAGGCAATATTTACAGAGGAGTAAATAAGGTGTGTTATAATTATAAGCAATGACTAAGTTGCTTATAGTAGTAGGCTTTATAGGCATGTTGCCGCTGGGCTTAGTATATGCAAACTCTAATTACCAAATAGTACCAAACTATACAGACAGAGTGACACCGCCAACAGTGTACCTTAGGCCAGATGCTAACTTGCAAGCCAGGTGTATTGATTGTTCATTTGTAGCTTATAGGCTGGTGAGGCAACTCAACTGTGGAGCCGCCGTAGCAATAGACGACCCTGGAGAGCAACCTACATGTAGCTTGGTGCCAAGAGTCACAACTAACGGTGCGGTGGAATTAACTTGGGACACTAAAAATGCAAATGTAGCCTTTATAGATAAGGGTGTGGGGCACGTAACTCCCGGGCCAGGTAGTCGCATAATAACTCCCACTGATACTACAGAGTACAATATGACAGTGGTTAATGATGGGGGTTTGGTTAATGTCTGCTCTGCAAGAGTGGAGGTTAACAGAGTAGATATAGCTACACCGGTCTCTGATATTACACCTCCAGAGGTAGATATTACTATTAATGACGCTGGAGCTGGGGTAATAAATCAAGAGGGGTTTTGGGCCGCACTATGGCAGGCTTGGTGGTGGCTCATCGGCTTGATAGTCTTGTTCTTATACTGGCTTTACAATAAAGTTAAGTCGTCGTTAGGCATATAAGAGACTTGCGCTAAGGGGTAATCTTTGGTAGCATAGCGCGCATATGACAATAAACAAAGATACCGTTAAAGAGCTATTTGAGGCAGGAGCTCATTATAGTTATACCAAGAGCCGTAGACACCCTAGTGTGCTCAAGTATATCTTTGGGCAGAAGGACAAGCATGATATATTTGACCTAGAGCAAACAGCAGAGATGCTAGAGAAGGCTAAAGATGCCGTTGCCGAGCTTACAAAGGCAGATGGGCAAATCCTGTTCTTAGGAGGTAAGAATGAGGCGCGAGACATAATGCGCAGTGCTGCAGAGCGTAAGGGTCAACCTTATGTATGCGGTAGGTATATTGGTGGGACCCTTACTAACTTTAAAGAGATACGCAAGCGTATAGACAAGCTAGAGAAGTTAATCTCAGACAAAGAGTCTGGAGCGCTTGATAAATTTACTAAACTAGAGCGTTTGATGATAGACAGAGAGATAGCCGACTTGGAGCAAAAATTTGGTGGGCTACTAAGCATGAAGAAGCTCCCAGCAGGGATATTCGTTGTGGACCCTGAGTTTGAGAGCAAAGGTGTAGCTGAGGCAAATCAACTTGGTATACCTGTGATAGCAATAGCTAATAATGACTGCGACTTGTCAAAGGTCACATACCCAGTACCGGCTAATGATACTACTCGTAAGAGCATACAATACCTTGTAGATGCTATAGCATCTGCTATTAAATAACAACTTAATTTAAACTAATTATGGCAAATTCAATGGAGGATATTAAAACGTTAAGAGATGAGACAGGCGTATCTATAATGCAATGTAAAAAGGCCCTAGAAGAGGCCGGAGGAGATATAGAGAAGGCCAAAGTGCTCTTAAGGAAGGTTAGTGCTCAAGTGGCAGACAAAAAGAGTGACAGAAGCCTAGGAGCAGGTACAGTCGGCGTATATCTACACCAAGGTGGTGCAGTTGCTGGAGTTGTAGTACTCTCTTGTGAGACAGACTTCGTAGCTAAGAATGAGGAGTTTAAGGCTCTAGCATACGACATCGCGATGCATGTTGCTGCTATGGCTCCAGAGTTTACAACTAAAGATGATGTTAGGGAGGAGGACTTGGCTGCAGCTAGAGATGTCTTTAAAGAGGAGGTGGCAGATAAGCCTGCGGAGATGCAAGATAAGATACTCGAGGGTAAGCTCAATGCATATCTTAAGGAGAAGGTGCTTGTAGATCAGCCATTTGTTAAAGATGGAGAGAAGACAGTTGGAGAGCTAATAAAAGAGGCTACACAAAAATTTGGCGAGAGAGTAGAGGTTACTCGCTCAGAGCGCTTTGCTGCTTAAGTATAGTATAGCAACAGCTCTTGTTGTGATATAATTTCAATATGATTACATTAGTAATATTGCTTATAGCAGCCTCTCTCATCGTTGCGTTATTTTATATTAAGTATACAGAGTCTAAGACAGGTGAGCTTAAGATCGCTGCAACTCATCGCTCTTTGGCAGATGAGAGGATACTCTCTTTAGAGGCTAAATGTAAAGAGTTGTGCACACCCGCTCAGATTAAGTACGTATTACGCAAAACATACAATACTCTTGCGCATAAGTTTGCTAAAGTTACAGCGAGTATAGCTAAGAAGGTGGAGTGGAGAGCTCGCTCGGTAGCTCATAAAAGTGCTAAAGCAGGGGCAGAGGCTGATGCCGTGAGGGAGAATGGCTTTTTAAAAGATGTACAAGAGCATAAAGATTCACTAGACATTGATAAGATTGCAGAAGATAATAAATTATAAAAAAGGCTAGGCGGTTGCATCTTTCTTAAAGAGGTATCGAGTACCTTTGGAGCCAGAAAGCGGATTTGAACCGCTGACCTACCGCTTACAAGGCGGTTGCTCTACCAACTGAGCTATTCTGGCGTGTCCGCTACTGGGTCGGACGTGCCGCTAACTTTACCAGATTCTTCAATATCTGCAAGTTCTGGTAGCAACTTGTGCATATCATCTAAACTTTTAAAGCCGTAGTATGTTTTACCATTTATAACAAGGGCCGGTAGCTCTTTAGTTACGTTATTTATGTTTATCAGAGTCTTGAGTACAGACAGGTCCAAGTTGGCATCAAAGGCATATATGCGTAGGTTATCACTATAATCTTCAGCTAGTTTGGTTAGTACATAACCTTGACGTTTACAGCTACTACAATCGCCTTTATTAGAGTAAAAATATAATACAACAGTAGGCTTTATGTTGCATTTGTCCGAGACCCTTTTCATCAATAATAGGTCTTTTATTTGTAGTAGGGAGTAACGTCTCTTAAGTCGTATTACCTCACTATCATCTGCTCCGCGTTGCTCCTCCATATATGAGAGCTTGCTGGCAAGGTTACTGAGCTCACTAGAGAGTATTGTGCTATTACCTATCTGCTCGCAAGAGAGCTCTTGCAATAGGTCAAATTGGGTCTCTAATGAGAGTATGTCTATACTCATCTTATCTTCAATAGCGCGTACTTGCATCAGTTTGTCTGCGTTTAGCTTATTGCTAATGAGTATTGCAGTTGCAAAGATTGCACTAGTGATTATAAATGCCAGTATGTATCTTTTATAATTCATATTATCTTATTACTCGCCACTTACTCTCGGCTCCTATTAGTGCTCTTGCTAGTGCACTTGTAAGCCACAGGGGAGACACAAAGCCGTAAAGTAGTAAATACAGTGCAGTGTCTCTCTTGTGTACCTTAACTCCCGAGAGTAGAGCAGAGTTGTGTAGTATAAGTAGCAGTATTGCCAAGAGGCTTATAACTATAAATAGCATTGCGTTAGTGTTGATATAGAATAGTTCAAGATTAGGCCAAGACACATGCATGCCCGTAGTCAACACTCTCTCTAGTAGGTTAAAGGTGCCTTTGAGTATATTAAATATAAGTAGGCCAAACATATATACAGCACCAAACACTCCTAACAAGGCAGTTGGGAGTATAAACATGCCTACATTACCGTATTTGTGATTGCCTATCATATGTTTGTAGTCATAAGCATTCATTAAGAAGCCGTATACCCAGCGCAACCTCTGACGATATAAGCTGTATAGCGTATTGGGTGAGATCGTGTGTACTTGCGCTAATGGCTCATTCGCAATCTTTTTAAAGTTGCTCTGCAATCGTAAACCCATCTCAAAGTCCTCTGTGCCATGGGCATGTTGCCACACTTCAGATGCATTTGGTGAGAGTGCTAATATGTGCTCCGTGCGGAAAATGGAGAAGGGTCCTGGAGTTACAATAATAGAGTCTATTATACTGAAAGCCTTCTTCATAAATATACCGACCATATACTCGGCGCGTTGCATATATTGCAAGGCATTAGTTGGGTTGTGTATCATTATGGCAGGAGTCACGGCACTTATGTCACTAGACTCTGCAAATTTAGCAGATATTAACTTGAGTGCATTGGGGCTCACAAATGAGTCTGCGTCAAGGCATCCAACGAGCTCTGTCTTACATTGAGCTATTGCCATGTTCATTGCGCTGGCTTTGCCACCGTTCTCTTTACTTAGTACTTTAATTTGCTGGTACTGTGAGGCAAACTCCTCAGCTATCTGCTGAGTTTTGTCTTTAGAGCCGTCGTTTACTACAACTATACTTAGCTTGTCTTGTGGGTAGTCTAGGGCGAGTAGTGACCTTAGTGTACCTGCAAGAGTCTTTTCCTCATTGTAGCAGGGTACGATTATTGTTGTTGAGGGGTAATATGTGCACTTGGTTTTGTGTGTTGTTTTACTCAAGGTATTTTTATGTGCTATAAAAGATATTAGCAAAAAAACCTCAAAGTAGAGGGAGAGATATAATAGTACATATACTACTGCTGTATCTACCGACATTGCACCAAATGGTAGCATAGTATAGAGTAATTGACTATGTTAAGGATATTTAAAAAGAGACATAATTTTTGGCAGAGGCTCTCTAGTGGCAGTGATCCGTTCTTTTGTCTTGCTCCTATGGAGGATGTCACTGACATTGCCTTTAGGGAGATGTTTGTTAGGTACTCTAAACAATGTCGCCAGGGGACCCCTAGCGATATTGTGCTTTTTACAGAGTTTACTCCATCAGATGGTCTGGCTTTTGGAGATGAGAGGGCACAAGAGAGGTTGCGTGCCAAGCTTAGCTATACCGAGGGTCAGCGGCCAATAGTGGCGCAGATATACAATAGTAACCCTAAGAGGATGGAGAGCGCTGCTAGGCTAGTACAAGAGCTTGGGTTTGATGGGGTAGATATTAATATGGGTTGCCCAGTTAATGCGGTGGTTAAGCAAGTCTCAGGTGCTGCGCTTATACGGCACCCAGAGCTGGCAGTAGAGCTTATGCGCGCAGTGCGCAAGGGGGCACCGAAGTTGCCACTATCTGTAAAGACACGTATAGGTTATAGCTCAGTAGATGATATTAATACTTGGATACCTACAATCTTAAAGGAGAAGCCAGATGCATTGACGGTGCACCTGCGCACTCGTAGTCAGATGAGTAAAGTACCGGCTCAGTGGGAGCATATGAGGCAGATTGTAAAGTGGCGAGACGAGCTCTCGCCAAGTACTGTGCTTATAGGTAATGGAGATGTACAGAGCGTTGAACAAGGCACAGAGCTAGCTAAGGAGTATGGCTGTGAGGGTATAATGGTGGGTCGCGCCGCCTTTGGTACCCCGGACTTCTTCAGTACCGACTTAA
Source organism: Patescibacteria group bacterium (assembly GCA_015485505.1). Classification (GTDB taxonomy): domain Bacteria; phylum Patescibacteriota; class Minisyncoccia; order Phycocordibacterales; family UBA2100; genus S139-169. The sequence continues at coordinate 828 of WFTK01000016.1, read as the reverse complement.
CTCCCAGTGAGGACAACCTCCTGCCGGCAATGCCTACTCTCCTGCGGAGTAGGCAACAGTCCTCAGATTTGGGACACATCACTGAGCAGGCTCAGGATATGTCGTCCAAGCCCAAATCTTGCGGAGGACCTACAGGAGGTGTCTTCACTGGGAGTGACGTAACAAAAACTAAGAAGATAAAGATGCTTATAGAGCACATAAAGCTCTTTGATGAGCTCCTACTCAAGCCAGGCCATAAAGGCTACCATGTGATGAAGAAGCATTATAAAGCATATATAAATGGCTGGGACGGTGCTAAGGAGTTGCGCAAAGAGCTTATGGCGACAGAGTCACCAGAGGAAGCTATAAAACTCTTGCAAAAGTATAGGAATAGGGTATAGTCCTCTGTGGATTTTGGCGGTGTTTGGCCTGTAACACCGCCAAAAAGGGTCCCGGGCACCTTGCTCGCCCCGGGGCTCAAGCCTCCTCTCCTCGTCCCACAGGGGAGGGTTGAGGCACCGGCACCGCCCCCTTGGGAGGGGAGAGTGCTGGATTCTGGCAGCCGGTGTGTCCTCCACACAGTCCCTACCCCAAGGACACATCGGCTGCTTTTTTATGTCTGATGGTTTTTGTTTGTGTTATAATATCAGGATGAGTAAAAATATCGCTTTATATAGCAAGTATCGCCCGGAGAGCTTTAAGGATGTGATGGGGCAAGCTAAGGTCGTCTCTGCATTGCAGAAGGCGGTTAAGGAGAATAATCCGGCACATGCATATATCTTTAGTGGTACGCGCGGAGTGGGGAAGACTACTCTTGCAAGGATCTTTGCCAAAGAGCTTGGAGTGAGC
>WFTK01000015.1 GCA_015485505.1 Patescibacteria group bacterium | reverse complement strand
TACATCCTCTCGGGGGTGTTGATTCCCAGTATTTTTAAACCATTTTTAATTGTTTGGGCTGTGGCTTCTGTGAGTGCCAGCTTATAATGCTCTGCATCTGTACCGTCTAGTATCTTGCCTTGTGCATACCAACTGTTATATGCACTGGCCAAGTCATTAAGATAATTCGCTATGTAATGCGGTGCGTACTCTGTAGCCGCACGCTCTACCACCTCAGGGAACCTATAGAGCAACTTCTCAACCTCCATCTTCTGCATCTCTTGCGAATCTTTTGGCATTTGTACTACCACCCTCTCTTTGTTTCTGTGCGGATATGCCTTAGCCAGCACAGACTTACATCTGGCATAAGTGTACTGCAAGTATGGTCCGGAGTCCCCCTCAAATGATAATGACTGCTCTAGGTCAAAAGTAATATTTTTACCCATGCCAACCTTCACTATTGCATACTTAATAGCTGCTATTGCCACCATCTCTGCCGACTCCTCTGTCATCTCAGAGCCTGACTCTTGTGCCCTATCTAGTGCAGAGCTCTTTACAGAGTCTAGTATATCTACCGCAAGCGGTACACCACCACTCCTTGAGGAGATTTTGCCGGTAGTTAGCACCAAGCGCCCATGCTGGAGGAAGAGAGACTTCTCCGCCCACTCTTTATTTATAAGCCCTGCCGACTTCTTCACCAGCTCAAAATGTTGCTTCTGCTCTATGTCTGTCACAAGTATAGACTTATCAAAGTCATACTCTCTAAACTTAATACTAAGCAGACCCGTGTCTTTAGCTAAGTAAGTACCAAAGCCTGCGGAGTTAATATACACATTATCAAAGAGACCATACTCCGACCCTCTGAAAATTATTGCACCATCGGACTCTTCAAAAACTTTAGGCACATTCTCAAGCACAATCCTCTTGCCCTCCTGCTCAGCCTCTATCTCAAATATTAACTTATCAAAGTGTGAGCCGAGCCGAGCTGTGATGCTATTAAAGTACTCTAGCGAAAGCTCTCTACCTCTTTTATACACCTCATACTCCGGAGAATCCTGTTTGTTATATATATTCTTATTTATCTCATCTATGCGCGTCTTTACCTCCTCACTCTCTTTATAAGCCTCTACCCCTTTAACATATGCTTCACCCACTTGCTCTATGGTGAAGCTCTCTGCAACACCCATCTCCATAATACCCCACACCGCCTTGGCTATGCCGGGTGACACATCTGAGGGGAAGGATAGTGCTGTGACATCAGCTCCGGCAAATCGCATCAATCGCACCAATACCTCACCGTATGTATTGTTAACCAAGTGCCCAATGTGGAATGGTTTAAAGAGGTTCGGTGAGCTATGCTCCAATAACAATCTCTGCCCTCTCTGCACACTACTCTTACCCCAAGACTCTTTACTGTTTAAGACTTCTGCTATACTCTGCTCGAAGAACCTTTCTGAAAGAAAGAAGTTGATAAACCCGGGACCGGCAACCTCCACTCTATCTACCCACTCACTCTCTGGTAATTTGGTTACAATCTCGTCAGCCAACTCTCTGGGATTCTTACCCAACCTTTTAGAGAGTTGCATAGCCACATTACAAGAGTAGTCACCATGAGTTAGGTCAGCTGGATGCTCCAAAGTTATCTCAGTGCCACCAACCTCAACACCCGCATCCTCAAGTGCTTGCTCAAGCAAGCTTGTAATTACACCTTGTATATTGACAGTCATAAGCCCAATGGTACACCAAACTCATAATTTATAAAGCTCTAAAACTTTAAAATCTTATTTAGTCCATCATGCACTCTCTGTAACTGCTGATGTGTTATCTTGCCAATACTCTTTGTTAATCTATCCTGTGAGATGGTGCGGATTTGGAATGTTAAAACCTCAGAGTCAGACTTCAAACCATTCGTCTTAGTCTTTGCTAAAGGTACACAACCATAATATTTTTTTACTTGAGAACTAAGTGGGCAAACTATCGCAACTGGTAGAGTACTGTTCATCGTATTACCTGAGATTACCACCACGGGGCGCTTGCCCGATTGCTCGGACCCTTTAACAGGATTTAAATCAGCTGTATAGATATAACCTTGTTTAATATTCATAATTATTTAACGACCTTGGCATAATCATCCATACCCCACTCCGCCATCTCTACAGGATTCATATCTTGTGCAATACGAGTAAAAGACTCTTTTAAAAGACTCTTTGTCTTGAGCTCTCTATAAGTTTCAATAGCCTCTTCCAAAACTTCTCTGCGAGTTTTATTAGCCTGCTCTGCATACTCCGTAGCCCAGGCTAGAGAGTCAGGATTTATAGTACTAGTAAATGTTGTAGTATTCATATGTATATATTATATGTACATATCATATGTGTCAACATAATTAATAAACAACCCGCCCCCTCCTTAAACCAACGGCACCGGACTTCAACGAAGCCCGGTGCCATTTATAATATGGTATTATCTAATATAAGATATTAAAGACATGACTAATTTATTTAAGGAGTTACTAAAGATAGAGCGAGTTGTAGCACCATCTTGGTATGACAATGATACTATAATTTATTTATCTAATAATACAGGTACATTCCAGCTGTACTCATATAACAGATTAACTAAAGAGAGGTACCCATACACTGATTACCAAAATGGCATTATGCAATACCTAACTAGTAAAGTTAACCACAGCATCTTCTTCACTAAAGCCAAAGATGGCGATGAATTACCACAAATATATAAACTAGATATAGACTCTTGCAAGATTATACAATTAACTAAAGCCAAAAGCGTAAGATATGCATTAAATACAATAAATAATGATGAAACATTACTATCATACACATCTAACGAAAGGAATGGTAAAGACCTAGATGTATACATAATGGATCTAGAAACTTACAAGACTAAAATGATATATAAGAGTAGCGGTGCAGCATACGCATCGCACTTCTCTCCCGATAACTCTAAAGTTACAATATTTAAACAATTAGACAATGTAAGTAATCAAATGATGATATATGATTTTAAGACGGACAAATTAACTACATTAACAAAAGACAAAGAGTCATTGTCTGTGCGAGCTCGGTGGATAGATGATGATACAGTTATTATTAACTCAAATATGGACTCCAACTTCTTTAGGTTAATTAAATATTCTATATCTAAACAAGACTACTCAGATGTACTAAATACATCGCAACAGTATGATGTAGTCGGTTACAACCTATCTAAAGATAAGACTCTGTTGTCAATAATATACAATAAAGATGGGTACTCTACTCCAAGTATCTATAATCTCAATACTCAAGAATACCTACCTATAAACTTTAAGACCGGTATGTATAGAGGTATCACGTTCTCCCCCGACTCCTCCCTCACTGTTTACTCATACTCAACAGACACTAAGCCTAATAATATATACTGCTTAGATTTAAATAATCAAACCACAACAAATATAATAAGGCCCGAGCAAGAGCTACCTGCTATAGAGTTCTCCCCTGCTAAATTGCAAAAGTTTAAATCATTTGACTCTTTAGAGATTCCTTATTTTATTTATAAACCAAATCTACCAGATGCAGAATTACAAAATTGTCCGATAATTATAAACATACATGGTGGGCCTGAGGCTCAGTATGTACCCGTCTTTAACCCCTCTATACAATATTTTGTATCTCAAGGATACATAGTCGTGTGTCCAAATATAAGGGGAAGTGCCGGCTATGGTAAAGATTATCTTAATCTAGATAATAAAGATAAGCGCATGGACAGCGTAGCTGATATTAAATACCTTCAGAAGAACCTTCGTGAGAGCGGATTGCATGGACCTATAACTCTCTATGGGGCTAGTTATGGGGGCTTTATGGTGTATGCTACATTGGCTAAATACCCAAACCTATGGCATAGTGGTATCTCTATAGTCGGTATCTCTAACTTTATAACCTTTTTAAAGAATACCGCTCCACACAGGCGTGCCTATAGAGAATCAGAGTATGGATCTTTAAGGCACGACAGAGAACTATTAGCATCCATATCTCCCATAAATCATGCACAGAATATCAAAGTCCCGGTACTGATAGTGCATGGCAAGAATGACCCACGAGTACCTCTCTCAGAGGCAGAGCAAATGTATACAGCATTAAAAAATCAAAAAACTCCAACAGACTTAGTAGTCTACCCAGATGAAGGTCACGGCATATCTAAAACTAAGAACATTATAGACCTACATCAAAAGGTATTAAATTTCCTAAATAAATATAGTGAATCAAAATCGTAATTTATAAAGCTTTATTTTTATGTAAGAAGATTAATGCTGTTAAGCCAACAATGGCAAATGTGCCCGCTGAGAGTAGTAGTGCCATTGGCAAAGAGAGTAGATCGCTAGCATAACCTAGAGCCGGCCCCACTATTATAAACATAAGTCTTCCAACAAGATTCTTAATAGAGAGCACAGTGGCTCGCACATCAGACTCAATCCTCCTGTGTACATAATCTCGCAATATAGGTTGTTGCACAGCCCGCACAAAGTAGAAGATGAGTATCACCGGCAATATAAATAAGTATGGGAATAGCCCAAGCAATATATAAGTGGCCACTACAAGTGCCACCAATGCAATAAGAGCCTTACGCAACCCAAGCAGGCTCTCAAACTTTGTGGCAAACATAGCAAACACTCCAATAGAAACATTTAATATCGCCCACAGAACTCCAAACCAAGCTATAGGTATGTTGAGCAGCTGCCAATACGGTTGCATAAACCACACAAACACGAGAGTAGAGGTATTGATAGCTCCGGCATATATGATGATCCATTTAAGCTCCTTGTGCCCGTGTAGAGAGTACTTGATGATCTTAATCATCTCTTGCCACACACTCGTAGAGGCATCTTTAACCCGCTTAACAGCCGGCTCAACTAGAGAGAGTGCTACCGGTATTGTAAATACCAATACAATAGCCCAGATTATAAATGGATACCTAAGGTTAATAGCTCCTATGATACCCCCGGCGATGCCACCGGCAGCCTGCGAGTATGCCCTGGCGGCAATTACCCTAGACTCAATACGCTTGTGCTCATCTGTCTTATTAAGTGATATTAATGTGTTATATAGCAATGCTGAGTCAGCACCGGAGATAAATGCATAGCCAATGCCCAAGACAACCTCAGCAAATAAGATCGCCCAAAAGCCGTATGCAAGAGCATATATCACAGCACCTAATGTAATAACTAAAGATCCCAATACTAAAGCCCTCTTATGCCCGAGCTTGTCAGATATATAACCGGACGGAACCTCGAATAATAAGACCGATATAGAGAAGACGGCCTGCACCACAAACACATCTTGCATAGAGAGCCCATTCTCTTGGAAGAAGAGCGTAAC
>WFTK01000014.1 GCA_015485505.1 Patescibacteria group bacterium | reverse complement strand
CAAGACTATCAAAGGTAAGGCACCCAACGTGCCTTTTCTTAATATAGCTAGCTCAATACTACCTAAAAATTATGATCTCTCGGTAGTATTAATAGCCGACAAACTAGGCAAGAGACTCAATCAAGAGTACAAGGGTCGTGACTACCCCACCAATGTACTCTCCTTCCCCCTCGACTCTAACTCTGGAGAAATATTTATAAATGTGCGCAAAGCACAGAGAGAAGCTAGTAAGTTTAATCACACTCCTACAGAGCATATTAAATTCTTATTTATACATGGGTGCCTACACCTTGCAGGTTATGCTCACGGAGAAGAGATGGAGTTATTAGAACAAAAATATCTGAAAAAGTTCTAACAATAGGTTATAATATAGCCTATGAAAGGTGAAGATATTGTAACAGGTATAGATATAGGCAGTGATACTATTAAAATAGTGGTAGCAGATGCTAAAAACCCTACAAGCCCAACAATACTCGGTACAGGCATAGCACCTAACAGCGGCATGCGCAATGGTTATATAGTAGACCTGCCACAAGTTATTAAGAGCCTTAACAAAGCACTAGATAATGCCGTACGTAGTGCACGCATACGCCCGAGTCAGGCCTACCTCTCCATAGGGGGCATAAGCCTCTCTGGCCTACTCTCTACAGGTACGGCTTACGTACGCCACAGCGACTCAATAATCACAAACTCCGATATACACAATGCGCAGCACGATGCCACTACCAAAGCCGAGAGTAAGCTACTTAATAAAAAAACCTTGCACGACATACCAATATCACACACCATAGACGGGACTAAGGCTCTATGCGATCCTGTTGGCTTGCGTGCAACTCGTATAGACACAGACCTAATGATAATCCACGCTCTAGAACAACATATAGATGACTTCGTCTCTGCTGTAGAAGATGCAGGTGTTGAGGTTATAGATGTTACTGCGGCACCCCTAGCGGCAAGCTTTGCCTCTGTGGGCACCGCAGAGAAAATGCAGGGTTGTGTACTACTAGACATAGGTGCCGAGAGTACAGATGTAATAGTCTTTGAGGACAATATGCCTATAACACTCAAGGTTCTCCCTAATGGCTCACAAGATATAACCAACGCAGTAGCACTAGAGCTTAAGCTGCCCACAACCGAGGCAGAACAGATAAAACGAGGTGGACTAATCGGTGGTGACCATAAACAAAGTAAAATAGACAAGGTAATAGAAAAACATTTAAATAAACTCTTAACTTCGGTTAAGGGTGTGCTCAAAACTCTAGCCGAAGATACGATGCTGCCAGCTGGAGTACTTATAACCGGAGGTGGTGCACGTTTAACCAATATAGATAAGATCACCAGAGACACACTCAAGCTCCCCACTAAGGTTGTATACTCTAATGCCGGTAAGATAAAGGGCAACCCGGAGTTCTCCGTAGCTTATGGCTTGTGCATATGGGGCGCTAATAGCGAACAAGAACAGGGTATATTGACCAAACTTAAAAAGGTTTTAAGTTGGCTAAGCAATAAACTTAAAAAGTTCTTACCTTAATCTAAACAACTCAAACAGCGAGGCCTTGCCTCGCTGTTTGAGTTGTTTATTCACCAATCTTAAAGTATTGTACTGCCTTATCAAGTATCGGGTCCTCACCCTCGTTAAATTTAGTGCGATTTGAGTCCTCAAGAATCTTCTTTAAGTCTACCTCAATGTCCGGCTCTATGCCATCTTTACTTATATGCACTCCACCTGGTAGTAGCCACCTTGCTACCGTCACCTTAAGCGAGGTATCATCTGTAATATCTACTAGCTCTTGCACAGATCCCTTGCCAAATGTACTAGTACCAATAAGCTTGGCCTTACCATGCTCTTTTAGGGCTCCTGCAAGAATCTCACTAGCTGATGCCGAGCCCTTATCTACTAGTATCACCATCTTAAGTTTATCACTAAAGACATCCATACCTGCACTGCGATGCTCTATCTTTTTACCTCCAGGACCATAATCCTCCGTCACTACAATCTCACCCTTAGGCAAGAACCAGCTTGCCATATTAACTGCAGCACCCAGGTATCCACCTGGATTACCTCGCAAGTCTAATATCAGCTTGTCACTACCAGAATTTTGGAATTCTATAAGAGCCTGCCTAAAGAGCTCAGCAGCATTAGCAGAGAAATGTAAGAGCTCTATCACAAACTCTCCTGTTGGTAATTGACGAGTCTTAATAGTTGGTATCTCTATAACATCTCTTTTGATATTTATATCGAGCAACCCTTCGCCCTCGCGTAATACCTTAAGCTTAACTATTGAGTCTTTAGGGCCTCTTATCCTCTTAACAGCGTCTGTAGTACTCATACCCTTTGTGCTTACTCCATCTATCTCCATTATCCTGTCTTTGGCTTTAATACCGGCCTTAAATGCTGGAGTACCCTTTAGTGGAGAGACAACTGTAAGTAAGCTATCGCGGATACCTATCTCCATACCCACACCCTCAAACTCTCCACTTATATCACTTGCGAACATCTCGGCATCTGATGGTGGCATAAATACTGTATATGGGTCACCCGTGCTGGCAGCTAAGCCTGAGGCTAAGCCCCACACTCGCTCTTGTATCTTCTCTTGCTCTGTGAGCCCCTTACCCTCACCATCCTTAGCATTTTCCTCATAGTATGGATCTACAAACTTTTGGTCTAATAAGTACCAAACCTTCCATACAGGGTTTAAGTCTACATCTCTAGGTTCTTGGGCATATACTGAGGCACTCATACTTGCAGGCAAAAAGTTAGCCCCTAAGCGTTGACCTCCGGCATATACCCCAACCAGGAAGATAACGACTGCCAGAGCGGCTAACTTAATACTCTTGGGTCTTACTGCAAATGTGTATACTGTGTGCAAATACCTATTAAACTTATCCATAGTCATCGCATTATATCACACTAGTCTGTACGTAAAACCTTAAGGAAGGTATCATGTGGAATATGCACCGAGCCTGTACCGCGAGCCAGCGCAGCTTTCTTACCCTTCTTTTGTTTCTCCAGTAGTTTGTTTTTACGACTTACATCACCCCCATAGAGTTTAGCTGTTACGTCCTTACGCATAGCACTCTTGCGCCTACTGGCTATTATATTACCAGAGGCCTTAGCTTGTATCTTCAGTACAAATTGCTGTCTCGGCAACACCTTCTCTAACCTCTCTACCATCTTGTCTCCCTCCTCTCGAGTGCGCCTGCGCGAGACTATCCTTGTAAAGGCCGGGCTAACATCCTCAGCAATCAATATATCTAGCCTTGTCACATTTGCCTCTCTCATGCCTATAGGCTTATATGAGAGCGAGGCAAAGCCACTTGAGGCATTTTTAAGCTTATCAAAGAAGTTGCGCATCATCTCGCGCAATGCCATCTCAGCCACCAGCTCGGTGCGGCCGTCGGGCATTGTGTTAGTCTCTACCACCTCTGACTCATGCTCATGTAAGAGTTGCATAACACCACTAATATGCTCAGCTGGCACTATTATGCTAAGACTCGCCCACGGCTCACGCACACTCTGGTACTGATTGTCATCAGGGAATCTTACAGGAGAATACACCTCCTCAACCTTACCGTCTTTATGAGTAACCTCATATACTGTAGTCGGCATTGTGACTATCAACTCTAGGTCAAACTCCCTCCTAAGCCTCTCAGTGATAATCTCCATATGGAGCATCCCTAAAAAACCGCACCTAAAGCCTCTACCAAGAGTGCCACTAGCCTCCTCCTCATATGAGAGCGAGGAATCCATAAGCCTTAAGCGCTCAAGACTCTGCCTTAGCTTAGCCAAGTCATCTTGACTCTCTGGGTACACACTTGCCCATATCACCGGTGCCGGCTCACTATAGCCACCAAGGGCAGGCACACTTGAGCGTGCCGAGAGCACAGTATCTCCCACTGCCACTACTCCGGGCTTTTTAATACCTGTCACAATATAGCCTATCTCTCCTGCGGTCAGACTCGGCTTAGAGGCCTCAGTTGGCATAAACACTCCAACATCATTAGCCTTAAATGTCTCTCTGGAGACGCCGAACTTCAATGAGTCACCCTTTTTAATCTCTCCATCTGTAATACGTACAAAGAGTACAATACCCTTATGATCTGAATATTTAAAATCAAAAATAAGCGCCCGAGGCTCTCTCACCTCTACCTTAGGTGGAGGCACTTGCTCTATCACTGTGTCTAATAACTCCTTAACACCCTCTCCTGTCTTACCTGATACCAACAACACCTCGCTCTCATCTACTCCCAATGTCAAGGCAACCTCCATAGTCACCTCATCTACCCGAGCCAAAGGTGAGTCTATCTTAGAGAGTACGGGTATTATCTTAAGCCCAAGCTCGCGAGCCACAGCGAGAGTACTCATTGTCTGCGCCTCTATGCCCTGGGTAGCATCTACTAGGAGTATCGCCCCCTCAATGGCTGAGAGAGCTCTAGAGACCTCATAGGCAAAGTCTATATGTCCAGGTGTGTCTATCAGGTTTAATATATGCCTCTGCCACTGCATACGTACTGGCTGCATCTTTATTGTTATGCCTCGCTCGCGCTCGAGCTCCATAGAGTCTAGCACCTGATCTTGCATGTCTCTCGCCTCTACTGTGCCAGTAACCTCAAGCATCCTATCTGAGAGGGTACTCTTGCCGTGGTCAATATGCGCAATAATTGCAAAGTTACGTATCTTATCTAAACTCATATTGCTAGTGAGTATATTAGTTAACAGCCCTACATGCAACTAATTTAGCTCTGTATCGGTGATTATATTTTTACTCTTCCAAAACTTATGATGCAATACTCTCCATACCGTATCAAGCTCGCGACTACCTAGTAATTTAAGAGTTGTTATGCCAGCAATTACGCCAGCTAGAGTAGAGATTGAAGATTGTGCAAGTATATTAATAGCAGTATCTGTATCTATAAGTCTGCTGATAAAATATAGTACAACATATGTGGCAAAGCCCATAACAAAAGCTGCCACAATAGACACCAACATACTCTTGAAGAGTGTCTTTAATAGATGTTTAGACTTAAAATCATATGCGAACATAGATACTAACAATAGTGCTGTTAGTATACTAGATAGTGCATAAGCCATAGGCAACATAAGCACCGTGGTACTACCCGCATCTAGTGTACGGGTTAAAATCTCTAAGAAGTGACGCCAGCTCTCCATCTTGGCATAACCATACATAAATACACTTGCAAATATTATAGTCATCAAAGTAGAGAGTACACTAAACACAAGTGGCCTAACTGTCTTAGATGCGGCGTAGTACCCTCTTATAAACAAGAGCACAATACTCTGCGAGGCTAAACTAAGTATAAATATTGCCAAGGCGGCAGCTGTCAGGCGAGTATCACTCCAATCAAATGCGCCAGAGCCATATATCAAGCGCACTATATGAGCTCTAAGAACAATAGTAAGAGCAATTATAGGGAAAGACCAAAATATAATATGTCGGCCAGCCGAGAGTATTTGCTCTATAAACTTCTCTAGCTTACCTGCTGAGAATAATTTAGACAATGTGGGGAATGCCGCCGTAGAATAACTCGCTCCTATTATTGATATAGGTGCGGCTTGTAGATTAAATGCTAGAGTAAATACAGCTATGGAGCCGACTGGCAACTTGGCCGCCATTGCCACCAGTACAAATAGTGTCAGATTATTAGCCGAGAGGGCAAGAGTCCTAGGTAAGGATATAAATATAACCTCAAGTACCTCTCTAAGCTCTACAAGGCGTAGGTCTTTAGTAAATCCTAACTCTATAAATGTTGGTAACTGCACTAACAGGTGTAATAACGAGCCTAAGACTACACCATAACCCAAACCATATATACCAAATATTGGCACTAAAAATAATATACCTATGATTATCCCAATATTATATACAAGTGCTGTAATAGCATATACAAAGTACTTACCATAATATTGTACTACACTAGCTAATATACTTGATAAACCTAACAAAACCGGCTGTATTAATAGTATCCTCGTCAACCCTATAAGCTCAGCTCCATTACCCCGGAGCACTAACTCACTAAAGAGTGTATTCACTATAGTAGGAGTAAATAAATATACTATTACACTTATAACCACTAGTATTATACCAAATACCAAGAGCAGTGTATGCACTAACGCATACCGCTCAGTATCACTACTCTTGGCAGAAAATAGTGGGACCAAGACAAATACTGACACCATAGATGCCACAAGAGCATATATAATGTCAGGGATACGAAAGGCCGCATAATAGATGTCTAGCTCTAGCCCGGCGCCAAATGTATATGCAAGTAACCTGTCTCTAATAAGTGCTAGTAACACTGAGACTACTGCAAAACCGGCAAGGAGGTACGCGGCATCATGCATGCTGCGTACCTCCTTGTTAAGTTTGCTAAATATTCTTTTAATCATGTAGGACTACTGCACCATAGTATCCGAGTCTACAGCAGGAGTCTCTTGAGTGTTATCTTTAGGTTCTGTAGATTGAGTTAATTTAGACTTAATTGCCTCTACTAATTTAGCAACCTCCTTGTTATCTGGATTCAACTGCTGTACTCGCGTCATTAAAGCCAAAGCCTCTTGGATCTTGCCGGCATCAAGATACAATCCTGACAAATAATACATCGCATTAGCATTATTGTTATCTAGCTGTATAACCGCTGTTAATAACTGAGCGGCCTCACTCTTCTTATCTTCTGAGAGCTTAACTAGAGCATATTGATATAAGGCGGGCACATAATTAGGTTTTATCTTTAGTGCTCGCTCTAAGTAGGTTACATACTCTTTATTATCCTCATCTCCTACGCTTAACCGTGCAAGGGCAAGTGGTATAGATGGATTGAGCGGGTCAAGTGCCATGGCTTGTGCATAGGCCGCTTTAGCGCTCTCCTTAGCACCCTCAATCTGTAAGCCTATAAGTTGCTCACTAATATTACCCAAAGCAATATAATTAACCGGATCCTGTGGATTCTTCTCTATTGCCGCTCGTGCATGTGAGAGTACATTAGAGAGAGTAGATTGCAGAACCTCAGGATCTATCTCAGTTTTGCTGGCCTGCGCCTCTGAAAGCAATTGTATAAGCTTAGTGTAGGCAATCTTAGTATAACCTTGCTCTATAATGTCTAGGTCGGCAATCTTTTGTGTCTTTAATAATATCTGCTCGGCACCATTAGAATCATTGGCAAGCATAGCGCTGGCAGCACGAGCGAGATAAGAATTAATCATAACTCTATGTAGAGTAACTCCTAATGTGCCCAAGGTTAGTATAATGGCCATTGGCATAATACCGTATAAGATTATCTTATTTGCCCCCTCCCCTCTGAGTTTAAATTTAGTAACCTTTACAAAATTCATCCTTACAGCATCAATTATAAGTAATCCCGTGAGTATAAATGCTATGATTAATAATAAGTAATCAATAGGATTGAAAAACATCACCAGCCACATAAACGCCACGGCATACGCGACGCTACTTGAGCGTGCACGTACAAGTAACTTAGCAAGTAAGAAGAAAAAGAGCAGCCAGGCAGCGAAGACTACAATACCTCCGGTTATGACAGTAGTGGGTATAAAGCCTATACCACTGTTAAAGTTAGTACCCCAAAATTGAGTCACATTAACATTGATAGGCTTATACACTCTCCACAGACTTGCAAATGAGCCACTACCAGAGCCAAACAACTTGACAGTAGTGTCACCAGACTCTATAGAGCCCTTAGCTACCGTAAGAGTACCTTGCCAATTAGGTCTTATATCTACAAATGAGATCTTAGTTAACCCCTGAACAGAAGAGACTATCTTAGCGTCAAGAAGTACTGTATCTAATATGAACAATCCTGATGTAACTACTATAATACCTGGTATTAAGAGTAATGCCTTACGTCCAGCTTGACTATCCTTACTACTATAGAACTTTACACCCAAATATATTGATGACAATATAGCTAACACAACGACCACTGACGTTACATTTACAAACACTGTTAGGAGTAGCATCAAGAAGGTAATAAGCACAGTTAACATTACCAACTTACCTTTACTGACCGTGTTTATATTAGCAAGTTTTTTACTTGTAAGCACCAATAGCACAAATAATGCCAGCAGTATTGATGCATCTACCCAGGAGTTGATTATGTTAATCTGTGCAACCCATGCTGGCAGAGTCCCAAATATAGCTTGTAGCCCAACCGCCAGTATAAAGATACCTGTGACAAGACCCACAAACCACGTCAGTATAAGTCTTATATTTAAGTTATGTAATCTAGTCTTATTAATGCCCGCCAGAGTTATTAATAACATTGCTAACACTCCCAGAGTAATCATGGCCACAGAGTCAACCGCAAAGTCTAAGCGCAATAATGCAGCAAACTTGTCTCGAGCAAAAAGCATAGAGAGTATGTAGGCAAGTGGCAACATTGCAGCAGCATACACCACGCCTGTAGTAGGTAATAATATCTCACCTGCTCTCCACCTACGCACTAACATTACAACCAATGGTAATGTAAATATAATTGAGAGCACTAAAGCCTTTATTGTAATAATTGATAATCCCATAATTTTTTATTTATTAACTTATAATTGATAACTACTAAAAACAACCTTGCCTATCCCTTATCTCCTTCATCAGCACTTATATAATGCTTTACCCACTGCTCGGCAAACCACATAGCAGTAAAGAGGATTAGCACGATAAGTACTGTAAAAGTTGCAAGATAGTAGAGTCCAAAACCTACCGCTGAGCCAATACCGGCAGTAGCCCACAACCCAGCCGCTGTAGTTAAGCCATGTAGTGAATTCTTCTGCATCAATATCATACCCGCACCTAAGAAACCTATACCAGAGACAACTGCCGCCAATACACGCATAATATCCATATTCACTATGCCTATATATTGCTGGGCCACAATCTGTGCGACTATAACAAAGAGAGCCGCTCCCATAGAGACTAGTGCAAATGTGCGCATGCCGGCATGCTTGAGCGCTATGGTGCGCTCCAAGCCCACCACACCACCTAATAAGGCTGCCACAACTATCTTAGTTAGTACCTCAACCTCTACCATACTTAGTTAGTCTTAAATTTATTCATTATAAAATTACCACTTGCGTCTTTTACTACTGCATCAGTAGCCAAGCTAAACTGCCTATCGCCATTATCATCATAAAGCACTACCGCATACTCTCCACCACTAACTGTTGGGCGCAACAAATACACGTCTATATCTTTTTGTTCTCCTTTATCTCTTAGTGATGCTCCAAGAGCATTGGCTATCACACCACCCTTAATCTCATGCACCACTAGCCAGCCACGCTGTGGCATATTAGCCAAGGCAATACGTACTACATCTCCAGCATTTTGATCTACTACAGTTATCGGTGTTGCTGTACTCTTATCTGTAACTTGAGATTCTGAATTATCATCTTGAGCTTGCTCAGTCGTTAATATATCTACCGTTGGAGCCTCAGCCTTAGGGGTAAAGATCTGTCCCCAAATATAAACAAATAATATACCAACTATAAATCCTGCTATAAATGTAAATACCTTTTTCATATCATCTATTTAATATTGCTAATAATTTATATTATAACACAGCTCTATAAACTTGGTACTTATATATTGTTAATTATTGGCAAGACTACAAAGCTCACGCGCCTGGTAGAGCACAGTATCTAGCTTATCTCTATGTATACCTGCATCTATTAAAACATTAATATCATCTACTATATCTCTACAGAGCACCTTATCTATATCTAATAGATTCTGTTTTTCTCTGCCTGTGAGCGTTGTCAGCATGGTTATAGGGTGTAGGCCCGCCTCCTCTATAAGCACCTCAAGACCGCGATGGCGAGGATAATCCCAACCAAGTAACTTAATAGTGCCCGAACACTTAGCGTAGCGTATAACATTACGAGTAAAGCGCGTATTAGTCACAAGCCACGGCTCTGCTATGTGATTCTCCCCCTTAGCTAAGGCTAAATCATCAAACCGAGCCTTGATATATAGAGCAACCTTAAGATCTGATTTAGTACTAAGAGAGTTATGGAACTTCACCTCCATACCAAAACGCTTACCATTCTTTGTACCAACTACATCTACCTCATGAGGCACACACTTACCCTGCATCACTACGCCAGTTGATACGTCCTCAGCACCGTGAGCCTCCACCACCCCAGCTACAAACTGCTCAAAGGGGAAGCCGCTTGGCCCCAACTCAAGTATCGCCCGCTTGATAGAGTAGCGAGCTGCTGCCACCGGATTCTCATGCTCATATTGCCTCAAAAGCTCAAAGGCATGTTTGTATATCTCTTGAGTTGTCATGCCACTTTTGAGTGTCTTCTCTACTCCCTCCATCACCCTCTGAGCCAGGTCATCATCAGAGCCTGAGCGCTTGAGTGAGCCTAAGAGCTTAGAGCGGTCAAAGGGCTCCACCTCTCCATCTGCTTTTTGTATATATATTGGCTTCATTATTTTATTATCACCTCTTGCTCGACTGAGTTAATCTTGATCTTTATCTCTGTACTCTCATCACCCTCAAACTCTGTAAAGAAGGTCTCAGGCACAGGCGAGTCATCTGCTATATAACAACTATAGTCTCTGTCTATATTAAACTCTAAAACTCTGCGCGTTTGGTCGCCACTTACATCCATTGCTAATACATCGCAGGCAGATGGCTTAATAATACTACCATTAACAGACACGATGTCCTGCTGATTGTCTACCCGCCTATAAACCACCACTGGCGGTGTATTCACCTCGCTGAAGAACTTGCTACCACCCACAAATAAATAGGCAATACTAGCTAGTAGCACAGTGACTATCACTATCCACAATAACCATAGTATAAAGCCTGTTAAGCCCGTTTGTTGCTGCTCCATATTAGAGTTAATAATACTACAGCTTTAAAGCATCTACTAAAGTCCTGTCCACAGCGAGACTACTGTATTTCACCGCCGCCTAGGCACATATCGTCAATATACAATGCTATAAACTGGCCAGCCGCGGGCGCATATGGGGTATCTTTAAAGTTAATCTGCCACTCGCCGCTTCCTACCGGTTCTAACGTGCACTTATACAAATCTCCCCTATGGCGTATACGGCAATCATACTCTTTGCCTGTCTCTGGCTCACCCTCAAGCCAGTTGCTCTTGGCTATACGCACCTCAGCCCTCTCTCTCACCACAGCGTCTAACTGCTCTCTTGTGCCTACCGTTATAGTATTACGCTTAATATCTCTACTTATAACAAATAACCTCGGCATGTTTGGAGTCTGATACTCCGGCTTAATAGTAAAACCGTGTCTCTCGCCTACTGTTGAGTACTCAGTCCCTTGGTGAGAGCCTATAACATCGCCCTCAATATTCAACACTTCTCCAGGCTCTGATGGTATATATAACCTTAAAAACTCTTTAACATCTATCTCTTGCCCTATAAAGCATATACCTTGTGAGTCCTTCTTCTCTGCGGTCAACAAGCCATACCCCTTAGCAAGCTCGCGCACCTTACTCTTATGGAGCTCTCCGAGGGGGAAGGTTACCTTACTCAAGTGCTCCTTAGAGACTTGCGAGAGGAAGTATGATTGGTCTTTGCTCTCATCTACTGCCTTAAGCAAGTGACCACCAGAGAGCCGAGCATAGTGCCCTGTAGCAATCATGTCAGCCCCATCGGCTAACGCTCTCTCTAAGAAGATACCAAACTTCATCTCTTTATTACACATAATGTCTGGGTTGGGTGTTATGCCTGCTTTATAAGCATTTATCATATAGTCAAAGACCTTCTCTTTATACTCGCTCTCTAGGTCATAAACCTTAAACGGCACTCCCAAGTACTTACACACGGCCTGTGCATCAAGGCCCTGTTGCCTGCAATACTCTCTACTCTTAAGCTCGGTGGTCTCTGGCTTATATGTCTTAAAATATACGCCTGTTACATCATGCCCGGCATCTTTGAGTAAAGCCAGTGCCACAGAGCTATCAACCCCGCCACTAAGCGCTACAAATATATTCAAAGTACTTTTATTTGTCATAATCAGTAATGCTAACTATATTTATCTATTACTGCAAGCTTTAACAAAAATGTTATAATTTATCACATGTCTAATCGGAATGAGAATGGTATATGGAATGAAAATCCTATTAACTATCCGGGTAAAACTCTAACTGACTCAGATAGACGCTATATAACACAAGAACAAGCAGGTATTCTAAATAGTAATGAAAGTCCAACCGCATTAGATGCAAAGATTAATGAACTATTTGACTCGACTAAACGCTCTTTACATTACTTCTTCAGTCTCAACCCTACAGTAGACTCATATCCATATATACCAAATGAGTTTGGTGTACAGAAATACGACCTATACGTATTAAATAAAATATGCCTTACGTTGAAAAGACGTATACAAAAGAGTAATGGCTCACCAGAGATTATAGATGACTTTTTATTATCAGATGGTGCTGAACCTATAATTAACTTAATAGACTCTGCGTATCTACACCATATACCACACTATACTGAGATGTTTGAGGAGTTGGACAGACGACGAGTCAAAAACCCAGAATTACAAGAAGTATATATAGGCAGGGATGCCACTTTCATGTATCAAGCCCGCAGAGCACAATTTATAGCAAGAAGGGAGTCTGCTAAAAGCCTTATATATGTAAATTACCCTAGAAATTTTATAAGCGATACGCATATGGACACAGAAACTCGCTTACAATATTTAAAAGACCAAGGTCTAACAGATATCGATAATGCCGTTTTTATTGATACCGGCTTTCAAGGCAGTATACCAAGACATATAATAAGAGATGTATTTGGTGCAAATAATATTGATGACAAAATATTGCTAATTTATTCAATCAATGAACCCTACCTAGGAGACTCTGGACAAAGAAGACACGAGAGTGTATTAGAGATAGAGGAAGCACCACAACACGAGGAAACCGCTAAAGCTCTATACAACCATAAGTCTGGCAAAATTAAAGCCACAGGAGAACCTACTGGTGATACAGTAAGATTTAAATACGACTTACTAAGACTACTTATAATGAGACACTTCTACCTAGAGGGACTTTATACTTCTGGTAAGCTTATAAGTTAGGATTAAGATGTTGGGGTAAGTATCTCTATAGTGAAGTCTTTAGGATTGGTTGGGAATCTCTTCCTCCAGAAGGGGCGGATAATAGCCTCAGCATTCTTGATAGTTGGATAGCCTGCTAATATTGTCTTAAGTGCCTCTCTCTGCTTACCGGCTAAGTCTGCCCTAAGAGTATCCTCATCAAACATCCAGATGAAGTCTGCCTTGCCATTGATAAGGATCTTAACACTCTCTGTGCCATCATCTTGCTCTTGTTGCTCTAGATTTACCGTCATTGTAGACATATCTTTAATAGTTGGGTAGCCCTTGTCTGGGTTGCCTGCTACACCTTGAGATATTGTGGTGGCAAAGTCTTTCTTATCAAATACTATTACACTCACCTTGGCACTCTGAGAGACCTGCACCTTGCCATCAACCTCGCTCTCTTGAGGCTCTGCAAACTCTAAACTCACACCTGAGTCAAAGTATATGGTGTCTGAGGGTATGCGACCCTCCACCTCTGAGAGTGCCTCTTGCCTTACCTGCTCTTTAAGCTCTGCTATAGCTGTTGCTTTATCCTCATCACTCACTATCGCTCTCTCACCCTTAAAGCCTCCTGTGATAGGTGTCTTCACTTTAGCGTATATAGCTGAGTACATATCCGGTAAGCTCTTAAGCCCCGGCAGGGTCAAGTCTCCACTCTGCAAGTTATAGCTCTCTCCTGCTTCGTCTGCATATACTGTCACGTCTAGCTCTCCCGGTGCAGAGGCTGTCTTGCCAGGTACCATTATAGACTCTCGCACTCTATACACTCTGCCGTCAGATGTTTGGAATCTTGTATTTTTAATCAATCGTTGCTTCTTGCTTGTGTAATTGTTGTATACAGTGATTACTCCAGAGGCCTTCTCCTCTACTTGCTCTCGCCCTGTTGGCTCAAGCACCTTGCTCTTGCTGGTTGTCCACTCTACCTTAGAGTACTGCAATAGCCCGGCAGATTGCTCATCACTCTGGGCATCAGCCGGCACAGCATTAAACACAGCGTTATCAAAAACGGCTTTAGTTACAACGGGTGTTATCTTTATAGTCGTGTCAGAGAAGATGACGGGCAGAGAGATTATAATAGCAGCTACAAACAGCACACCAGCCAAGAGCCACCAGCCTATACCTCCCCTCTTGCGCCTGCGTTGTCTCTTGGCTTGTTGAGGTGGCATACGACGCTCCTTCATTGTGTCTGTCCTTGGTCTGTCTATTTGTAAGTCTCTTATAGAGGGTCTCTTGCCCTGAGGTTTGTTGTCTATCATATTGCTTATAATATATCATTAGTGATGGTTTGTAACTCTCCTACTGTGTATATCTCATTGCAGAAGGCACTTAGACTCACATCAAGCACCTCATCAGAATGCACATAATGTAAGTCTCTATTGAAGATACTCTCAAGCACCACACCTGTGGCACTCCAGAGCTTTGGATCTATAAGATACTTCTCTACCGAGAGCCTCACCACCTCTGCATACCTGCTTAGCGGCTTGTGCGTATCGTAGCCATTGAGCTCTATGGCACTCACCTCTTGTGCATACATAGCATAGCCATTGGGTGCATCTTGTAGGTCGCTCTCTACCACCCTCTCATCAGTGAGGATGTTCTCTAATAGCTTGGTTGTTATCTTCAACGGCTTTTGTGAGGTGGCCTCGTACACCACAGTCGCCTTAGCTGAGAGAGGCGCAACAAACACGCACACCACCTTGGCGCGCCCGAGGTTAAAGCCCTTTGCTATAAGCTCATGCGAGCTAACAGCCGTGTCTGCGAGCTTGCGCAATTGCTCTGCCAGCTCGTCTAGCACCTTCTTGCCACTTGGCTTGCTGATAGGCACTCGCTTGCTGTAGAGCGTCTCTGTGATGCACATGTCTCCGAGCTTCTTAGCCGCCTCCTCGTCTTGCCTTAGGGCCGTGAGCTCTATAGCCTCCTGAGAGATCTGGAAGACGAGTGAGTCTCGCTCCTTATGCATCAATCGTAATATCTTATCAAACATCTCACAATTATATCACACAAACACTAGCGCAAAATCCGGAAATATGTATAATAGGCAAACACTAAACAGGCCCTATAGTATAACGGTTTAGTACATCGCCCTCTCACGGCGGAGATCGGGGTTCGATTCCCCGTAGGGTCACAAAAAACACCCGGCTGGGTTGCCGGGTGTTGCGCGTTTTTTAAAGAACTTCTGAGTTATTGACCGTTGCCCTGACTTGTTGCTGGCTTGAGCTTGAGAAGCTCAAGCCAACGCTTGTGGCGGTGGGGGTAGTAAATATACTTCGCCCACCACCAGACGAATGGTGTGCGCCATCCGGCGTGGATATCTACAATGTCGGTATACCGACACG
Source organism: Patescibacteria group bacterium (assembly GCA_015485505.1). Classification (GTDB taxonomy): domain Bacteria; phylum Patescibacteriota; class Minisyncoccia; order Phycocordibacterales; family UBA2100; genus S139-169. The sequence goes on along the minus strand of WFTK01000014.1, from coordinate 5,367 downwards.
TCGAATCCGTTAGAGACTCCACCTTCATCGTGTGCTTCCAGCTCTCTATGAACCCTCCACACTCAAAAGTGCACATCTCGCCTTTCTCCTTGTCCACCTTGGTGAACATGAAGGTGTATTCCGAAGGTTCTTGCGCACCTTCGCGGTGCACCAAGACTTGGTACACCTGATAAGATCGCCAGAACTTGGGCAGATCGCCCTCAAAGGTGATCTTGGGCTGCGCAATGAAGCGGAGCGTCTCGCTCCGTCTCATAAAGCCCCATACGATGGGTCTCGATGCTGGGAGCACCGACGAAACTTCAAACCTCATGTTATCCTCTCTCTATTCTAAGTGTTGCAGGATTCCAGTTTTATTGTCCGCGTAAGACAATGCCATTAAAGTATGGTTATGTCAATAGGAGCAGGTATAAAAGTCGCCAGGGGTCCCCTAGCGACTGGAATATTGTGAGGGGCTCCACAAGATAGCATCTAGGTGGAGTGGTGGGATTTGCAACTCATGCGCTACTTTGTTATAGAATTCTTTAACTTCTGTACTGTTTTTTAATCCTTTTGGTGCTAGTTTGATAAGTCTAGAGTCAATAGGCGCTGATAGCTCTTGTGGATATGACACGACTTTGCCATAGGCAACTCTGCCGGCATAGCCGAACATCTTAATGGCGAAGAGTATCGTCTTGTCTGTCACCCTCTGCCCCATTGTGCTCACCAAGCTCTCGGCCAAGCTGAGCATATCATTATAATACCTCTCTGCTTGCCCCGGCTTTATAAACTCTGTATAAAACTCGCGGAGCCTCTCTACCCTCTTGAGCTTTATCTCAAGCAATCTCTTATTACACACTGACTTAGGTAAAAAGTCTTTAAAGAAGTTAGTAACATCATCAAAAGTTAAGATATTAAGCAATGCCCCAGTAGCCTGCTGAGCAAACTCCTCCCAATAATCCTCGCCCTTGCCAGAGAGTTGGTAGCATACAAGAGCATTAGCTATGGTGAAAAATAAAAAATCCTCAATACTCACCTTGCCCCGCACCTCACTCCAGAGCTCGCGCAATGCCAAGAGTTGTCTGTCGGCAGACTCGGCCTCTAAGGCACTCTCTAGCGTTGCCCCCTGTAGCTTATGTTGCTTAATAAACTCTTTAACATCCATTACTTCAACTTTATAAGCACTCTGCCTGATGCGTAGCCCCCTTTGCTATCTGCTAGCACTTCTCCCGCCGGCAGAGAGACCTCGGAGAACTCTAGGCGTACATTCATACTCTTGCCTGCCAACTCTTGCGTGAGAGCGGTGCTATCTCCACTCTTAATCTCTCTCATCATCTCTGAGAGGTCAAATACCTCTGCGAGCCTCCCCTCTTTATACACTCTCAGCTCCTCTTTACTCAAGTCTATTGATGCACTATATAAGCCTACTTGCCCACGTGGCTTAGGTCCACCCAGTAGTGCTGGGGGTGCAAAGTTAAGATCTACAAGATAGTCATAACCAGAGACATGCACAACAGAGTAGCTATAAGACTTGTTCTCAAATCTCTTGAAGACCTCGCCTCGCATAGGCTCTCTGTACTCTTGCACACCCAAGTACTCTGCCAACTTGTTGACTGTTGTATAGTTATCTGCATCCCAACTCTGCATCTGTTTACTAAAGATACCTTGGAGTGAGTCACAACCATGCGTCTGACATAAATACTCTATACCGCTGTATATCTCTCGAGAGAGCTCGGTGCTTGGCGCCGGCTCTCCCTGCTCTTTACGAGCCTCGGCTGAGAGCACCTCTCCCTCTTGAGTCAGCATGCCCGCCTCGGTAAGATTAGCTTTGAGTCTAGAGAGTTGACGAACCTCCGGGTAGTTATAGACACTCCACGGGCCAAATGAAATAAGCAGAGTGAATATAAATAGGCTTAGTGGCAACACTCCAAGCTGCTTCTCCTTAGAGAAAATGAAGTATAGTGACACTGATAAGAGCCACAGGCCAAAGGCAACTACCAAGTAGCGATTCATCGTCACGTCATATTGCGCTATGCGCAAGCCTATAGCATAAAAGAGCATTGCTAGCTGAGGCAACACTACCAGCGGGAGAGCCTTGCGGAAGACTCTTGCTAGCTTATACTCCCCCTCAAAGGCACAACTAGCAACGTAGACAAGATAGCCAAACACCGAGAAGCTGATAACCATCCACGCCACCTCACCGTGTGGCCAAGTAGAGAAGTTGAGCAGTACCTTAACGGAGTAGCTATAGAGTATAAAGAAGTAGAAGATAACGGCAGGCAGAGCAATATACTTGATAATAAAGGCGTAGAATTTGATGTCTCTGATAACCGACAACTCTCTCTTAAGCTCCGCACTCTGCAATACAACCCTCGGCATAAGGGTTAAGAAGAAGATTGGCGCAAGCAAAACCATAGAGAAGTTGCCCCAATACGCATACACATCGTTGATATGGATATCAAATAGTGTAGAGATAGCAGCCCAAGCTATAGAGCCAAGTAGCATCACAACAGCCCCGACTATAGCAGACATTATAATAGCGAGCACCAACCTAAAGTTAAAGATGTAGAAGCCCTCTTGCCCAGACTCACGGTGTAATAAGGCTGTTATAAATGGTACGGCAGAGATAGCCATCACAATGCCAAATATCGTCATAACGGTATACAACAGTAGCTCTGTATTAAAGCTGGCGAATAAGCTCTGCGCCACAGTGTAGTAAAAGCACAAGCCAAATATAAGCACACCAACATCGGCAAAGATACGCCACAGCTTGCTGATAGCATTAACCTCAAAGTATAGGTAGACAGCCACCGAGAGTAGCGCCATAAGCACTGTTGTAAGCATAGCCTCACCGAGTACATCCTTGGTGGCTCCGCTAGGGTCCAAGGCTATAAGCGTCGCCACCTGGGCAAATAGCAACACCACAAAAGAAGCAGGCAGTGGGAACCTCATAAACGTACTCACGAGTGAGTCTCTTAAGTTGCTGGCTGTTAGGTGAGTTAATACTCTTAGTATCTTCATACATAATATAATACCACTACACTCGCCCTACACAAACAACAAACAATCGCCGGCTACGCTGGCGATTGTTCTCTTTTGCGTTAGTAGCTAGGCCACTCTATAAGCTATATTACTTATTGCGTCGTCTCCTCCTCCAGATGATGAAGAAGATACCGGCAAGCACTATGCCAGCTAGCACATAATACCAGCGATTTGATGACTTGCTTGTAGATGCAGCTGCGGCTACTTGGGCGTCTCCTGCATTGTCTGCGTCAACTACCACCTCATCAGTTGGAGTCGCCTCCTCATCTATAGTAGCCTCCTCACTTGTGCTCTCACTAGAGCCTGCGCCTGTGGTTACCTCACTGCCAACTGCTGACTGTGTAGTTGTTGTTGGGGCAGTTACCTGAGTTGTTGTAGGCTCGGGAGTTGTCTCTGGCTCTGTAGTCTCTTGAGTTGTAGGTGCCGGAGCTGGCACAGCTACGTTGAATACGGCTGCCGGTGATGTAGCAGTCTTGTCTGTATTGTTACTGTCTAAGAGCTTAGCATCTGATGCTACCGCTACGGTTGTCTGCCCATCTGCCTTAGCAGTAAAAGTAATTGTAGCCACCTTAGTAGACGTGGTAATGCCCGGGTTAAAGGCGACGTTGTCTACAATAGTACCTGCAGTGTTGTCTGTAGCTGTACCAACATGAGCAAGTATACTCCCACCTGAAACGGGAGTATAGTTGGTAACTTCCAGTTTATCTGCCGGGAAAGTTAGTTTAACTTTAGTTGCTGTGATTGTCTCACCTGCCCCCGGGTTAACATACACATCTGTAGTGATGGTATCACCTGTGTTGTAATTACCAATTGCTGGCACAAAGGTAAAGTTCGCCGCTTGTACCATCAGGGGAGAAATAACTGCGAACATTAAAGCTATAATAAATATCTTTTTCATAATTTTATCTTTTTAATAATCTTAATTAATCCTATAACTACCCTGTCCAAGAAGTTGTTAAAGCGTTAAGGTCAAAGATGTCTACTTTACCATCACAGTTAGCATCTCCCGTTGTATCCGTAGCTGTTGTACTGCCCCAATTGGTTGTAAGGATATTGAGATCAAATATATCTACTTTACTGTCGTTGTTAAAGTCAGCATCAGAAGTACACACAATGCCTCCGCCACCTCCGGTGCTACCTCCACCGCCACCTCCGCCACTTGACGGTGCAGAACCGGAATCAATGGTGTAGTCATAAGATGCCACTCCCGATTCAGCTCCTCCCGGATAACAAGCAATTGCTTTAAGGGTCAGCGATGCCGATACACTCACTGCTCCACTGTAGAGCGTGCCCGCTCCAGAACAACTCGGTGTTGAACCATCGATTGTGTAGTAGATAGCTGTTGAGCCGGTGCTCGTGAGTGTTACGCTTTGCGCTCCGGTGTATGTCCCCGCTGGCGGATTTGCCAGCGGATTGGACATTACGGTACCAGTTACCCCAGTTTGCACCCCAGTTGAGAGTGTACCTGTCTGCTCTGAGGCAGATACTGGTGTCACTGCAAGTACGAGGAGCAGAAATGTTGTGAATATATATTTCTTCATAATCTATTTTAATTATCTCCCCGACTTTATAATGACTGTACTCCGTACTGTGCTGAGTATGAGCCTCCTGCACTGCCTGCTGGCACCTTCATCTCTACATATACAGTTACTTGGCGTCCACCCTTGCTTGCATCCTCGTCTATTGCTGAGACGTCGATGTTTGTAGCTGGGTATGCACCATTTGCTGTTATGCTCGTCCAAGTTGCGTCATCTACTGAGTAGCGCATATTGTTTGCAGCGTCAAGTGTGTTTGTGCCACTTACCCACTGGTCAAACTTCATTGCAAGATCAGTCTCTGTAAGGTTATTAAGTGTAATGTTGAACTTCCACTTCCAGCCGTTTGCGTATGAATCATCAGCAGTAGCGTATCCTACTGGACCATTATTTGCATTCGAGATAGGACTTATGTTTGTTACCAAGAGTCCTGTACCTGATGCTGCTGTTGTAAAGCTCATTGGGATTGAGTAGCTTGTCTGACCATTCTTAGTGAAGCGTACTTGATAGTAGTAAGTAGTATTTGCTGAAAGACCTGTTAATGCCTGAGTTCCACTTGTACCACTTGTTGTCATTGCTGTCCAAGTACCACTGTATGGGGTAGTAGACACTCTATAGTCTCCGCTTGCCGGTGTAGAGTCTGTTGCCCAGTCTATCTGTGCGGTTGTGTCTGCCACAGCTGAGACTGAGAGTCCTGTTAGGTTCACTGCTCCGCCTTGAGCTGTTTGTTGTGTAGCAATCTTACTCTTTGTATTACCTGCACCACTCACCTGGTCGCTTAGAGTTACTCGCACGTAGTATAGAGTATCTGCAT
>WFTK01000013.1 GCA_015485505.1 Patescibacteria group bacterium | reverse complement strand
GATAGATTCAAACACGTGCAGGATGCTACGATCTATGGTTTAAATAATGTATTAGGGCAATATCTGTGATACGTTTAGTTGTGATGCAAAAGAAAGATTTAGCAAAATACAAGTTACCGGATGAGCCGGGGGTTTATGTTTTTAAGAATGCAAGACGTCAACGGATATATATCGGCAAGGCCACAAGCTTAAAGAGTAGGGTTGCTAGTTATTTTGGTAGTGGGCTTATGCAGAGTCGCGGACTGCTCTTGGTGAAGATGCTTGAGGAGGCTACGAGTATTGAGTGGGAGCAGACTCCGAGTGTGCTTGAGGCACTTATACTTGAGGCAAATTTAATTAAAAAATATCAGCCTAAGTATAATAGTAAAGAGAAGAGTGATAAGAGCTTTAATTATTTGGTGATTACAGATGAGGAGTACCCAAGGCTATTGATAAAGCGTGGTAGGGAGTTACTTAGTACCTCAACTACCAAGTTACAGCGAGGCAAGGCCTCGCTGTTGGAGTATAAATATATCTTCGGCCCCTTCCCACAAGGTACAGCTCTTAAAGAGGCTCTTAAGGTGGTGCGTAAAATCTTCCCTTATAGAGATAGGTGCCTGCCCTTAGTAGCTTCAGCGCAGAAGGGCAAGGTCGCTAGGGGTCCCCTGGCGACAAGAGGGAGTAAACGAGGGTGCTTTAATTATCAAATTGGGCTTTGCCCCGGTGTGTGTATTGGTGCCGTGAGTAATACTGAGTATAACAAGACTGTAAGGAATATAATATTACTTTTTAATGGTAAGAAAAAGAAGTTATTAGAGAAGTTGAGTGTAGAGATGCGGAAGCTTGCAAAAGAAGAAAAATTTGAAGAGGCTACAAAGCTCCGTAATCAAATATACGCACTAGAACATATCAATGATATTGCTCTTATGGATGGTGGCAATAGTCTCAAGAGTGGTAATACACAAAGACGTATAGAGGCATATGATGTGGCGCATATGAGTGAGCAAAACAGAGTTGGAGTGATGGTGGTGCTGGAGGATGGAGAGCCGGCAAAAGGTGAGTATAAGAGGCTTAAGATCAAGACCACTGAGCAAGGAGACATTGCAGGACTTAAGGAGCTCTTAACAAGACGCTTACAACATAAGGATGACTGGGAGTTACCGAGCTTGATAGTAGTAGATGGAGGTAAGGCGCAGGTGAATGCCGCACGCAAGATATTGCAACATGCTGAGCTTAAGATCCCAATAGTGGGAGTGGTTAAGGACAAGAAGCATAATCCTAAGGCTATACTGGGAGATAAAGCTATAGGCAAGATGCATGAGGCTGAGATACTGCTAGCCAATAGTGAGTCCCATCGCTTTGCTATAAATTATCATAAGAGGATACGTAATAAAAACATGCTAAAATAAGTAAATGTTACAATCAGACGCACTTAAAATACTTAAAGCTGGCAGAAATGTATATCTAACAGGTGCGGCAGGGGCTGGTAAGACGTATGTTATAAATCAATACATAGAGTATCTTAAAGACCATAAGATAAACCCTTCTATAACAGCCAGCACTGGTATAGCAGCTACACACATTGGAGGCATGACCATACACAGCTGGAGTGGCATTGGCATTAAAGATGATCTAACTGACTGGGATATTGACGGTATGGAGCAAAAGCAATACTTGGTAAAGCGCATTACAAATGCATCGGTGTTAATAATAGATGAGGTCTCTATGCTCTCGCCCAATATGCTCGACATGGTAGACCAAGTGTGCAAAGCGCTCAGGCGCTCTCAAGAACCATTTGGTGGCTTGCAGATCGTGCTCTCTGGTGACTTTTTCCAGCTGCCCCCTATAATGCGCGGGGTGGCCAGTGGCGAGGAGGAGTTTGCCAACGCTAGCAGAGCTTGGCGAGAAGCCGATATTCGCACGTGCTACATTACAGAGCAGTATCGTCAGCAGAGCGATCCAATAAAAGATATACTCAATGATGTACGAGACGGCAAGGTAACGCAGAAGAGTTTAAAGTTACTTAAAAGCAGGGTAGGTGCTGAGCTAGATGCAGATATTGAACCTATAAGACTCTATACCCATAATACAAATGTAGATGAGCGAAACCAAGAGGAGTTGAGTAAGCTGGAGGGAAGCATAGAGGCGTATGAAATGACAGGCAAGGGTAATAAAAGGATAATAGAGACTCTTAAGAAGGGGCTCTTAGCACCGGAGCAGCTCCAGTTGAAGAAGGGTGCTAAGGTGATGTTTGTTAAAAATAACTTTGAGGCTGGGTATGTAAACGGCACATTGGGAGAGGTAACAGATTTTGAATTTGGTAGGCCAGTAGTTAATACTATAAATGGCGATGAGATAGTAGTACATGCTGAAGAATGGATGGTGGAGGATGGAGGGAAGAGCCTGGCCTCTGTGAGTCAACTGCCATTGCGCCTAGCTTGGGCTATCACTGTGCATAAGAGCCAGGGCATGAGCTTGGATGCTGCGGAGGTAGACCTCTCTAGGGCATTTGCTCCAGGACAAGGGTATGTGGCCCTCTCTCGCTTGCGCACTCTTGATGGACTTGTATTGCTTAAAGAGCTTAACCCAACAGCATTGCAAATGCATCCACGGGTTGTAGAGTTTGATAAGTGGCTACATAAAGACTCGTATAAATGGGAGAGGGTTATAGCAAGATTTAATGATGATGAATTGCAGAAGATGTATGACGCACATATACTAGACTGTGGAGGTAGCATAGAGAGTCTGGCAGACAAGCGGGCAAAGACAAATAGCAATGGTGGTACGATAGATGAAGATAAACCTAAAAGCAACTTCATAGAGAAGGCAAGAGAGAAGTACCCAAATGCATATAAGCCGTGGACCGAGCGAGATTTAGACTCTCTAACTGAGATGTTTAATGCAGGTAAAAGTATTAAGGAATTAAGTAAAGAGTTTGGCAGAGGGGCAGGTGGCATCAAGAGTAGACTCGTGGTACTAGGTCTAATAGATGAAGAGTGATTATGATATAATTGAGTTATAAAAATTTAACTAATTATTAATAACAACTATATAAACATGATTAACGACATTAAAAATCTTATTAAGAGAACTCTAGATAATAGAGGTCGCGGAATTACCATTGGTAGCATCATCAAGTTTACTATACTTGCGATAATACTAATGTTTGCACTCTCTATTATATTAGCGGTATTTAAATGGACGTTTGGTATTACTAATAACTCTTCTGTTGTTTCTAATTTAGATAAGGTATTCTCTGAGCCTGAAATGTTATTGCAATATGCAGATGAATCAACAAGAGGTGTCACAGGAGGTACAGCAGTGCGTGGTAAAGCTATAAGCCCAAGCATAGGTATCATGCCTCCTATGCCTATAGAGCCCGCCGGTAAAGACGCTGAGAATTATGAGACAAGAGAGTACACTGCAAGATTTGAGCGCAGTAACATCACCCCATTATGTGAGGAGTTTGAAGGGCTAAAGCCATTAGAGTATGTAGTGTTTAGCAATGCAAATAAAAGTGATACATACTGTAACTATACCTTTAAAGTAGAGGTAGCTAAAGAAGATGAGATTATAAGTCTGATAAAGTCTCTTGGGCCGAAGGAGTTTAATGCTAGTACATTTACTCTAGAGCGTAACATCACAAGTAATAAGAAGGAGATAGAAATATTAGAGAAGAAGCTCAAGATGCTAAACTCTCTACTAGAGAGTGCACAAGAGAAGTATAACAAGTTAAGGAACTCTGGAGATACGAATGCTTTAGTGCAGGCAATCAACAATGAGATAAACCTTATTGAACGAATCACTAATCAAAAGCTTAGTGTACAAGCACAGATAGACAGGCTAACAAACTCTACCGGAGTGCAGGAGGAGCGTATAGATTATTCTCAGTTTAATATTAGTGTGCAGCAACGTAAGTTAGTTGACTTAACTAATATTGGAGAGGATTGGGCGCGCGCCTTTGAGAGGTTTATAAGTAACATAAGTGTTGCTGTGCAAGACCTAACTATAGGCTTGCTAATGTTTATCTTCAAGCTAATTAAATTTGTACTGTATATAAGTGTCGGTATCATGATGCTAACAGTGGCGGCAAGATTCTTATGGAAACTAATCCGTAGAGTGTGGAGTATATAAAGTAGCTGTAACTTACAAGTATAAAAAATGTTCATTTATTAATAAGCACCGCGTTCTGGGGCATTCTTAACTATCTCTAGTATTTCTGCAGTGTCGTCAGTTATTATGTATATATCTAAGTCCTCAGGGGATATGGTTTTGAACTCCTCTAGCAGGGTATTACGTATCACAGAGTCTAGTGGGCGCCAATATGTCTCACCTACAAGTATGATTGGTGTCGGCGGAGCCTTCTTAGTTTGTATAAGTGTCAACATTTGGAATAGCTCGTCTAAGGTACCAAAACCTCCAGGGAAGTATAGGTAAGCCTCAGCAGAGAAGAACATCGCCATCTTACGAGCAGAGAAGAAGTCAAAATCTAGACCATGAGTCACATAGGGGTTAACTGTCTGCTCAAAAGGTAAGTTGATGTTGAAGCCTAAGCTGTATCCAACGGCCTCCGTAGCACCTCTATTAGCTGCCTCCATTATACCTGGGCCACCACCAGTGAGCACGGCGAAGCCCTCTTTGGCAATCTTGGCTGCAATGTCTCTGGCTTGTTGGTACTCTGGTATACCCTCTGGAGTACGAGCTGAGCCAAATATTGTAACCGTCTTAGGGTAGTGAGTAATAGCGCTGAAGCCGGCCAATAGCTCCTCTGCACAGTGCTCAGATTTATCCTCAAGCATCTCTCTCATTTGTATGTCCATCCTATGGAACTCAGTATACTCAGCCTCCGGCCTACATGAATGAGGTCTACCATCTCTTTCTATCTTATATAAATCAGCATGTGTGCCTAGTGGGTGATTATCTGTCATCTTATTTCTAAATTTTATTATTAATATTTTTATATTATACACTACTACGTGACAACTCTATATTTAATAACTTAATATTTACTATACATAACATTATTTGCCTTAGCTTAACTTTCAAGTATTATATACATATGAATTTGGAAGAGCTAACAAAGTCACAGGTAGTACTGTTAACATTGTTAGTAAGCTTTGTCACATCTATAGCTACGGGGATTGTTACAGTGTCGCTAGCTGAGCAAGGAGTGTCACCTGTGACTAATACTGTTAATAGGATAGTTGAGCGCACAAAAGAGGTTGTAGTAAAGGTGGAGAGTCCTGAAGATCCACAGGTGGTGACAAAAGAGGTTGTCATAAGAGAGGGTGACTTGGTAGCTAAAGCCATTGAACAAAATAAGAATGTCTCTATAGCCATATACAAGTCTGTGACTGCAGAGGTGAGTGCGACTGAAAATACCGAGACTATAGCAAATGATGAAGAAACGGAGAGAGGAGTAGATACTGACACACCTGCACCAGAGACTCAGGTAGCTACACCGACTAAGGCCATAGGGGATGGCGACACTCAATCTCAAGGCACTGACCTACCTGCCACTGAGACAAAACTTGTATTTGTGGCACGTGGTATATTTGTTGGAGATGGGCTAATAGCGACAGATGCTAGTATGCTAGATAAAGACCAAACGGAGTATATAATTATAACAAATGACGAACGACATTTGCCTGCAACAGTTAAGCTAGAGAGTAATGGTATAGCAATACTCTCTGCATCAGCCAACATTACACCCGAGTTTGCAGATGCTGACTCACTAGAGCATGGTCAGGTCGTTATAGTTCTATCTGGCACAGATAGGATGCGTGTGGTTAAGACTATCATTGCCGAGATATTAACTCAAGCAGGTGAGGTTGTGGCGGTAGACACTAATGCAAGTAATATAAGTCCTGGTAGCGCATTAATAAATCTAGATGGTGAGGTGGTAGGCATTAGTACGGGTGTAAGTAGAGAGTCAGGCAAAGCTTGGTTTACTACAGTAAACCAAATAAAAACGATCCTCAACCAATTAGATTCTGCTCAAGAGTAAATTAAAGGTTATTAACCAAGTAGGCCCGGTGCGTATGCCAGTACCATACTTAAGATGATAAGTACTGCGAATACTGCCCAAATCCATTTAATTACCTTTCGTGTTTTTTTACTGTAAAGTAAGCTCATTGCAAACAAGTATACTTATAGTTATGATATTAGCAATATGGTACTAAGACACAGACAAAAACTCTGGCAACGCATAGTCCTATCTTGGTTTACTATCATACTACTATTCATAAGTTGTATATTGCTCGCACGGAGTCTCTGGGATATCTATCAGAAGAATAGGCAATCTAATACACGTGCAGATACGGCACGTGCTCAATTGGATAAGCTTATAGAGCGTAGAGATCTCCTGGACAAGAATCTGCAAAGGATTAAAAGCTCAGCAGGAGTAGAGGCAGAGTTAAGAAGCAAATTTGACGTAGCAAAAGATGGGGAGAATCTGCTGGTAATTATAGATAAAGAGATGAAGCAGTCCGTAACACCAACTCCGGCACCTTGGTGGCAAAATCTCTGGCATAAGATGACTCAATAGATTATAATATACTCATAAAAATTAATTAAAAGATTTATGACTTCATATATAATACTCGGTTTAGCAATAATTATAGTAGGATGGTTAGTCTTTGGCTTTAACTCTCTAGTGCTCGGACGCAATAGAGCTAAGGAGGCATGGGCTGATATAGATGTACAACTAAAGCGCAGATATGACTTGATACCAAATCTTATAGAGGCGGTAAAGGGCTACATGCAACACGAGAAGGATACTTTATCTAAGGTTACCGAGATGCGCACTCTTGCCATGCAGGGTGGATCTCTAGAGCAACGAGCAGAAAATGAGAACATGCTTACAGAGGCACTCAAGAGTATATTTGCAGTGTCAGAGAATTACCCGGACCTAAAAGCTAATGAGAACTTTATGGAATTACAGAGAGAGCTTAGTGACACTGAGAATAAGCTACAAGCCGCACGCAGGTTCTATAATGGTGTTGTAAGAGACTTTAACACTAAGATAGAGCAAGTACCTACAAACATAATTGCAAATATCTTTAACTTTAAGACAAGAGACTTCTTTGAGCTCAGTGAGAATGATGAGGTGGCTCGAGAACCTGTAAAAGTAGACCTGAGTAAATAATGACTATCTATAATCAACAATCTAAAAATGTCCGCAAGACATGGGTGATAATGATTGTGTTTATAAGCGCGGTCGTTGGTATTGGCTATATAGCTAGTCAATATTTTAATAGTCCGCTTGTGCTATATACAGCTGTTATTATTGCTATATTTATGAACTTTAGTTCATACTGGTTTTCAGATAGGCTAGCTATTAAAAGCTCGGGGGCTCAACCCGTAACTAAAGAAGAGTACCCAGACTTATGGAACTCTGTAGAGAATTTAGCAATAACTGCGGGGCTACCAATGCCTAAGCTTTATGTTATAGATGATAATGCACCAAATGCATTTGCTACCGGACGCAACAAAGAGCACTCTGCCATAGCGGTGACCACTGGGTTGTTAGAGACACTAAACAGGCGCGAGCTTGAGGGGGTGCTTGCCCATGAGTTCTCACATATTGGTAACCGAGACATACTCGTAATGAGTGTGGCAACTGTGCTGGTAGGCTTTGTAGCTATTGTTGCTGATATGTTAGGGCGCATAGCTATGTTTGGAGGGGGTAAGGATAATGACAATAATAATATACTAACATTAATATTTGGGATATTTATAATGATTTTAGGACCTCTTGCAGCACAGCTTATGCAGATGGCCATCTCTCGTAAAAGAGAGTTCTTAGCAGATGCATCGGGTTCGCTACTCACGAGAGATCCTGAAGCTCTGGCAAATGCATTAATAAAGATAAGCTCAAATAGTCAACCAATGCGGAGGGCAAATAGCGCAACAGCACATATGTTTATATCCAATCCATTTGGTAACGGTAGTAAAGCTCGCAAATTTATGCGCAAAGCATTTAGCACCCACCCACCTATGGAGGAGCGAGTAGCTGCATTAATCGCAATGACTAAATAAGCATATGACACTCTATGCACATAGAGGGTGGAGCGCTAACTCACTAACCTTCTCTAAAGAGAATACCATGGAGGCTCTAGTACTTGCAAACTCTGCTGGTATAGAAGGGGTAGAGATTGATATACGTAGGCACCCTGATACTAAAAAACTTGTATTGAGTCACGATCCTATTGACTCAACTAAAACCTATGCCACCCTAGAGAGTGCCTTGTTGCAAATCAGTACTAACAATTTAAAAGTAATTGTTGAGTTTAAAGAGTTGGACCATAATATTTATGCTGAGGTTATAAACTTATTAGGCAAATATAAGTTAACAGACTCTGCAATATTATTTGGATTTGAAAATGTGATTAAAAACCTACCTTGGCATAAGCCTCGTGAAGTTAAATTTGGTATAATAGTAGAGTATCCCTGGGATATAAAAAAGAAACTGAATAAATACGACCCGGACGTATTATTACTTGGTTGGGATGATAGATCCTGGACGTACTTAGCCTTTAGAACTTGGTGGAGCATCGCTTCTTTGAAGAAATTATCATACAATGCTAGTGTAGATATCATAGCAGGAGTAGCCCAATCATCAGTACAATTAAGATGGTTAAAGAGTCAAAAGATTAAAGGTTATACTGCTGATATGGAGTGCTGTAAAGAATAATATGTTGATTATCTTATTGCATGCTTGGGTTCATGTGTCATAATACACTAGTATGCATAAAAAGATTATCTTCGGTTTGGGTATTATTATTTTGTTCTTGGGAGTAAATACGGCATCTGCCCAAGTACTTACAGGTATGACGGCTGACCAATTAAGGGCTGAGATAGCTAGACTAACAAAGGTGGCAGATACCCTGAGATCTAAAATAGCTCAGCTAGAAGCTCCTGCAGGTGCTGCATGCTTACAAACCAATTTACGTATGAAGAGGGGCGACTCTGGGCAAAGTGTCACAACTCTACAAACATTCTTAAGTAATGCTGGGGTCTATCCACCATCATTAATCACCGGATACTTTGGTCCCGCTACAGAACTAGGGGTGCAGAGGTGGCAAGCCGCCAATGGTGTAGTTAGTTATGGTACACCAAGCACCACAGGGTATGGATTAGTTGGGCCGTCTACTCTCAAAGCGATGCACCTGGGTTGCCCTGGTGGTAGATACACCGGCCCTAGTGGATCCTTGACAACGACCACAACACCTTCAGCAACCTCTAAACCATCTCCTAAAGTATTAGTTGAGAAATACTCTCTCTCAGTTAATCCCACTAAGGGCCTCAACCCACTTGCTGTTACAGTGACCCTCAATATAACAGGCAGTACATGTACATCTTACTCATTAGATTGGGGTGATGGTACCCCTGCAATATCTTATAACTCCGGCAAGCGCACATCTTGTGTGGCTAAGCCTATTAACATAACAAGGAGTCATGTATATAACAGAAATGGCAAATACAAAGTTATATTTAAGACAGGTAAGGCTCCATTAAGTGAAATACAGACCGTAAATACTGTAGTCGTAGAGTCTTTGCCTGCACTTTAACTAGCAAATGTAAGAGTAATAACCTCCACCTTGGTGGCTCCAGCCCTGAGGAGTTCTTTACTCGTCTCGGCTATTGTCGATCCTGTTGTTAGAACGTCATCCACCAATATTATATGAGCATCATGCACTAATCTCTTATCCGTACTAAAGGCGCCCTTAAGATTATGTAGCCTCTCTCTTTTACTTAATTTAGTTTGAGGTAAGGTGTCTCTAACTTTAGACAATATATTATAATTAATATATTTCTCCAGATCTTTATTTTGTTTTTTTACATTATTTAACAATAATTCTAATTGACTAAATCCTCTTTCTTTTCGCCTCTCTTTACTAAGTGGAACTGGTATAATATACAATAATTTATTAGGGTAAATACTAAATATATCAGCAAGCTCTTGTATCAGATAATCGCTGAGTAATTCTGCTAGTAATGCCACCGCCCTAGAGCCACCAGTATATTTAAGTGCGTATATTAATCTTCTGACTTTTCGATTAGAGTAATCTGTTAATGAAATAGCCTGCACAACCTCACGCTTATCTAAGGTTATCTTATGGATCGTTATATGTTTTATATTGCTTATATTTACTGACTTTACTAGAGCATCAATATCACTAGAGAATAGTAATATAAAACATATTTGATAAAGTTTTTTAAGGATATAGACCATTACTATACACAGTACCATACTAGGATGCCATATATAACAGTGTTATTATTGTATAGATGAGCTTATCAGATACACTAAAGTCAATTTTATCTAAAGTGCCACTGGGTCACACAGGTTTAGAAAATGGCAGTGTATTAGGTATAGACATTGGCTCAGCAAGTATCAAGGTTGTGCAACTTAAGAGGGAGGGAGGTAAGGCCATACTAGAGACTTATGGAGCTATAACCCTGGGTCCATACGCTGATACGGATGTAGGCAGGTCAGTTAAATTACAACCCCCCAAACTCTCTGACGCCCTAACAAATTTATTGCGAGAGGCAAACGTAACAACTAAAACAGTGGCAGTAGCGATACCATTCTCATCAAGTTTAACCTCAATTATTGAGATGCCAAAAATGCCAGAGGATCAACTCAATACTATGGTCCCTATAGAGGCCAGGAAGTACATCCCCGTACCGACCAATGAGGTGACTATGGATTGGTTTGTAATACCTGAGGACAAAGATAAAGAGAAAGGTGGCGAGATAAGAGATGTATACTCTAAACCACAGTTGCCTAATAATCTAGAGAAGCTTCACGTGCTATTGGTAGCCATACACAATAGCACTCTCTCTGAGTATCAATCCGTGATGTCTACAGCTCAGTTAAATGTATCTTTTTACGAATTAGAGGTTTTTAGTACAGCTCGAGCCTCATTAGGTCACGGTATCAAGCCTGTAGTTATAGTAGATATAGGAGCATCTAACACTAAAATATATGTATTAGAGAAAGGCATTGTTAGAATGTCTCACATGGTTAATAAGGGATCACAAGACTTAACATTATATATAGAGAGGACACTAGGTGTAAGCTTTAGAGAGGCTGAGAGGTTAAAACAGGAGAAAGGTTTACTCTCTGATAACCCGATAACACTTAAGGATGGTACACAGAAGCTGGTCCGTGATGCCATGTTATCAACACTCGACCATATATTTGCAGAGATAAATCGTGTATTATTAAGTTACGGTAAGAAGTACAATAAAAATGTGTCTAAAGTAGTGTTTAGCGGGGGTACAGTTGCGATGGGTGGATTCTCAGAATATGCAAATACTAAGATAGACAATACCGTAGAGATCTCGGATCCATTTGACAAAGTACAGACACCGGCATTCCTGGACGATGTACTTAAAGAAGTAGGACCTGAATTCGCAGTTGCGACAGGGGTAGCATTAAGGCAACTACATGGTAGTAACTAGCAATACTCAAAATTATGAAATCAGAAATTAAAGCATCATTCATACCAAAAAAGCCTGTGGCACAGTCTACACCCATCTCTAATATGGCTCATAGAGGTAATGGTATCGATTTAATTATGCTTGTCTCAATTATATTGTTAGTTATAGCTATAGTACTCTCCGTTGGAGTATTCCTTTACAATGGTTTTGCAAATAGTCAATTAGAGGCTAAAAAAACATCTTTAGAAAGATCTAGGGACAACTTCCAACCCGCATTGATAAAAGATTTTGAAAAATTATCAAATAGGATAAATGTAGCCGAGACCATCTTAGAAAATCATATAGCCCCATCGATATTTTTAGATGCATTAGAGAGAGATACGCTTGAGAGCGTGCAACTTACCAGCTTTAAATTTAAACTTAAAAATAACGACCTTGCTGAATTTGCAATAAAAGGTAAGACCAATAGTGTTAATTCTGTAGCTCTGCAGTCTAGTAAATTTGGAGAGAGTGAGATAATTAAAAACTCTATATTCTCAGACATAGACCTTGTTAATGGGGGTGTTGTCTTTAATGTAACTGGAGAGGTAGACCTTAATGCAATAAGATTTACCAATCTTATTAATGGCTCCTTTCAGCAAAATCCAAATATTCAAGACTTGTTTAATAATACCCAATCTCAAACTAATACACAAACAGAAAACTTTAATGATTTAAACGATTTCGGTGATTTTGGTAATCTTCAATAAATATTATGACTAAAATAATACTATCAATAATACTTTCCGGCATTTCAATATTTGCTATCTTTTATTATGTTAAGCCTACTTACAACGAGGCCAAACGCACTCTAGCCTCTGCTGCAAAATATGACCAAGCACTAGGTAAAGCCAAGGAGATACAGGCCCTTAGACAATCACTTCTCTCTCAATATAACCTCTTTTCAGACATTAACCGAGCTAAGTTAAATAAACTCCTACCAGATGATGTAGATAATGTAAGGTTAGTATTAGATATAGATGGTATAGCAGCTGCACGTGGTATTCGCATAGGCTCAGTCAAGGTGCAAGCCGCTAAAGATAAGCCTGCCGACAGTAATGTACAAACAGGTAATGCCGTAGGGTTTATATCAGCTGAACAAGCATCTAGTAAGTATGAGACGTTGATACTCCAATTCAGTGCAACCGCTCCATATGAACAATTTAAGCTGTTTTTAAGAGATCTTGAATACAGTTTACGAATAGTGGATTTAACTGACCTAACAATAACTCAAGTAGGGTCTCAAAGAACCTCTACTGATCAAAATACTGGCCCATCTTTATATAAATTTAGTGTAGGCATCAAGACTTATTGGCTAAAGTAATATTAATTTTATGGCAAATAACAAAAAAATCATTATAACAGCTGTGGTTGTATTAATCGGCTTACTTATGTATGCCCTATCTTCTTCTAAGCCTGAGACAGATATAATAACTACTATTGAGGCAACTAATACTGAAACCGGCGAGAGGGAGATGCTTAAACTATTAACAGATATGAAAACCATAAGATTAGATGGTAAAATCTTTGAAAATGAGGTTTATGTTAATTTACAAGACTTTAGTAGAAATGTTATAGAGGAGCCTATCGGTAGACAAGATCCATTTGCCCCATTAAAAGATACTGCAGTTAACCTATCGGGCGGAGAAGATTTATCAGACCAAGCCCTGTTAAGGTAATCTATGTTTGGTCAAAACTCAGATATAAAAAGTAATACAACCTCATCAGTACCTACTAAAACAATAGGTACTAATGCTATACCACAAGATGTTTTAGCATTGATCCCTGTAGACTCAGCACGACATTACAAGATAATACCAATCGATATTAAAGATAACGTATTGGAGGTGGGGATGTTAGATCCAACTGACATAGACTCATTAGATGCGCTTAACTTTATAACTCGCCAAGCCCAAATACCATTTAAGATATTTCAGATAACTAAAGAAGATTTTGAGAATGCACTGAAAATGTATAAAGGTTTAACTGGTGAGGTAGGTGTAGCATTAGACGAACTAGACAGCCAGCTCTCAGCAGAGAATCAAACAATACAGGCGGAGATAAATAAGCAAGAGCAAGGTAAAGGCGAACAACTTAGGGAGGATGCCCCAATAATAAAAATAGTTGCAACTATACTGCGTTATGCTGTAGAGGGTAGAGCATCAGATGTACATATAGAACAAAGTGAAAAGGGTGTTAAAGTGCGCTTTAGAGTAGACGGCATACTACACACAAGCTTAACGCTACCTAAGAAGACACATAGAAGCATAGTTGCCAGAATCAAGGTCCTGTCTAACTTAAGACTAGACGAAAGACGTAAACCTCAAGATGGTAGATTCTCCGCTGTTATTGGAGGTGGTAGAGTAGACTTTCGTGTCTCCACCTTCCCAACCTCTGAGGGTGAGAAAGTCGTAATGCGTATATTAGATCGTACTAAAGGATTACTAACAATAGACGATCTTGGTTTATCTAAGGAGTATAACAGGATGATTAAAAGAGCCATTAAAAGACCTTACGGGCTCATACTAATATCCGGCCCTACCGGCTCAGGTAAATCAACAACTCTTTACTCAATGCTGGCATCATTAGATAGAGAAACTAAAAATATTCTCTCTCTAGAGGATCCTGTTGAATATCATATGGATGGCGTCAACCAGTCTCAAATGCGCCCAGAGATTGGCTACGATTTTGCTACCGGACTTAGGACAACTCTCAGGCAAGACCCCGACATTATAATGGTTGGTGAGATCCGAGATGGGGAGACAGCAAAATTGGCAATACAAGCTGCCCTGACGGGACACCTCGTGCTCTCTACCATCCATACTAATAGTGCAACAGGTATAATACCCAGACTCGTAGACATGGGAGTAGATCCGTATCTGATAGCACCTACATTGGTGCTTGGGATGGCACAAAGGCTCGTGCGTCGTATATGCCCTAATACAGGTGTACCAACCAAGATCACTCCCAGTATGCGTCTTATGCTGGAAAAGGAGTTTGCTCCTTTAGATCCTAAAAAGCGCCCACCTATACCAGAGGAGGTGCTGGAAGTGGAGAAGGGTAATAAAGAGTGTCCATCGGGTACCAGAGGTCGAGTTGCAGTATTTGAGATGTTTGAGACAAGTCCTGAGTTAGAACAAATAATACTGCATACTCCAACAGATGATAAGCTGCGAGATCTGGTACAAAAACAAGGCATGATAACGATGAAGCAAGATGCTATTATTAAAGCCTTCAATAAGCAAATACCTTTCCAAGAAGTACACGTTCTTGGTGGTGCTCTACAAGGAGAGGATGTCACCAAAGAGGATGAGGTTGCCCCTACCACAACAGATACAAATACTATATAATACAAACATTATGACAGACAAAAAATACAAATTATTATTTATAGATGATGATACATTTATCTCAGATATGTATGCATTAAAGTTTGGTAATGCCGGACACAACTTAGTAGTTGCCAGCTCTGTAGATGAGGCTCTAGATAAACTCAGAGAAGGCAATGATTATGACGCCATAGCCACAGACCTTATAATGCCTGGCAAAGACGGCTTCCAATTCTTAGAGCAAGCAAAGATGGAGAACCTCTTGGGTGACTCAGTTATTATTGTACTCTCTAATCAAGATGAACCGGAGGTGAAAACTAAATTTAAAGAGCTTGGGGCAGTAGAGCACATAGTTAAAGCTCATGCTCTGCCTAATGAGGTACTTAAGCTCACAATAGATGCTATAGAAAAGTACCATAAGAAGTAACAGCCTTATGTCACTAACATCTACTTATACTGATTCATTTAGAGATACTGCCACTACGGTATCAACAGTCACTGGTATAAATGCTCCTAAAACGGGAGAATACTATCAAGAGATTTACTCCGGGCGAGATGTAGACACAGGAGTACCCGTGGTAGGAGTAGATTTACGTACTACCAGAGACACTGGCCCTATAAGATTAAATGATTTGCGGGACGCTGAGTCATTAAACATAATACTCAATAATACAAACACCAAACAAGACTCAAAAACTACAAATCAACAAAATCCAACCCTCTTAACTATATCACAATCTGCACCTCAAACCCCTCAGACATCAGTTATATCAGGAGGAGGTGGTCTGCCATTGTTTGGCATTATAATATTAATGTTACTATTTGGTGTAATGTGGCTGGTCTATACAATTATACGTATCTGGCAAAATAACCAGGCCCAAAGAGCTCTAATACTAGCATCCGCTACTAACTCTAGGCCGATTGTAGAGCCTCCTATGGCACCCATACCCATGGCAACAACTACTACACCAAATGCTTCTCAAGAGGATGCTTTAAACATAACAGCCTTAGAGCAAGATTTAATATCAGACATCATTGAAGATCGTCGTAATGCAATTAAAGCATTGGACACTCAGCTTAATAAACTCCTTACTGCTAAAGACATTAAAGGGGAGACAATATCAGATAAGCTCAAAACAGTATCAGCGGGTCAATTTAAATCTATAGATATAGCATGGGAAGCACATCAAACTGCCAAAACACTACTTATGCTACATGATGACGAACTAAAAGCTCAAGACCTATCACGACTATTAAAGTTATTTAAACAAGTGTTTGCCGACCATGGTGTAATTTGATACACTTGACTTATGAGACAGTCAGATTTATTTACTAAAACTCTTAAAGAGTCTCCGTCAGATGAGCAAGCACTCAACGCTCAATTACTCATAAGGGCAGGGTACATTTATAAGAACATGGCCGGAGCTTACTCATTTTTACCTCTAGGCCTACGAGTGATTAACAAAGTTAATCAAATTATACGAGAAGAGATGGACTCCATTGGAGGACAAGAACTCCATATGCCATCATTACAAAAGCCGGATCTCTGGCAGAAGACAGATAGATGGAGTGACAACAATGTGGATGTATGGTTTAAGTCTAACTTAAAGGCCGGTGGAGAGGTAGGCTTTGCTTGGACTCATGAAGAGGCCATAACTGACCTAATGAAGCAATACATATCGTCTTATAAAGACTTACCATTTTTTCCTTATCAAATACAAACCAAATTTAGGAATGAAATGCGGGCAAAGAGCGGCATAATGCGCACCCGAGAGTTTGACATGAAAGATCTTTACTCTTTTTGTGCTACACAAGAGCAACACGACAGCTTTTATAACTCCTGCGCGGAAGCTTATATGCGAGTATTCTCAAGAGTTGGTATTGCTGACAAAACATATAAGACATTTGCGTCTGGAGGGGCTTTTACTCAATTTAGTCACGAGTTCCAAACTCTAGCTGAAGCAGGGGAAGACATAGTATACATAAACGAAGAGAAAGGCATAACAATTAATGAAGAGGTGTTAAATGATGTTGACCTACAAAAAGAATTTGGCATAAGCAAGGAAGATCTAACGAAAAAGAAGAGTATAGAAGTTGGTAATATATTCTCTCTGGGCACCAAATTCTCAGAGGCACTTAACTTAAGCTTCACAGATACAGAGAGCAGTAAGAAACCTGTAATTATGGGCTCTTACGGTATAGGGCCTGCCAGACTTATGGGCACAGTCGTAGACTTACTCTCTGATGAGAGCGGCATAGTATGGCCAGAGAGTATTGCTCCGTATAGAGTACACCTAATAGCCATAGGAGAGGACAACTCACAGGCAAACTCTCTATATAACAAACTCAAAGAGCAAGATGTGGAGGTATTATATGATGATAGAGATGTACGCCCAGGCCAAAAATTTGCTGATAGTGACCTTATTGGTATACCTACAAGGGTAGTTATATCTCCAAAATCTATTGAAGCTGGAGGACTAGAAGTTAAAAAGCGAACAGAAAAAGATGCTAAAATAGTGACAGAACAAGAACTATTTGATATGCTAGCGTAGTAAACTTAAAACGCTAGTAAAATGCATAAACTTATAGACAAAGTAAAAAGCCTCTTTTCTGACGATATCGGAATAGACCTTGGTACAGCTAACACTCTTGTGTATGTTAAAGGTCGCGGTATCGTGATCAATGAGCCTTCAATGGTGGCAATTAATAAAAAGACGGGGCAAGTAGTGGCGGTAGGACAAGACGCTAAAGAAATGCTAGGCAGAACGCCCGGACACGTGCGAGCCGTACAGCCTCTTATAGATGGGGTTATCTCAGACTTTGAGGTTACCGAAGAAATGCTCTCATACTTAATTAATAAAGCACAGAACGGCTTTAAGCTCATTGGCCCCAGAGTCGTAGTAGGCATACCCTCAGGTATAACAGGCGTAGAGACCCGCGCTGTACGAGATGCAGCAATGAATGCAGGCGCTAGAACTGTACACATCGTAGAGGAGCCCATGGCAGCCGCAATAGGTATAGAGTTACCAGTGCACGAACCCACTGGCTCTATGGTCATAGATATAGGTGGCGGTACTACAGACATAGGAGTTATATCATTAAGTGGTTTAGTAAACTCTCGCAATATAAAGGTCGCGGGCGATAAACTAAATAACGACATAATCACATACGTACGCAATGAGTTTAAAATCCTAATAGGAGAGAAGAGTGCTGAGGACGCTAAAATATCAGCCGGTGCCATAGGAGACAGCGAAGGGGGACTTGAGACAACAGTGCGAGGTAGAGATTTAGTCACGGGCCTACCACGAGAGATACTAGTGACAGATAAAGATATTAAAGAGGCGATACACCACTCTGTAACCCAACTAGTGGACATGACAAAAGAGGTACTAGAGACTACACCCCCTGAGGTTGTCTCTGATATTATGCAGAGTGGCATATACTTAGTAGGTGGCGGTGCTCTAATTAGAGGACTCTCTGAGATGCTCTCTGAGATGCTGGGGGGCATGCGTATTATAGTTGCAGATGATCCGCTTACAGCAGTAGTGCGAGGTACTGGTATAATACTAGACGATATAGATGCATATAAAGAGTCGCTAAAAGAACATGAAAATCAAATATCACCAACAGCGTAATAATAAACGCAGGATCTCCCAAATCTTACTCTCTGTTACAGTATTGAGCTTGCTAATATTAATACTAACCTTAACGGGCAAATTACAAATAACCACCAAATATGTTTATGCCTCAGTTCTATCAGGCGTAGATAACTTAAAGAACACGCTGGAAGTGGCACAGAGCACATTAACACCTAAGTCAACTTTACTTAAAGAGAACCAGGAGATGCGCGAACATTTGCAAAAGCTCCAAACTATCTCTACTTATAACAAAGCTCTAGAGCAAGAGAATCAAAACTTACGAGCCCTATTGAATACTCGCATAGGGAGCAAAACAAGTAACAAATCAGTTAAAAAACCGGCAACATACCTGGCGCGTATAATAGATTATAAAAATGCGCCTTACGGCACCATATTAGCCAAGATAGCTACTCCAGGGGCCAAAGTTGGAGACCTCGCGGTATTTGGCAAAATGATAGTAGGAGATATCGTCGAAGTAAATGGCAATTATATTTTAATAAAGCTTATAACTGCCTCGGACAGAGTTAGTGAGGTGAATATCAACAATAACATAGCGATATTTACTGGTGACTCCAACAACACAGGCACCATAACTCTATCACGGACAATACCGATCCAAATAGGTGACATAGTAACTCTACCCCAAGCAAATGGCTTGATAATAGGTACTGTTGAGGATATAGACAAAGACTCCCAGGACTCTATGCAAACTATCAAAGTTAAGGCCCTTATACCCATCTCTCAACTACACTTTATATCTATAATCAATGACTAATATCTCTTATATGCACAGCTTTGTTATGGGCCTATTCGTCGCTTTAGCCCTGTCTCCACACTTATACTTAACTATAGCAATTGGCATATTACTTATATTACGCTGGCGTAATTTTATATTACCAATATCAGCAGCCTTGTTGATAGACATTACTCTTTCAACTCACAACTCTATCTACAACTTATATGGATATATCTTAACAATGAGCACTCTTTTGAGCACTATAATACTGCTAAAATTACGAAAACTATTAAAATTCTGATACACTACTCTCTATGCGTAGATTATCTAAGAATTTTTATGATGGTGTAAATCCTGAGGATGCCTTTTTGGATTCCTCTAATCTGCCGGGCTTCAACTCTCACTCTATAGAGGGTAAGTTAGTCAAGCCTCTCTCTAAAAAAGAGATATACATAATCGGGATAATCTTTATCATTATAGTTACTGTGTTTACCTACAGAGCCTTCTCTATGCAGGTATTACAAGCTGATAAATATGCAGCACTGTCTGAGAGAAACACCTTGTCTAAGTCTATAATCTTTGCAGAGAGAGGTATTATAACAGACCGATATGGTAATGAACTGGCATGGAACGAGCCTCAAGAGACTGCTCTTAACTTTAAGGAAGGTGTTAGGCCTTACTCACTACGTAAGTACACAGACTTGCCTGGATTGGCGCACTTATTAGGGTATTTAAGTTACCCTATAGCAGACAAGAGTGGTTATTGGTGGCGCAAGGATTACATAGCTAACGCCGGGGTAGAGTCAAGCTTTAATGACACTCTAAAGGGTGTAAATGGACACAATCTAATAGAAGTAAATGCAGTAGGAGACATTGTGTCAGCTGGCTCTATAGAGCCCCCAATAGACGGTAAGAATATAATCTTAAGTATAGATAGTGAACTTACAAACAAGCTATACGAGGCCATTAAAGCCGGTTCAGATATAGCAGGCTTCAAGGGCGGGGCAGGGGTGATAATGGATGTCAAAACCGGAGAGGTGTTGGCTATAACAAGCTACCCAGAGTATGACTCAAATATACTCACAGATGCCTCAGATAGGGCTACCATAAGTGAGTATAATACTAATCCATTTAAACCCTTCCTTAACAGAGCTGTACAAGGGTCATACACTCCAGGCTCTATAGTGAAGCCATATATAGGTGCTGTAGCCCTACAAGAGGGGATAATAACAGAGAACACGAAGATACTGAGTACAGGAGTATTAAAAGTCCCAAATAAATATAATCCAGGACAGTACACAACATTTAAAGATTGGCGTACAGGCCTTGGCTGGCTAGACATTAGAGAGGCCATTAAGATGTCTTCAAGTATATTCTTTTATGTTATTGGCGGTGGGCACGAGCACCAACCTGGGCTTGGTATTAGTAAGATCTCAGCATGGGCAGATAAATTTGGCTTTGGTAAATTAACCGGTATAGCATTACCGGGAGAGACAAAGGGGCTAGTGCCCACACCGCAGTGGCAAAAGCAGGCCTTTGGAGAAGATAGCGTGTGGCGCCTAGGTAATACATACCACAGTGCTATAGGGCAATATGGATGGCTGGTGACGCCAATACAAGCAGCTCAATACATCTCTAGTGTAGCCAATGGCGGCAAATTACACTCACCCTCACTTATTAAAGGAGTACCGGGTGAAGAGACTCTCGTGCCGATAGATCCGTATAACTTCCAAGTTATACGGGAGGGTATGCGCCGTGGAGCCAAAGCGGGGACTGCTAGGGCTCTTAACTTACAGGGAGTACACATAGCAGCCAAGACAGGTACTGCGCAACTTGGTAAAAATAATGAGTATATGAACTCGTGGGTAGTGGGCTTCTGGCCATTTGAAGAGCCTAGGTTTGCTTTTGCCGTAGTATTGGAGAAAGCCAAAGCTGATACCCTACGAGGTGCCGCCCCGGCAATGCGCCCCTTCTTTGAGTGGCTAGAGACTGAACACAAAGATGACTACGCCATAGGCAT
>WFTK01000012.1 GCA_015485505.1 Patescibacteria group bacterium | reverse complement strand
TTATGGACAACGTATTCCGCTTTGTGCAGGCTGGCTCTGAGGTGTCTAGCCTACTTGGGCGTGTCTCAAGTGCTGTGGGTTACCAGCCAACTCTTGCTACAGAGATGGGTAACTTGCAAGAGCGTATTACCTCTACCAAGAACGGTTCAATAACCTCAATACAAGCTGTATACGTGCCGGCAGATGATATGACAGACCCGGCGCCGGCTACTACATTTACCCACCTTGACTCTACAGTATCACTCTCTCGTGAGCTGGCGCAGAAGGCTATCTTCCCAAGTATTGACCCACTAGCCTCAAGCTCAACCGCCCTTACACCAGACATTGTGGGCGAGGAGCACTACAGAGTAGCAAGTGAGGTTAAGCGAGTATTGCAGAAGTATAAAGATTTGCAGGATATTATAGCCATCCTTGGTATTGAGGAGCTTAGTGAGGAGGACAAGCAACTTGTGTACAGAGCGCGTAAGATAGAGAAGTTCTTCTCTCAGCCGTTCTTTGTTGCAGAGATCTTTACAGGCAAGAGTGGTAAATACACAACCCTAGCAGACACGGTACGCGGCTTTGGCGAGATACTTGACGGTAAATATGACGACGTAGACGAGAATGAGTTTTATATGAAGGGCTCTATAGACGAGGTTAATACTAATACGACTAAATAATATGAGAGGCTTCCACCTAACAGTGTCGTCAGTGTCGGAAAGCATGTTTGATGATGAGGCTCTCTCAATGGTAGTACCTGGAGTAGACGGAGAGATGGAGATACTAGCCGAACACGAGCCGTTAATATCAACACTTAAGGCTGGCACCATAACAATAAAGACCAAAGATAACCCAGAGGGAGAGAAATTCGCCATAGAGAAAGGTATCCTAGAGGTAGCAAACAACAGAGCAGTTGTGCTAGTCTAAATGAAAAAGTTTATAAAAAATAAGGAGGACTTTACTTGTGAGTATTGTGGTGCTGAGAATATTGGCGATGGTTATACAAATCATTGTAGTGAGTGCCTGTGGAGTAAGCATGTAGATATTAATCCTGGAGATAGACAGGCACTTGAGAGCTGTGGAGGACTTATGGAGCCGGTAGAGGTGCAAGCAAAAGGCGATACTTATATAATAAAACACAAATGCCAAAAGTGCGGCCACATAAAGCCAAATAAGGTCGCAAAGAGTGATAACTTTGATACACTATTAGAGTTATGCAAAGTAAGGCAAAAATAAAGACCGAGAGAGAAATAGGTATAGAAGATAAGATCCTTGAGATTGAGGAGCAGATGACGGCGCAAGACTTTTGGGCTAACTCACAAAAGGCTCAGCAGATAATGGTAGAGTATCAAGCCCTTAAAGAGGGGCTTAAGACGGGCAAGAGCGGTGGCAAGTATGACAAGAGCAATGCAATAGTTACGATTATGGCAGGTGCTGGAGGTGACGATGCCGAGGACTTTGTAGCAATGCTTAAGCGTATGTATGAGCGCTGGACAGCGAGGCAAGGCCTCGCTGTTGAATTGTTAAGTAGCACTACTAGCTCAGCAGGGTATAGGAGTGTTAGCTTTTTAATTAGTAAACTTGGCGGTTCGACCGCCAAGTTTGGGGTATATGGGAAGTTGAAGGATGAGAGTGGTGTACATCGGCTTGTGCGCATCTCGCCGTTTAATGCCCAAGGTAAACGGCAGACGAGCTTTGCTATGGTAGAGGTAGTGCCAGAGCTTAAGGACCTGCCTGATATAAAGATTGATGAGAGAGATATTGAGGTGAGCTTTGCTCGCTCAGGAGGCGCAGGAGGGCAGAATGTTAATAAAGTGGAGACAGCCGTGCGTATACTCCACAAGCCGACAGGAATAACAGTCAAGTGTACAGAGGGCAGGACTCAGCAAGGTAATAGAGAGAAGGCTATGGCGCAGCTACTGGGTAAGTTATATAAGAAGCAAGAAGAGGACAGAGAGAAGGAGGCGAAAGGGTTAACTATAAGCGGTAAAGTACAGAATGAATGGGGTTCTCAAATGCGTAGCTATATACTCCACCCTTATAAGAAGGTCAAAGATCATAAGAGAGGGATAGAGACGAGTAATGTAGACGCAGTACTAAGTGGTGATATAAGTATCTTCCTCTAGCTTTTGTTGTGGTATTATAGTACGTATATGAAGGATTTATTTAAGCCCATAAAGACCACCTTTAACTTTATAAAAGAGAAATATAAGGCTACAGTTAAACTGATTACAGGCTACGACTTCCAAGGTAAGCATGCTTTTTATGGTCTGTTTTGGCTTACACTCTTGCCAATAATATTATTTAATTGGACGGGCTTTGTATTAACTTGGGTTGTTATATTGGCGCTATCTCCAATATATGTACCCATAATTATAGTAAACAAACTCTGGGACTTATGGCTTGAGTATGTCAACCTAAAGTTCTTAGCGCAACCAGAGCAAAAGCCTCAACTCTACGAGCTTAAAGTGCCGTTAAATGTAGAGAAGTCTCCGGCGGCTATGGAGCTTGTATTGGCTAATTTATTATTAACACAAGGTACTACCACAGAGATTAACCGTTATTGGGAGGGTAAGGTGCGTCCATGGTGGAGTTTAGAGATAACCGGCATCAACGGTGAGGTGAGGATGTATATATGGATGTGGGAGAGATTCAGGGAGCATGTAGAGGCTCAGCTGTATGCGCAATTCCCCGAGGTACAGATGATACCGGTAGATGATTATGCAATGCCAACAACTTACGACCCAGAGAAGCAGTTTATGTTTGCGCACCGTTTTAAACTCAAGGGTGAGGAGGCTCTGCCCATAAAGACGTATTATGACTATGGCTTACATGAGCACTCTGATAAGTGGGAGGTCAAGATAGATCCGATGGTTAATATATTAGAGAAGTTTGCTCTTGCTAAGCAGGGTGAACAAATCTGGATGCAAATATTGATACAAAAGTCTGACAGAGATGTGGCTAAAGAGGCAGAGGAGAGGATTAATAAGATATATAAAGATAAGAGCCCCGAGTACCCAGACCCAAACAACCCAGAGGAGAAGTTGCAAGGCATGGCAATGCTTACACCAATGGAGAGAGAGAAGGTAGAGGCTATAAATAGAGCGAGTAGGAAGCCGGTATTTGATGTTGTAATCCGTAACTTATACTTGGCAGATAAAGAGCATATGAACACTCTGCGCATACAATCTATGGGTAAGATGTTCCAAGCTTATGATGGGTTTAATCAGTTAGCCGGCTTTGAGGGTAGTGCTCCTAAGGGTGATTATCCGTGGGCTAAGTATACACTGCCTAATAAAGATAATATATTAAAGAAGTTCTTAGCTGCGTATAAACTGCGTAGCGCCTTCCATCATCCTTATCAAAAGCCGAGCATTACATTATCTGTAGAGGAGCTGGCGACCCTCTTCCACTTCCCATCACAAGAGGCTGAGGTGCCAGGGTTAGATAAGGCTCAGGCTAAGGCATCTGCTCCACCGGTTAATTTGCCAGTGGGTTAGTATTATTATGGAGATAGGTAAGAGTGATAACAACACAGACATCTTTACAGATATCGCGGGAGGCAACAGACTCTTGCGAGATTCTCTTGCACGCATACAGCACATTTGGCAAAAGCATGCTAATAGACGCACGGCTGTTTTACTTGTGATCCTGACATTACTTATAAGTGCAACTTATCTGTGGTTGATTAGAGCACCAGAGAACTTCCCTACAAATGTACTTATCAATATACCAGAGGGCGAGACTCTCCAAGAGATATCGCAAGAGTTACAAAATAAAGGTGTAGTGCGCAGCGCCGTTGCCACTGGAGCTATTGCCAAGCTCTACGGAGTTGGCAAGTCTATACGTTATGGCGACTATCTCTTTAAAGAGCCACTTAATGCGCTAGATGTTGTGCAGCGGCTGGGTGCTGGTGCATTTGGGTTAGAGCCTGTGACAGTGCGTATAAGAGAGGGGGCGACTGTAAGCAAGATTGCCGGCTTACTTGAGAGTAAGATGCTAAAGTTTGATAAAAATAAGTTTATAGAGATAGCTGGCAAGTATGAGGGATACCTCTTCCCTGATACCTACTACTTCTTACCCAATGCTACTGAGGAGCAGATAGTCGCAGCAATGACAGACAACTTTTACAAGCATTACGCCAAGATAGAGGACAAGGCTAAAGAGCTTGGCTACTCTACACACCAGATAGTCACTCTAGCCTCTATACTTGAGCTCGAGGCGAGTAAGTTTGAGGACAGACGCAAGATAGCGGGGGTTATGTATAATAGATTAGAGAGAGATATGCCATTGCAGGTAGATGTGTCTTTTGTTTATATTATGGATAAGGGGAGTGCAGACGTAACTCTCAAGGATCTGAAATACGATTCTCCGTATAATACTTATGTGTATAAGGGCTTGCCACCTGGGCCAATAGGTTCACCGAGCATGGAGAGCTTGCAAGCCGTTGTAGACCCTGTAGAGAGTGACTGGCTCTTCTACCTAGCAGACAAGCGTGGAGTAACGCATTATAGTAAAACATATAAAGAGCATCTCCGTAAAAAGAGATGGTATATAGATAAAAATAAGTAATTATTTGACCAAGCAGTGGTTGTGGTGCATTATGTGTGTATGGACAAGACTGGATTTCATAAATTTACAACTAAGGCTAAAGAGGCTATACACAAGGCCCACCAGATAGCTATAGAGCGCAATAAAACGCAGGTTACGCCTCTGCACCTGCTCACCGCTATGATGTTGCAAGACGACAGCACGATGCTGACTATACTTGAGTATTTAAAGGTAGATACCATGGCACTGGCAGATGAGGTAGATGACTCTCTTGAGAGTGATGTTGGAGGGGTTATCTCGCCATCATTCCAAATCTATCTTACCCCTGAGACGATAAGGATACTTGAGCGCTCTATAGAGCTCGCTAAAGCAATGGGAGACGGCTTCGCCTCTACAGAGCATTTGATGATAGCAATGATAGACTCCCCGGGTAATACAGCGCACATATGGCCACAATTTGGTATAAATAGAGAGGAGGTATTAAACGTGTATATGTCTATACGTAAAGGTGAGATAAAGACTAAAGATGTACCTAAACGTAATAGAGCTATAGCTAAGTATACTCGCTCGTTAACCAAGCTGGCCCAAGAGGATAAGCTAGACCCGGTAATAGGTAGAGAGAAGGAGGTAGACAGACTTGTGCAGATACTCTCAAGACGCAAGAAGAATAATCCAGTGCTGATAGGTGAGGCAGGGGTAGGTAAGACGGCTGTGGCTGAGGCGTTAGCACAGCGTATAGTACTTGGTGATGTACCAGAGAGCCTGATGGACAAGGAGCTTGTCTCTCTAGATATCGGACTCTTAATAGCTGGCACCAAGTTCCGCGGAGACTTTGAGGATAGGTTGAAGCTCTTGATGAAGGAGGTAGAGCGAGCCGAGGGTGATATAATCCTCTTTATAGATGAGCTCCACACGATAGTGGGCGCCGGCTCTGCAGGAGACTCTCTAGACGCTGCTAATATGCTTAAGCCGGCTTTAGCGCGCGGGCAGATGAGAGTGATAGGAGCCACCACATTTGACGAATATCAGAAGTATATAGACAAAGACGCAGCTTTGGCAAGGAGGTTCCAGAGTGTGCATATCGCCGAGCCGTCTATGAGAGATGCCATAGAGATATTAAGAGGACTTAGAGATAAATATGAGGTATATCATGGAGTGAGGATAACAGATGACGCTCTTAAGGCGGCTGTTGAGCTCTCTGTGCGATATATTACAGATAGGCAATTGCCAGACAAGGCGATAGATATAATAGATGAAGCTGCGTCGGCCGTAAGATTAAACTTAGAGAATAAGCCAGAGGAGTTGCGAGAGGCACATAATAAGCTACGCAACTTAGAGATAGAGCTGAGCGCTCTTATAGGTAATAAGGATAAAAAGAGTATAGCTAAAATAAATAAGTTAAACAAACAAATAAGCGATATACAAGAGCAGACGAGAGAGATTAATATAAGATGGGAGGCAGAGCGCAATATATATACTACAGTCCGTAATTTAAAGAAGGAGATAAGCATGCTTAAGGCTGAAGCTGAGGGCGCGGAACAGGCGCAAGACTTAGAGCTCGCCGGCAGGTTGCAGTATTTAGAGTTGCCAGAGGCTAAGCGTGGTTTAGCTAAGGCACTTAGCGACTTGAGGCAATTGCAGAGAGATAGGAACCTGATTAAAGAGGTGGTAGACGAGCAAGATATAGCCGAAGTGGTAGCTAAGAGTGCCGGAGTGCCAAGTAATCATTTGCTAGAAGATGAAGTGCACAAACTCTCAAGAATGGAGCGAGAGCTTAAGAGTAAGGTTATAGGGCAAGATGATGCTATAGAGCAGATTACCAATGCGGTACTTAGGGCCCGCACAGGAGTGGCAGACCCTAACAGGCCTCTTGGCTCATTTATCTTCTTAGGCTCTACAGGAGTGGGGAAGACGGAGCTCGCACGATCTCTTGCGGAGTTCTTATTTGATGACGCCTCAGCACTTATCAAGGTAGATATGAGTGAGTATATGGAGAAGCACGCAATGAGCAAGATGATAGGCTCGCCCCCAGGGTATGTAGGGCACGAGGAGGGAGGCTCGCTGACAGAGCTTGTGCGCCATAGGCCATACTCGGTCCTCTTATTTGATGAGGTAGAGAAGGCTCACCCAGACATGTTTAACCTCCTCTTGCAAGTATTAGACTCCGGAGAGCTTACAGATGCCAAGGGCCGCAAGGTCAACTTTAAAAATACGATTATATTGATGACGAGTAACCTAGGTGCCGAGTATATAAGCAATATGACAGAAATCGGATTTATGAAGATGACACCAAAGACAAAAGAGCAGAAGTATGCTGAGCAAAAGAGCAGGATAGATAGTGCTCTTAAGAGTTTCTTCCGTCCGGAGTTTTTAAATAGGGTGGACTCTACAATAATATTTAATGTACTCTCTGAGAAGGATATTAAAAAGATAGTGAAGATAAAGATTAAAGAGGTGCAAGATAGACTGAGCAAGCGCGGTATTACACTTAAAGTCACTCCAGCGGTTATAAGTGCTATAGCCAAGCATGGGTATGACCCTCAATATGGTGCTCGGCCCATAGCAAGGTTGATAGAGTCTAAGGGCTTAACACCACTATCTAAGATTTTACTGGCTGAGGGTATGCCTAAGGATGTTATTGTAAATGTGGATATTAACAAAGAGAAGGAGGAGGTAATATTTAATATTATAAATAAAGATTTACCAAAATTACCAAAGGGCAAGCAACTTAAGGCTAAGAAGAGTCCAATACAACCTAAGCGCAATAAGGTGTTAAATAAAGTGAATAAGTAAAACTTGGTAGGCTTGCGATTAATGTTATAATATTGCAATGTCAGATAGCTTAATCAAGTTTGAAAAAGTAACTAAAATCCATAATGGTGGCACAGTTGCACTAGACTCGGTAGACTTAGACATCAGCAATGGTGAGTTCGTATCTATTGTAGGGCACTCCGGGGCAGGTAAAAGTACGCTACTTAAGATGGTATTGGCTGAGCTGTATCCCACGCAGGGAGCTGTTTATGTGGATAAAGATGATACTCGCCACTTAAGTAAAAAGGAGCTTGTGCAATTGCGCCGTAGGGTGGGTACCATATTCCAAAATTTTAGACTTATAGAAAGTAAAACTGTATATGAGAATATTGCTTTCGCTCTTGAGGTTGCCGGCATGAGCGATGAGGAGATAGAGGCAGATGTGCCTCATGTGTTGGGCTTGGTAGACTTACAAGATAAGGCAGAGTACTTCCCTAAAGAGCTCTCTGGTGGAGAGCAACAGAGAGTGGCTATAGCTAGAGCGATAGTCATACAGCCATCTGTGCTGGTAGCTGATGAGCCCACTGGTAACTTAGACCCAATTAACACATATGAGGTGGTACAGATATTAAAGAAGATCAATGATCTCGGTACAACGGTAGTGTTAACTACCCATAATAAGGGTGTTATAGACTCCGTAGGTAGCAGGGTTGTGACCATGGATGGTGGCAAGATAGTGCGAGATGATAAGTCTGGTCAATACATGTTATAATCAAATATTATGTTAAAAAGTGGCATTAAAAGAGTGGTACGGTCGGGAGTTGTTGGGTTTTTCCGTAATGCTTTTGTATCTGTCTCTACTATGTTGGTGATGATGATAACCTTATTTGTTATAGGTGTACTACTGTTTATGAATGCTGCACTTACCAGCACACTAGAGCAAGTTCGCGAGAAGGTAGATATTAATGCCTACTTCTTAACATCTGCTCCTGAGAAGCAGATACTAGAGTTAAAGAGCTCTATAGAGCAGATGCCCGAGGTGGAGAGGGTAGAATACATCTCTAGAGAGAAGGCTCTGGAGAGGTTTAAGGCAAGACATAAGAACGACCAATTAACATTGCAGGCGCTTGAGGAGCTAGATGAAAATCCACTAGGTGCAAGTTTGGCTATACAAGCTAAAGACCCGAGTCAGTATGCGGTTATTGCCAAGTTCTTAGAGGATAAGACGGCAGTAGGAGAGGGAGAGCAACAACTGATAGAGAATATTAATTATAGTCAAAATAAAGTGGTGATAGAGCGACTCTCTAATCTTACTAAGGCCATAGAGAAGGCTGGAGTAATCTTTACAATATTTCTTACAGTTGCATCTATAATGATAGTGTTTAATACCATCAGGCTAGCAATATACACCAATAAAGATGAGATAGAGGTAATGCAGTTAGTAGGTGCAAGCAACTGGTTTATCAATGGCCCATATATTATAGAGGGTATGCTCTATGGGTTAGTCGCTGGGTTGGTTACTTTATTTATATTTTACCCGCTCTCTATATATATGAGTTCTAGTACAGAGGTGCTCTTTGGGGCATTTAACTCCTTTACCTTTTATATCAATAACTTTGGGATGCTCTTTAAATATCTCGTTGGCTCTGGTGTTGGGCTGGGTGCCGTCTCTAGCTATTTGGCAGTAAGGAGATATTTAGGAGTTTAGATACTCTAAGAGTTGGTTATATTATTAAGTTTATTAAGTGTGCGCAAAGATGAAAAAAAATCATAAATATATATTTGTAATAGGGGGAGTAATGAGTGGTGTTGGTAAAGGGATTGCTACAGCCTCTGTGGGCAAAGTATTACAGAGCAGAGGATACAAGGTCAACTTAGTTAAAGTTGACCCTTATTTAAATGTAGATGCCGGTACGATGAATCCTACAGAGCACGGTGAGGCCTTTGTGCTTAGTAGCGGGTTAGAGACAGACCAAGATATGGGTAATTATGAGAGGTTCTTAAATAGAGACTTGCCCGAGGAGAACTATCTTACGAGCGGTATGGTGTATAAGAGGGTCCTAGAGAAGGAGCGTAACCTTGAGTATGGAGGTAAGTGTATAGAGGCCATACCTCATGTGCGCGATGAAATACGAGAGAGATACGAGAGAGCTGCGAGCGTCAATGGCTCAGAGATAAGCGTGATAGAGATAGGTGGGACTATTGGCGACTTCCAAAATGCTCTCTTTATGGATGCGGCTCGAGTGATGCATATGGACAATCCTAGTAGTGTGGCATTTATCATGGTGTCATATCTGCCAGTGCCTGGCACCTTAGGAGAGATGAAGACGCGCCCAACACAGAATGCTATAAGACAGCTAAATAGTTATGGTATACAGCCAGACTTTATAATCGGGCGCTCACCAGAGCCACTAGACGCAAGGCGTAAGAATAAAATAGCCAAATCCAGTGGTATAAAGCCAGAGCATGTTATCTCTGCTCCAGATATAAGTAGTATATATGATGTGCCACTTAACTTTGATGCAGATAATCTACCTGATTTATTATTAAAGCACTTAAAACTAAAACCTAAGAAAAAGAATGAGATAGCAAAAGATGGCTTAAAGTCATGGAAGAAATTTGCAAACAGCGTTAAAAATACAAAAAGAGAGCTTAATATTGCTGTGGTTGGTAAATATTTCGACACGGGTGACTTCGTACTCTCTGATGCCTATATCTCTGTTATAGAGGCTATTAAATTCTCTGCATATGCACAAGGGGTCAAGCCAAAGCTTACATGGATAGACTCTAAAAACTTTGAGACAGGTAAGTTGAAAACGAGTATGCTCAGTGACTTTGATGGTTTGGTTGTGCCTGGTGGCTTTGGTACCTCTGGAGTAGAGGGGATTATAAAAGCCATTAAATACGCACGAGAAAATAAGATCCCATATTTTGGCCTTTGTTATGGTATGCAGTTAATGGTAGTAGAGTATGCTAGGCACAAGGCTAGTCTTAAGGGTGCTACTACCAGAGAGATAAACCCTAAAGCAGAGCACTTGGTGATAGATATAATGCCAGAGCAGTTAGAGCTAATGAAGAATAAGGATTATGGTGGCACAATGCGCCTAGGGCAATACCCTGCAAGTATTAAAAAGGGCACTATTGCTCGCAAGGTGTATAAAGCAGAGGAGGTAGCAGAGCGCCATAGGCATCGCTATGAGGTTAACCCTGAGTATGTCGGCAAGCTAGAGGAGGCCGGGCTCGTCTTCTCTGGTACATCTCCAGACAAGACTCTTATGGAGATAGCCGAGTTGCCACAGAGTGAGCATCCGTTTATGGTTGGTACGCAATTTCATCCAGAGCTTATAGCCAGACCGCTTGACCCGCATCCTTTATTTACCGCCTTTATCAAAGCATCTTATAATAATAAAAGTAAATAGAAGAATGTTTGTGTTATAATCAACATATGAGTTTACCTACTGACATAATCAGTTATATTATGCCGAGTTTATTGGCTCTCTCTATACTTTACTTCTTCTACGCTAGGGGTAAGCTGTCTGATGCTGGGAGTTATGAAGAGGAGGATAAGGCTAAAGAGTTACACTTTAAGGCTTTGGCAAGCATATTTATGGTGGTGGTGCTGTGGCTTATTATAATGGCGTTATCCACACTTATTATGCAATAGTTACTCTAAGTGGTATAATAAAGCGTATATTTAGCAGTTATTAACAATTTATTAAAAATTAAAAATTATGAAAAATAAGATTACAGTATTAGGAGCATCAGCGATTCTATTTGTGATGCCTGTTATAGTAGGGGCACAAAGTAGCAGTGACGGTATAGGCAGTTTCATAACTCAGGTAGGGACATGGGTGAGTTCTCTACTACCTATAATGCTTACACTTGGTGTGCTCGCCTTCTTTTGGGGTCTAGCCAAGTATCTATTTGGTGGTGCTGAAGATCATAAGGCAGGCATAAGAATAATGACCGTTGGTGTGTTGGCAGTATTTATAATGGCTTCTATCGGAGGTATAGTTGCTATGTTACAGCGCACTACAGGCACTGATCAGGGGGGTACTTTAAATCCGCCTTGTATTGGTAAAGATTGTGGTAAAAGAGGTGGCGGGCTACCTCCTGTTATAAATGGTCAAAGTACATAATAAAATTAGGATTTCTAATTAGTTAGAGTAATTTAAAATTATTAAAAACAACTGTGTACATGCACAGTTGTTTTTAATTTGAGTTTAGTTATTTATGGTATAATACTAAATAATGAAAGTGAAGCATAGAGTAATAGTATTAACTGCGCCTGTATTACTATTTATATTACCTATAATAACATCTGCCGCAGCAGATAATGGCAAAGGAGGGGGAGGCGGTGTTACATACCAATCTATAATAGACGGCATTACGAGTACGATATTCCAGCCCATTGCTTATCTGCTCTTCTCTCTCGGATTCCTTATCTTTATGTGGGGACTTATTGAGTTTATAGCTAACCCTACCAACGCCTCAATTAAAGAGAAGGGCAAGCAACATATGATATTTGGCATACTAGGCTTACTTATAATGGTCTCAGTATGGGGTATCGTAAACTTAATAACCAGTACATTAGGTATATCTTGTGATGGCTTGGGATCAGGTAAGCCTTGTCAGTAATAGACTAAACAGTTCTTGATGTTTTAGGGTCCTGGATTATGTATCTGGGAGGTTATTTGCATTATTATATCTCTCTCAAGCGCCGGGTCTGGTATGCCAACTATCTTAGCGTCAGTACCTCCGGTACCGGCTGTCTGCACACGCAGGGTGCCAAAGTGTAGTAGTGTCTCAAAGATACCAGAGACGTCTACTTGCACATCTTGCACGGTATTCATCTGCAGGGTCTTCACCTCTCTATTAAATAGGGCAAGTTGCTCAATATCCATAATACGTTTGTTAGTTACTATCCATATATCTAAGTAGTATAGTGTCCACACTGTATAGATAACCATTAGTATTATAAGCATCCAAGTAGCAATAAAGAATATTATGGTAGCAATAAGAGATTGTGATAAGTTGGTGGTAGGTATAAAGGCAAAGATAACAAGAGGTAAGAAGAAGGCAAGCATATAAGGGAAAACTTTAATAAATAGTATAAACCAATGCTTACGCATTACACTCACAACTGTCTCTCCGGGCAAGAGCACTAATCCATCTGGTCTGAAGTCGGCTGGTAACATATTATAATAATGAGGTTGCCATAGTAAGCATAATAAATAATAATACAAATCCTAAGCCCATATAAGAGAAGGCGGCGGCAGTAGCTACAAGATTACTCATAGCGAATCTAAACCAGTGATAGAGCAATATGGCGCTATATATCATAAAGGCGATGAAAAACACAAATAACAATACAAATAAGAATGTCGCCGTACTCATTGTGCTAGATTATAACACAAAACTATGTAATAATAGACAACTCTAAAGATAATACATAAAAATCAAAATATATGACAAAAAGAACCAAAAAAAGCAAAAAAATTAAGATTTTTTTAAAAAAGTCTTCAAAAAAGCCCAAAAATATAAAAAATGTAGGCAATAAAGGTAAAAAAGAATCAACTGCTAAAGACTTAATATTGCAGATGGCTATAACAGCTATTATATTTACTCTGCTTTTTACCGGGTATAGTACCTTAACTAAATCAGTATCGGACACAGCTTCACAAATCTCATTATCTGAATTGGTTAATGATATTAAGGTCGGAGAGGTTACAGATCTTAAGGTCTCTGGCTCAGATATAACAGCCACATATAGAGGTAAGGAGCCAACTATTAAAACTACCAAAAAAGAGGCAGACAGCTCGCTAACAGATACTTTAAGGAATTATGGAGTAACACCCGAACAATTGACACAACTCTCTATAGAGTTACAAGCGCCAAGTGGATTTAAATACTGGTTTGGGCAGATTGCACCACTAGTGATACCGGCCTTACTTATATTTGGGATGATCCTTTATATGTCTAGGCAAGTGACTAAAGGCTCTGGCGGTATGCAGGCCTTCTCCTTTGGTAACTCTAAAGCTCGCTTGCGTGACCCTAATGAGAAGGAGGGTAAGGTGACCTTCAAAGATGTCGCCGGAGTTAAAGAGGCTAAAGCCGAGCTTATGGAGGTTGTAGACTTCCTTAAGAATCCTAAGAAGTTTATACGTATAGGGGCGCAGATACCTAAGGGAGTGATGCTTATGGGTGCGCCAGGGTGCGGTAAGACTCTTCTAGCGCGCGCTGTGGCTGGTGAGGCTGGGGTGCCATTTTACTCCATCTCTGGCTCCGAGTTTGTAGACATGTTTGTAGGTGTTGGTGCAAGCCGTACACGCGACCTATTTGCCCAAGCTAAGAAGAACTCTCCCTCAATTATCTTCATTGACGAGATAGACGCTGTGGGGCGTGTACGTGGTAGTGGCTTTGGAGGAGGTAATGATGAAAGAGAGCAAACACTTAATCAAATACTCGTGGAGATGGACGGTTTTGAGCCTAATGCTAAGGTGATAGTGATGGCTGCAACTAACAGACCAGATGTGCTTGACCCAGCCCTCTTGCGACCTGGTAGGTTTGACAGGCGAGTGGTTGTAGAGCTACCAGATAAAGATGCTCGTGAGGAGATACTTAAATTACATATGAAGAAGAAGAAGGCCGAGAGCACAGTAAACCTAACAGAGGTAGCAAGCCGTACGCCGGGCTTCTCTGGGGCAGACTTGTCTAACTTAACCAATGAGGCGGCTATATTGGCTGTCACAAGCAAGCGCAAGCAGGTGAGTCAGGCAGACCTACTCAACTCTATAGAGAAGGTGCTTATAGGCCCAGAGCGCAAGAGTCATGTACTTAATAAGAAGGAGAAGGAGATAACAGCCTATCACGAGGCCGGCCATGCTCTTGTAGCAAGCGTGTTGCCATACGCTGACCCAGTGCATAAGGTCTCTATAATAAGCCGTGGTAGAGCAGCAGGGTATACGCTCAAGCTCCCAGATGAGGACAAGAAGATGCAGAGTCGCAAGGAGTTTGAGGCAGATATTGCCGTGTCGCTTGGAGGCTACATAACAGAGAAGATGATATTTGGAGACATTACAACCGGCCCAAGTAATGATCTGCAGGTACTCACTAATATGGCACGCAATATGGTGACTCGCTGGGGCATGAGTGACGCTGTTGGACCCATAGCGTTAGTAGGCGAGGGAGGTGAAGCACTCTTTGGTGTCGGACCCAAGGCTAAGGAGTACTCTGAGGAGGTTGGCGCTAACATAGATGCCGAGGTTAAGAAGATTATAGACAATGCGTACAATGTAGCTGAGACGATACTAACAGAGAAGCGTAATGTGCTAGATGCAATAGCTAAAAGATTGATAGAGGTAGAAAATCTCGAGCGAGAGGAGTATGAAGCTCTCTTAAAAGATCACGGCATAGACCTAACATCTAAAAAGGATATAGAGCACGCTCCAAGCGCTTAGTCCTACTGTGATATAATATTAATATGAGTCAGTTTTATAATCCGGATAGGCGTAGTGATTGGAATTATGGGGGTAGGAATTGGAAGCTCTCACGCTCTAAGATAGACCTCTTTTTAGAGTGCCCAAGGTGCTTCTACATAGATAATAAACTGGGCACTAAGCGCCCACCCGGATACCCCTTTAACCTTAACTCAGCCGTTGATACTTTATTAAAGAAGGAGTTTGATGTGCATCGCAAAGCCGGCACCAAGCATAAGATCATGGAGGTGTATGGAGTTGATGCAGTGCCATTTGAGCATACAAATATGGACACTTGGAGAGAGAACTTTGAGGGAGTGCAACATATGCACGGAGCTACGGGTATGACAATAAGTGGTGCAGTAGATGATGTGTGGGTTAATCCTAAGGGAGAGCTGATAGTGGTAGATTATAAGAGTACAAGTAAAGATGAGAAGATAGATAAGCTAGATGCAGACTGGCATATAGGTTATAAGAGGCAGATGGAGGTGTATCAATGGCTCTTGAGGCAAAATGGCTTTAAGGTGTCTAATACTGGCTACTTTGTATATGCTAATGCCAGTACTGAGGAGGAAGCCTTTGACGGCAAATTGATATTTGATGTTACGCTTATACCATATGAGGGAGGCGATAGCTGGGTAGAGCCGACATTACTTGAGATTAAGGCATGCTTGGAGGACTCACGAGTACCCAAGGCTGGGGAGGATTGCGACTACTGTGCTTATCGTGAGGTAGTGGGCAAGAAGCTACTGGGTAATAAGCAGAGCAAAGCGCCAGCACCTAAGCCAGCAGAGTCAAAAGCGGTTAAGAAGGACACTTTGT
The DNA here is from genome assembly GCA_015485505.1 of Patescibacteria group bacterium. GTDB lineage: Bacteria > Patescibacteriota > Minisyncoccia > Phycocordibacterales > UBA2100 > S139-169. The sequence continues at coordinate 5,056 of WFTK01000012.1, read as the reverse complement.
TTTAAATAGTGGTGTAACTCAACAAGACGAAACCCTCATTGGGGTACACGATATTTTGCCTGTGGGCAAAATTCGCCGTCTCCTTCAGGCTTAACGAGCCTTCAGTCCGACAGCCCCACTGAGAGTTTGTCTTGTATCGTGTACTCCATTTTATTTTAATTCCTGGACTCCAAAGCACTCTTGAGTGTTAAACTATCAGCATACTCAAGCTCGGCGCCGGTAGAGAGGCCACGGCCTAGCATCGTGATAGTTATATTGCGCTCGTCTGCAATCGGCTTAAGGGCGGTTATTATCGTCTGGGCAGTATGCTCACCCTCTGTGGTAGTCGGCATTGCTAATATTATCTCCTCTAGGTCTTGGGAGTTTTGTATCAATTTTTTGAGAAGCTGCTCATTAGGTAGCTTACCACTAGAGTCGGTGAGCTTAACCCTACCGCCAAGTACAAAGTAATATCCGCTATATGCGCCGCTTTTCTCCACAGAGTCTAGGTCGGCATCTTTTTCTATTATTAATAATTGTTTAGGGTCTCGAGCAGTGTTGCTACAAATACCACATTTAGGGCCATTACTATTTGCATAATATCGCTGGCAGCTATCGCACTTGTGTATGTTATTGGCAAGGTCGCTTATGGCCGAGTTGAGATTGCTCCTATACTCACCACCACTCTTGAGTAAGAAGTATACAAACCTGCGAGCCTGCCTCGGGCCAATCCCAGGGAACTTCTCAAACAATGTTGCTAATCTCTCTGCCTCATTCATAAATTAAAAGTCATCTGCTGCATCTTTAGGCTCAGAATTGAAGTCGTCAAAACGGTTCTTCTCTACACTCATAAAGCTAACATGCTTAGCATCAAAGTATAAGTCTATCTTGCCAACAGCTCCGTTACGGTGCTTCTCCACCATCACATTTGTCACATTCTCTCTGCCGGCTTCGTCATCGCCATCTTTCATATCTCGGTGGAGGAACATTACAACATCGGCATCTTGCTCTATAGATCCGGAGTCACGCAAGTCGGAGAGTCGGGGAGTACCGCCTCGAGCCTCTACAGCACGAGAGAGCTGTGAGAGTGCTATCACAGGCACATTAAGCTCACGAGCTAGACCCTTGAGAGAGCGAGATATCTCGGTGATTTGTTGTACTGTGCCGGCACTCTGCAGGTGTGCAGCTGGGGTTATGAGTTGCAAGTAATCTATAATTATAAGCCCGAGCTCCTTCTCTGCTACAAGCTTACGGCAGTTGGCGCGCATCTGTAGTACGGTAATACTAGAGTTGTCATCTATATATATTGGCGCCTCCTCCAGCACACCCATCGCATCGCGTATCCTGTCGTACTCGTCGTCATTGCTTAACTTGCCTGTGCGAAGCTTCCAGCTGTCTACCTTACTCTGGCTAGCCAGTAATCTGTCTGTAAGCTGGTTTGAGCCCATCTCGAGAGAGAAGATACCTACAGGCACCTTATGGTCCACTGCCGCTTTGCGGGCGATGTCTAGGGCAAATGTCGTCTTACCTACAGATGGGCGGGCAGCTAAGATTATAAGGTCGGACTTTTGGAAGCCGGAGAGGAGATTATCAAGGTCGGGGAAGCCGCTAGGCACACCACGCAAGTGATCGTCACTCTCGCGTAGCTTATCAAGACGCTCAAAGGCGTCTTTAACGGCATCCTTCATAGAGGTGAACTTTTGCAAGCTTGAGGAGTTGGCTATCTCATAGACCTTTTGTTGTGCTTCATCTACTATTATGCCTATCTCACGCTCCTCTGCGTAGCCGAGCTCACCTATCTCCTCGGCTGCTGCCAGCAGCTGGCGCAGAGTGTATTTTGTCTTTACAATATCTGCATAGTAGGCGATGTTGGTAGAGCTTGGCGCTAGGGTAGTGAGCTCAGAGAGATAGGCCGAGCCACCAATATTGCTGAGCCTCTTGAGCTTCTTTAACTCCACTGGCAGAGTCACCATGTCTATGGGCTCACCTCTTGTAAAGAGATTCTGCATAGCCTCAAATATTATGCGGTGCTTACCAGCGTAGAAGCTCTCCGGCACAACAGTGTCTACAATCTCATACATTGAGTTAGACTTGAGCATTATGGCTCCAAGCAGAGCCTGCTCAGCCTCCATGTCTTGTGGTGGTATGCGCACTTTATTAGTCATGTAGACATATTACCACATAGACCTCTCAGGGCACTAATCAAAATAAGTGTAAAAGACTGTGACTATAATGTGGATAGCTGTTTTAGCTTGCTCATAATATGTATATATGATACGGTTTTTTCAGCCGCTCTTTAATAATTAATGAAAGTCTGGAGCCGCTGGGGCATAAGCCCAACTCAAGTGGGTCTAAGGATCCTTTAACCGCTCGGGAGAGCATCTCAATAAGGAGACAGTCATGTCCAAGGACAAAACTGTGGCAGGAATGCCAAAAGATAAACGCCAAGAGATCATGTGGGGTCGGGGCAACTTTGATCCTAACTTCTTCGGCCCAAACCTCATCGCAGAAGCCCTGCACCAGGTTTTGCATACTGCAGACTTAAAGCATATGCGCAATTTTACAGCCCTGGCTAATGCTTTTGCACAGGTGTACACCACTAGTTGGCAGCGGGGTATACGCGGTACTTCATCCATCTCTAACAAGGACTTTCCGAAGCAGCAGTACTCTTTGGAGAAATCCTGTTCGGTGGGTTCGTACAATGAAAAGTTCGGCCTCACCAGCCGTGATGTCTCTTCTGATATTGTACCGTTGGATGAGTGGCTTTCACCTAAAGAATGGGATGAAAGGCAGAGGCAAAGGCGGGCAGATAGCGATTGCTTATATGGTCCGGGTCTCCCACTGCAACAGGTGGCCATCTTGAGAGCTCGACAGGTTCTTTTGACGCACAACAAGCATCTTGTTATATTCAATGTCAATTTGTATCCTAGCGGGGGGTTATGGCCTAACGTACTAACTCCAGTCAAGTTTTCCCTTGGGCAGGCTGAACTGTACAAGGTCTATGACTTGAGGAAAGAAAGCATCAAGAGGTTTTGTGAAGAGGAGGGGTCAAGGGCTGGTGTGGCCGTCCTGAAGGGGCTCACTCTGCACCTGCAATCTTCCAATTATCAAGTGCTGCAGGAGTTGCAGAACAACCAAAAGGCCCAGAGTGTGGCCGAGGGTTTGCTTAGCCGCATACGACATCCCGACTTTGTGTGATGGAGCCCCGCTGCGGACTCCACAAAAACTGATCAGGATTGACAACCTTGGTTCAAACGGCGTGCATTGCAAAATGCGCGCCGTTTTCTCTTGCTCACTTATGGATGTGGTATTGACCAGTTACTGGTCATAATGTAATATACACAACATATGAGCACAAGCACAACAATGAAGATATCATTACCCACAAAGATGCGTGATGACATAAAAGCCTTGGTTAACAAGAGTAGGTATAGTACAACCAGTGGCTTTATACAAGATTTAGTAAATAAAGAGTTGAGACTAGAGAAGGAGAAGGCTAAGCTTAATAAAATGGTCAATATCGGAGTAGCCTCTGGTGTGTCTGAGCAAAGTCCAGCTGACTTCTTCAAAACACTATTGAGCTAAGTCTATAATATGCTCAAGTATAAGTTGTCCAAGGAGGCTGAGGAAGATATAAAGCAGATATTTAATTATATTAAAAAAGATAATAAGAGTGCCGCCAAGAGTGTGGTGATGAAGTTTAAGCAGACTTTTGAGCTGTTAGTAGACTTGCCACAAGTGGGCAAGGTCATTCCGAGTTTGGATGTGCCTGGGGTTAGGATAATACCAGCGCGCAAGTTTGCTAATTACTTAATTGTTTATATTTATATAGGCTCAGAAATCATTATTATTAGAGTAATAAACGCTAAACGAGACTTACCAACAATCTTGAATACTGAATTTTTTAAATAAGCTCTTGTTTGTCTCCTTTGTCTATCACTTTATATCCTAGCTCTTTTATTTTGTCTCTTAGCTCATCTGACTTTTGCCAGTCTTTCTCTGCTCTGGCTTTTTTGCGCTCCTCTAATAGCTCTTTAACTTCTTTTGGGATCACTGAGAGTTGTTTACTTTTAGTTGCAGCAGTTGGTGCGCTTAGGTGTAGACCCAGCACACGGTCAAAGTCCTCAAGGGTCGCTCGTTTGTCTGCTGGCTTTATGTCGTCGTCTTTGATAAGCTCCCAAGTGATAGCAAGTGCTTTAGGAGTAGAGAGGTTGTCGTTGATAGCTTGGGTGAATTTGGCTTTATATTCTGGGTTTATAATGCCGTTAGTTTGAGTTGCTAGATTATCTGCATAATATTTACGCAACTTCTGCAATGCTTTACTTGATGCTTCTAGTGCCTCCCAGGTGAAGTTCTGCTCAGTGTCGTAACTAGCACTTAAGAATAGGTATCGCAGGGCAAGTGGACTATAGCCTCTGTCTTTTATTTGCCTTAAGTAGAGCACGTGCCCGCTAGACTTCTCAAATCTCTTGCCGTCAAACATTAGGTGGGCATTATGCATCCAGTAGTTTACAAACTTCTTACCGTTAACACTCTCGCTCTGAGCTATCTCATTGTTGTGGTGTACCGGTATATGATCTACTCCTCCTGTGTGTATGTCTAGTTGTCTGCCTAGTAGAGCGCGACTCATAGCAGAGCACTCTATATGCCAGCCAGGGAAGCCCTTACCCCAAGGCGAGTCCCACTCTTGTTGCCTCTTGGCATTGCCCTTATTAAACTTCCACAGCCAGAAGTCGGCTGGGTGGTGTTTACTTGGGTCTGCCTCTACGCGCGCGCCAGAGAGTTGCTCATCTATATTTATATTGCCGAGCTTGCCATAATCTTTAAACTTAGTGGTGTCGAATGCTATACCACTCTCGGTGATGTATGCGTAGCCCTTCTCTATAAGAGTCTTCGTCATCTCTATCTGCTCTTGTATATACTCAGTAGCGTGAGGAAACTCGATGCCAGCAGTTTGCACACCTAAGTCACCCAGGTTATTTAAGAAGATGTCTGTAATTTCTTTAGCGATATCCTGAGCTTTCTTGCCTGTCTCTTTTGCACGCTTCTCCATCTTATCCTCGCCATCCTCAGAGTC
>WFTK01000011.1 GCA_015485505.1 Patescibacteria group bacterium | reverse complement strand
TAATAGGCATAACAGAAGGAAAGGTCTTTGTAATCCAAGCAGACGAGGCAAGAGTGCTATTTGAGGAAGCAACTAAACTCTAGTACAATGCTAGTATGCAAGCTGTTATTTTAGCTGGTGGAGAGGGTACGCGTATGCGCCCATTGACAAGGCATGTACCTAAGCCAATGGTACGCTTTGTTGGTGCTGATGGTATTCGGCGTAACTTAATAGAGCATAACTTAGAAATACTACCTAAAGAGGTGAGTGAAGTAATAATAGTTGTAGGGTATCTTAAAGAGCAGATAATAAACCACTTTGGTGATGAGTTTAACGGTCGTAAGCTAAGGTATGTAGAGCAGAAGAAACCATTGGGCACGGCACATGCAGTAGGCTTAGCACAGCAGTATATTAAGGGTAGATTTTTAGTAATGATGGGAGATGATCTATATTGCAAGAGTGATATTAAGGCATGTATAGCAAGTGAGGGTAATAGCATATTGATCAAAAAAGTGCGGAGTAAGTTTAGTGGTGGGCAGATGGAGTTTGATAAGAGCGGTAACTTACAGGCTATCACTGAGGGCTTACACGATAAGGGCTATATCAATGCGGCTCTGTATGCAATAGTGCCCGAGTATTTTAATTATGAGCAAGTCTCTATTAAGGGAGGCAAAGAGTATGGCTTACCACAGACTCTGGTGACGATGGTAGATGAGCACCCAATAAAGGTAGTAGAGTCAAAGTGGTGGTATCAAATCTCAGACCTGAGCGACATCAAGCGAGCTCCAAAGCTAATCAAAAACCGCCCAAGTTAAACTTGATTGTAATAGACCTTGTGATACAATCGCAGGCATTATGACAGCTACAGCAGAGGTATATCAGGCAAATAATACACAAGAGACTAAAGAGAGTGGTATACATATAATGCCGTTGGCCCCAGAACAGTTAGGGCAATTTAACGGTATACCTATCACCAATACACTTATAACTAGCTGGGCGGTGATGTTCATACTAATCGCCCTGGCCTTTATAATTGGCCGCAATATTAAAATGGTACCAGGTAAGGTACAAGTAGTATTCGAGTCTCTTATAGACTTTGTATATAAATATATGACAGAGACTCTTGAGGATAGGAAATTGGCCCGCATATTCTTGCCTCTTGTACTTACTCTGTTTCTATTTATATTTATATCAAATACATTACAATTTACACCAGGTATAGGCTCAATAGGCTTTTGGGAGCATGGTACTCTCGTGCCACTCTTTAGGAGTGTTAATACAGACCTTAATGTTACACTAGCTCTGGCACTTATAGCATTTATTACAATAGAGTTTACAGGTATGAAGGTATTAGGATTCTTTACTTATCTGGGTAAGTTTATAAACTTTAAGTCGCCACTTAAGTTTGTTGTTGGTCTTATAGAGTTAGGCTCAGAGTTGGTGCGTATTGTATCTTTCTCTTTTCGTTTATTTGGTAACATACTTGCAGGTGAGGTGCTTATAGCAGTAGTTACATACTTTGTGCCATACTTACTGCCTAGTACATTGATAGGTTTTGAGCTGTTTATAGGATTCGTGCAGGCTGGTATATTTGCTTTGCTTACGCTACTATTCATCAAGCTTGCTGTTATGAAGCCACACTAGTTAACTTGTCGCTAGGGGACCCCTAGCGACAAGTTGGTTGGTGTGACTTTGTAACAAAGTCGCATTATTAATTATTAGTTAAATAAAATAAATATGGAATTAGAAGCAGCAAAAGCAATTGGTATGGCATTAGCAGCAGGGCTTGGAGTTATAGGTCCAGGTATTGGTATCGGTCTTATAGGTAGTAAGGCCATGGAGTCTATAGGACGCAACCCTGAGGCAACAGGTAAGGTAGTATCAAACATGATTATTGCCATTGCCTTTGCCGAGGCTCTTGGTATATTGGCACTAGTTGTAGCCTTCATTATAAAGGGTCTTTAATCTGCAATACATATGGCAGATTTATTACAATCATTTGGCATAGACTGGAGACTCCTTATAATACAAGCAGTCAACTTTGGCGTGCTCTTAGTAGCATTAACCTACTTCTTATACAAGCCGGTATTAAATATACTTGATGAAAGGCGCAAGAAGATAGAGCAAGGCGTAAGAGATGCATCTGAGGCTAAGCATGAGCTAGAGAATGCTGAGCTCAAGGCCTCAGAGATAGTGGGAGAGGCCAGTGGCAAAGCCGAGGAGATAGTGCTAAGCGCCAAGGAGCTTGCTGAACTGAAGGGACAAGAGATCCTCTCAGAGGCGCAAGCTCGCTCAGAGCGTATAGAGGCAGATGCTAAAGCTAGGGCTCAGGAGGCCGCTAAGCGCGCACTAGATAATAGTAATGAGGAGATAGCTCGCATAGCTATACTTGCTACAGAGCGCTTACTTAAGAAAAAGCTAAGTTAATATGAACCCTAATGCCTATGCCAAAGCAATGCTGAGTCTCTCTAAGGAGGGTCATAATACTGACGGTATTGTAAAGGGTTTGATAAACTCCCTTAAGGCTCGTGGAGCACTAGCTTTATTACCTAATGTCTTACGCGCATATACCAACTTAATAGCACGGAAGAGCTCTGACAAGCCAGTAGTAGCTGTAGCTAGGAGTGCTGACGCTAAGGAGGCAATAGAGCAATCTGGTGTGCCTAGTGATACAGAGGTGGTAGTAGACGAGAGGCTTATAGGAGGGTACAGGCTAGAGCAAGGAGGTAAGCTTATAGACAATACATTTAAAGCGAAATTGTTACAAATATATAGAAATGCTACAAAAGCATAAGTATAAAATTATTAATTTATTAAATTACAAATATGGCGAAAGATAACAGCAATACAATAATAGAGAGGCTTAAGGCAGAGATAGCTAACTTGGATACTGCACCTGTGGCGCAAGATGTTGGTAGGGTAGTATCTGTGGGAGATGGAGTGGCAGAGATAGATGGCCTTGGAGAGGCTAAGATGATGGAGATGATACTCTTTGATGACTCAAGCAATAAGAGCTTAGAGGAGGCAATGCAGAGTGAAGGTGCCTTATATGGCCTAGTACTCAACCTTGAGGAGGACTCAGTGAAGGCTGTTATCTTGGGTGATGCCAGCCGAGTTGCCGAGGATATGCTCGCACGATCTACGGGTAGGATACTCTCAGTGCCAGTTGGTGAGGAGTTGTTGGGTAGGGTAGTGAATGCTCTAGCAGAACCGGTAGACGGCAAGGGAGTCATAAAGAGTGAGCAATATAACCCTATAGAACGTGATGCATACTCTGTGCTAGATAGGCAGAGTGTTGATGAGCCGCTCCACACCGGTATCAAGGCAATAGACGCTATGGTGCCGATTGGCCGTGGTCAGCGCGAGCTTATCATCGGAGACCGCTTCACAGGTAAGACGACTATCGCCATAGATGCAATAATCAACCAAAAGAACGAGCCTAAGGAGACGCGCCCAATTTGTATTTATGTAGCCATAGGGCAGAAGGAGTCTAAGACAGCGCGCATAGTGCAGCAATTAGAGGAGTCAGGAGCCATGGAGTATACAGTTGTGATTACTGCTCCGGCTTCAGCGCCTGCCCCACTACAGTTTTTGGCTCCATTTGCCGGCGCTGCTATAGGAGAGTACTTTATGGACTCGGGCAGAGATGCACTTATAGTATATGATGACCTCTCTAAGCAAGCTGTGGCGTATCGCGAGCTCTCACTTTTGCTCCGCAGGCCACCGGGTCGCGAGGCGTATCCTGGAGATATTTTTTACCTACACTCAAGGTTGCTAGAGCGCGCAGCTAAGCTTAACGATAAGCTTGGTGGCGGTTCACTTACAGCTCTGCCTATAATTGAGACTCAAGAGGGTGATGTGTCAGCATACATACCGACTAATGTTATCTCCATCACTGATGGTCAGATAGCGCTTGATGCAAGTTTGTTCAATAAAGGGCTTATGCCAGCAATAGACGTGGGTAACTCAGTGTCTCGCGTAGGTAGCTCAGCCCAAACAAAGGCGATGAAGAAGGTTGGAGGCTCTATGCGTGTTGAGCTTGCCCAGTTCCGTGAGCTTGAGGCTTTTATGCAATTTGCTCAAGATCTAGATGAGGCCACTAAGAAGCGTATAGACTCAGGTCGCAGACTAACAGAGCTATTGAAGCAGAAGAACGGTGAGCCAATACCATTTGCACTGCAATCACTTGTGATATATGCCGGAGTTAATGGTTATTTAGACAAGGTACCAGCTGAGAATATTGTAAAGGTAGAGCGTAAGTTGCGAGCATTCTTAACCGATCAACATCCAGCTCTTGTGGCTACTGTAACTAAAGAGAAAGCTCTTAGTGAGAAGAGTGAGAAGGAGCTTAAAGAAGCACTAAAGGTCTTTGCTGAGGCTAATAAAGATCTATATACTACAGAGTAGTATGGATTCTATAAACTATCAACTAATAACTATCAACTAGCAAAATGGCCGGACTTAAAGAGATTAAAAACAAAATAAAATCAGTAAATAAGACTAGCAAGGTTACGCGTGCTATGGAGGCCGTGAGCGCAGTTAAGATGCGCAAGAGTCAGGCTCATGCACTGAGTGCTCGAGCATATGCGCGCAGTGCTGTGCGTATATTAGCGCAGGTTAGCTCTGTTGCAGAGTTTGCCAAACATCCGCTTGTGGCTAAGCAAACTACAGGCCCCACAGCTGTAGTGCTTGTGACAAGTGATAAGGGCTTGGCAGGTAGCTTAAACAGTGCAGTACTTAAACTGGCAGAGCAATTTGTAGCTAATAAAGATGAGAGCAAGGGAGGTATAAAGTGGATCTGCATAGGCAAGCGAGGTCTAGACTGGGCAGAGCGCAGAGGGTATGAGGTAGTGCATAGTATAAGTAATATTAGTGATGATGTGACAGAGGAGGAGATGCAAGAGATTGCAAGCCTTATAACAACCCTTAAAGAGAATGGGGAGGTACGTAAGGTTAATATTATATACAACAACTTTAAGTCTACTTTTGAGCAAGAGGCGGTGATGCGTCGAGTGTTGCCACTTAGCTACGGCGCTCTTAATGACATTGTGCAAGGTATTGTGCCAAGTAAGGGTAAGTGGGCAGGCAATGATGACACTAAGAGTGGTAAGCAAGTAGCGGATTATAAGATGGAGCCTAACCGTGAGAGTCTACTTGTAGAGGTATTGCCAAGGCTGGTAAATATATTAGTATTCCATACTCTGCTGGAGAATAAGGCAAGCGAGCACTCGGCAAGAATGGTTGCGATGAAGAATGCGACAGACAAGGCTGGTGAAGTGGGGATGCTCCTCAAGCGTAAGTTTAACAAGGCGCGCCAGGCAGCTATCACCGCAGAGATAGGAGAGATTACAAGTGGATTAGAAGCAATGAAATAAATTATTAAAATTATAAATATTATTATGACAGAGAACAAAACAAACGGAGTGGTTAAGCAGATTATTGGGCCAGTGGTAGACGTCTACTTTAAAGACAATTTGCCAGACATACTAACTGCACTTGAGGTGCAGGGCGAGGGTAAGGTAGTGACTCTTGAGGTTGCATCTCACCTTGGCTTAGACAGGGTGCGCTGTATAGCTATGGCTGACACGGCCGAGCTTAAGCGCGGTATGGAGGTGGTGAACACCGGGGCACCTATATCTGTGCCTACCGGTGAGGCTAGCCTTGGTAGGATGTTCTCTGTGCTTGGTGAGCCAATAGATGGTAAAGATATACCCAAGGGAGCTAAAAAGATGCCTATACATGCGCAAGCACCGACCTTTGCAGAGCAGAGCACGAGCGCTGAGGTATTTGAGACAGGTATTAAGTCTATAGACCTTATGACTCCCTTTATCAAGGGTGGTAAGGTCGGACTCTTCGGCGGTGCCGGAGTGGGTAAGACAGTGCTTATACAAGAGCTAATACGCAATGTTGCGAGCGAGCACGGAGGATACTCAGTGTTTGCTGGAGTTGGAGAGCGAGTGCGTGAGGGTAATGACCTGTACTATGAGATGAAGGAGTCTGGTGTGCTAGATAAGACGGCGCTAGTGTTTGGTCAGATGAATGAGGTGCCAGGAGCCCGCGCGCGCGTGGCTCTCTCTGGGCTCACCATGGCAGAGGCCTTCCGCGATGAGGGGGGTAAGGATGTACTCTTCTTTATGGACAACGTATTCCGCTTTGTGCAGGCTGGCTCTGAGGTGTCTAGCCTACTTGGGCGTGTCTCAAGTGCTGTGGGTTACCAGCCAACTCTTGCTACAGAGATGGGTAACTTGCAAGAGCGTATTACCTCTACCAAGAACGGTTCAAT
>WFTK01000010.1 GCA_015485505.1 Patescibacteria group bacterium | reverse complement strand
GAGTTTGACTGGGTTATTGGTAAATTTGAGTAGTTAATAGTAAATGTGTTTTAGTAGATAATACATTATCTTTTGTTATAATTGGGCAATGACTCAGACTAAAAACAAGAGCGAGATAGCTCTGCGTGAGGAGAAGGTACTGGACTTTTGGGATGAGAATAAGATTTTCGAGAAGAGTGTAGAGAAGCCCGCGGGTAAGGAGAACCCAAAGGAGTTTACCTTCTACGATGGTCCTCCTTTTGCTACAGGTTTACCTCATTATGGCCACTTACTGCAGAGCTTTGTTAAAGATGCGGTGCCAAGATATAAGACGATGCAGGGATACAGAGTTAAGCGTCAATGGGGTTGGGATTGCCACGGTTTGCCTATAGAGAACATTGTAGAGAAGGAACTTGGCATCTCAGGTAGAGACGACATACAAAATGTGGGAGTAAAGAAGTTTAACGACCTGTGCCGTAGTAAGATATTTGAGTATGCAGAGGTGTGGGAGAAGGTGATACCACGTATTGGTCGCTGGGCAGATATGGATAATGCGTACAAGACCATGGACACTACCTTTATGGAGTCTGAGTGGTGGGCATTTAAAGAGCTGTATAACAAGGGTCTTGTGTATGAGAGTCACAGACCAATGCATATTTGTCCAAGGTGCGAGACGACGCTAAGCCAGAGTGAGGTTGCCGAGGGTTATATGGATATTAAGGATTTGTCTGTAACTGCCAAATTTGCTCTCGAGGAGCCTCGACCCTCTGGAGAGGAGCTTGTTGATGAGCCTGGTACCTATGTTTTAGCCTGGACAACAACACCGTGGACATTGCCTGGTAATGTGGCGCTTGCCGTTGGCAATGATATAGATTATGTAACCATAGAGAAGGCAAATGATGAGAGTGGTGAGGTGGTGAGATATATTTTAGCCAAGAAACGAGTTGAAGACACATTTGGCGATAGTGAGTATAAGATAGTGGATGAATATAAAGGTAGTGAGTTGGTGGGGAAGAAGTATAAGCCACTCTTTAACTATTATTATAAAGATAAGAGCTTAGAGAATTGGGAGAATGGGTGGAAGATTTACCATGCAGACTTCATATCAGATGAGGATGGTACTGGTATAGCACATGAGGCTCCGGCATTTGGTGCCGAGGATATGGAGCTAGCTAAAGAGGTGGGCTTGCCATTTGTGCAACATGTAGACATGGCTGGTAACTTCAAACCCGAAGTTACAGATTTTGCAGGGCTAAATGTTAAGCCAAAAGATGACCATATGGCAACAGACATTGAGATAATCAAATACTTGGCTCACGAGGGTAAGTTATTTGATAAAAAGAAGATAGAGCACAGCTATCCGCACTGTTGGCGCTGCGATACGCCATTGCTTAATTACGCAACCTCAAGCTGGTTTGTGAAAGTTGAGGAGCAAAAGGACAAGATACTTAAAAATGCAGAGCCGATAAATTGGAGTCCAAAGCATATTAAAAATGGTCGCTGGGGTAAGTGGCTTGAGGGTGCTCGCGATTGGTCTATCTCTCGCAACCGCTTTTGGGCAAATACCATGCCTGTGTGGAGGTGTAATAAGTGTGATAATGAGGTAGTAGTAGGTAGCATAGACGAGCTAGAAGAGTTAAGTGGTACAAGGGTAAACGACTTGCACAAAGATATTGTAGATGAGGTTAAGTGGAAGTGCTTGTCCTGCGAAGCCTCAGCAAAGCAGGATGGCGGAGAGATGGTCCGTATACCAGATGTTTTAGACACTTGGTTTAACTCAGGCTCTGTGCCTTATGCCTCACTGCATTATCCGTTTGAGAATCAGGAGGAGTTTAAAGGTCGTATGCCTGCTGACTTTATAGCTGAGGGGCAAGATCAGTGTCGCGCTTGGTTTTACTATCAGCATGTCTTAGCTACGAGCCTATTTGACTCAAATGCCTTTAATAATGTTATTACCACCGGTATTGTCTTGGCAGAGGATGGTAAGAAGATGGCAAAAAAGTTGCAGAATTACCCAGATCCAATGTACATGATTGATACTTACGGTGCCGATGCCATGCGTTTGTATATACTAAGCTCACCTGTGGTGCGGGCAGAGAACTTAGCTTTCTTAGAGAAGGATGTTGCCGAGCTGGCACGTAAGGTCTTTGGTAGACTTGTAAATGTGTATGAGTTTTATGATTTATACGCGGCAGATGCAGAGCACACAGATAGTGGTGAGAGTGAGAATGTGCTGGATAGGTGGATAATCGCGCGTTTGTATAAGTTGCACAAGGAGGTTACTGAGGCTATGGAGAGTTATGAGTTAGATAAGGCTGCAAGAGGTTTTGACGCTTTTGTAGATGATTTATCAACTTGGTACTTAAGACGCTCTCGTGAGAGATTTAAGTCTGATGATAAGGATGATAAGTTGAGGGCACTTGAGACTACTCGTTTTGTATTGCGTAAACTTAGCAAACTCCTTGCTCCATTTGCACCTTTCCATGCTGATTGGTTATGGCAAAATGTTAAGAGGGTAGATGATGCTGAGAGTGTACACTTAACAAACTGGTGTCAGAGTCGTGAATATGACAGTGACATATTAGAGGAGATGCAACAAGTGAGACAACTTATTACCAAGGCCTTGCAGGCCCGTAAAGAGGCCGGTATTAATGTGCGCCAACCTCTTGCGTCCGTTACATTTGCAAGTTGTGAGCTGAGTCAAGAACTCAGGGATGTTATAGCAGATGAGTTAAATGTTAAGGCAGTATACTTCGAGCCAGAGGGGCAATATGAGGTAGGACTAGATACCGAGATAACTCCAGAACTTGCAAGAGAGGGTAGGTTGAGAGAGATAATAAGAGAGATCCAAAAAGCTCGCAAGGCTGCGGGTCTTAAGGCGGGAGAATATAGAGGTGCTAATATTACAATATCAGATGAGGATAAAGAGATACTATTAGACAATAAAGAGGTAGTAACCAAGCAAACCTTTGTAGATAAGTTTAACTTCACACCCGGAGAGCTCTCTGTAGAGATAATCTAGTCTCCAAGACTTAATGTATGACTCATACTATATATAATACGAAGGCAATAGTCTTGAGTAGGGTAGACACAGGTGAGGCAAATAACACACTCTGGTTATTAACTAAGGATCTTGGGCTGGTGGTTGCTAGTGCGCAAGGGTCACGTAAAGAGGTAGCTAAGATGCGTCCATATTTGCAGACCTTGGGAGTACTCAGTGTATCTATGGTTAGAGGCAAGCATACTTGGAGGATAGTTGGTGCCGAGGCACTAAGCGGTCAACAGGTATTTAAAACTCAGTTGGCTGCAACTATATTTGCCAAGTTGTGTGACTTTATAAAGCGTATGACGGTACCTAGTCTGGATGCAGACCTATTTGAGTTATTACTCAAGGTTAGGCAAGAGTTATCGCTTTGCGACAATAAGGAGAAGATGGAGCTTATAGAGATAATGGCAATGGCGAAGTTATTAATCTCTTTGGGCTATATGCAAGAGAGCAAGCTTAGCGGAAGGCTAAATAAGCATAATTTGATTGCAGATATTAACAATGCGATAAGTGCTAGTCAGCTGTAGCCCTGTAAGGCATGCTATACTTACTTTTATGGAGAACGATGACAGCCTTAAAGAAGAGAAGCGTAGCGAGTTCCGTAGTGGTGATAACATAAGTAAATTGCAACGCAGAATGTACTCCAGAGAGAGGAGGGGTTTTTTACCTTGGAGGAGGAGGAGAAAACAGACAGTGCCCAAGGCTTTAGTACCTGATGATTGGGAGTATAATCTAAAAGGTTTAAATGTTGAAGATGCATCACAAGAGACAGATCAAGAAGGGGTTGAAGTACCGAGAGACTTTGAAGAAGAGGTCGGCACAAATCTTGGCAAGAGAGTGTTCATCTTCTCTCTCATTTTCTTTATAATAGCATTTGCAGGCTCTGCAATATATTTGTTTGTAAGTACAGGTCAGGTACAATCAACTAATGCCGTGCAGATTATAGTAGAGGGTCCGACAACTATTGCCTCAGGTACTTTGGTTGAGTTACAAGTACTTATAACTAACAATAATGACAAGGCACTAGAGTTGGCTGATATGGTTGTGGACTTCCCTGATGGCACTGTCTCACCTGTAGACTTCAAAACTCCGATGACTGGAACCAGGATACCTTTAGGTAAGATAGCTCCGGGAGATGCTCGCAGAGGCACCATCAAGGCTGTTGTATTTGGTAATGATGACGAGATTCTAAACATAAAGATAGAGCTGGAATATAGACTCAAGGGCTCTAGCGCTCTGCGCTCACAAGTGTCTGGGCATAATCTTATAGTTTCAGGTGGTGCTATGAGTATTGCCGTAGAGGGTGATACAGAGGTGACTCCGAGACAAAATACTTTACTAACAGTTAAAGTTAAGTCATATGCAAGTGTAGAGTTAAATGGTACATACTTAGATGCTGAGTTACCTCTGGGTGTAGAGCTTGTAGACAGCTCGCCGGCACCTCTAGAGTCAACGGGAGATACAGAGCTGCCGGTCACTACTAAGAGATGGTTCTTAGGAGAGTTAAGGCCTGGCGAAGAGAGAGAGCTGTATATATCAATAAAAGCCGGTGGCAACAGTGGTGATAAAAGATTTATAAAGTTTTCTACCGGTGTTGGGCTCCAACAAGGTGCTCAGCTCGGTACGGTAGAGAGTAGTAACACAAAGGTATTGGCCAATAAGGAGTATGTTTTAGAGATCAAGAGGCCATTCTTGGGTGTTACCTTAACATCTGGCGGAGAGTTTCTCTCTAATGCGGTAGCTTATGCTGGTAGGTACATGACGGTTAGAGTCAATTGGCTTAATACGCTGGATGTGCCTCTACAGGATGTAAAAATAAAAGTAAATATTGGAGGCTCAGCATTTAATAAATTAGGAGTTCGTGCAGGTCAAAATGGCTTCTATCGTTCTGTAGATTCTGCAATAATATGGGATTCTAAAACAGCAAGAGATAAGTTGACAACAGTACCACCAGGCAAAGGAGGTACTTTCACCTTTAAGGTGGCGCCACTGAATTCTGCTATCCTGCAACAGTTGGAGAAACCGGAGTTAACATTTGATGTGTCTGTTAGCGGTAAGAGACTTAGTGAGAGCAACGTACCTGAAGTATTAACTTCAAATGTAGAGTATATTACCAAGGTTGCTACTGATGTTAGATTTGATGCTTATGCTTTGTTTAATTCCGGAGCTTTCCCTAGCGTAGGCTCATTGCCGCCCAAGGCCGAGCGTGAGACACAATATAGTATTACGTGGGAGGTGTCCAACACTACAAGCGACGTAGAGGATGCAAAGGTCACAGCTGAATTACCTAATTATGTACGTTGGGTAGGGCTCACAACTCCTGCTAATGAGCAGGTCACATATAATAAAGTAGACAGCACGATAACTTGGGTTTTAGGTAAGGTAAGAGCAGGTACAAGCTCGGCAAAACCACGCAGAGTAACATTCGCTATTGGCTTAGTGCCGAGTCTTTCACAGCTGGGTACCACGCCCGAATTAATTATGAGACAGACCTTCTCGGGAGTTGATACTTATACAGGTGAGCTGATACGGATATCAGGGCCTAATGTCACAACTAGGCTAGAGAGAGAACCTGGGTTTGATGCTAAAGATGCTACTGTTGTTAAGTAACTCCACTTAGTTTATAGTTAAAGAGTTATGAGTAAAGATAAGACAATGGACGAGATAATTAGCTTCGCCAAGAGTAAGGGCTTCGTATTCCAAGGCTCTGAGATATATGGAGGTATGGCAGGAGTATATGATTATGGTCCGCGAGGTGTAGAGTTACTTAATAATATTAAAAGTAGCTGGTGGCGCGCTACTGTACAGCTTAAGCCAGATTATTATGGCTTAGACTCTGCAATGTTTAAAGACCCAAGGGTGTGGGAGGCTAGTGGGCATACCGGTAGCTTCTCTGACCCTATGGCTGAGTGTAAAGACTGCAATACGCGTTTGCGAGTAGATAAGGCCTTAGAGAAGGTTGACGTTGAGGCTGATGAAAAGATGAGTGAGGAAGAGATAAATAAATTATTTAGCGAGCATAAGAGTAAAATCAAGTGTACTAAGTGTGGTGGTAGCAATTTCTCAGAGGTTAAGGCATTTAATCTATTAGTACAATCTAACTTAGGAGACTTTACCGGCAAGGGTGACAATCCTGTTTACTTACCGGGAGAGGCGTGCCAAGGTATATATTTAAACTTTAAGAACATTGTAGACTCTATGCATCCAAAGATCCCGTTTGGAGTAGCACAGATTAATAAGGCCTTCCGTAATGAGATATCACCGCGCAACTTCCTCTTCCGTACGCGTGAGTTTGAGCAGGCTGATACGCAGTACTTTGTAAGGCCTAATGAGAACAAGGACGCCTATGAGCGTATAAAGCACGAGCGGTGGGATTGGTATGTAAATGATTTAGGTATTAATCCTGAGAACTTGCGTTGGTCGCAACACGGTAACTTAGTCTTTTATGCACAAGACGCTTGGGATATTGAGTATAATTACCCAACATACGGCTTTGATGAGGTAGAGGGGGTGCATGATAGGGGGGATTATGACTTAACTCAGCACAGCAAGTGCTCAGGGGTAGACTTATCATATGTAGATCAAGAGAGTAAGGAGAAGTTTGTACCTTGGGTGCTGGAGACCTCAGCTGGCTTGGGGCGAATCTTCTTAGCTGTGCTCTCTGATGCTTATGATATTGATATGCTAGATGGTAAAGAGCGCAGGGTATTAAGGCTGGCTAAAGATCTTGCACCAGTTAGAGTCGCAATACTCCCACTACTTAAGAACAAACCAGAGTTGGTAGAGAAGGCTAAAGAGGTATTTAATACACTTAACAAGCTTATGGTATGTGAGTATGCAGATACTGGTACTGTTGGCAAGAGATATCGAAAGCAAGATGAGATCGGCACACCTAACTGCATTACCATAGACTTTGACACCCTTGAGGATAATACTGTAACTCTAAGAGATAGAGACACCGGCGAGCAGAATAGAGTAAGGGTTGAGGAATTAGCAAGTGTGCTGGCGTAGTGTATTATTAAGCTAATTAAAGATATTAAATCATGGAGAAGAATATTAATATAAATATAACGACAGGCAGTATTGTAAAGGTGTTAGCCGTCTTGGGTGTTGCGGCTCTTGCGTGGTATTTAAGAGACCTGGTATTGATCTTATTGACCTCTGTTGTGCTGGCATCAGCTACCGAGCCAGCTGTTAGATTCTTCTCTCGGTTTAAGGTGCCACGAGCCTTCTCAGTGCTCCTTGTATATATGATTATAGTCGGACTTTTTGCCGGTATTATATATGCATTTGTACCGGTCGTGCTTGAGGAGACGTCAACGTTGCTAGAAGACATGCCAAGCATAACTAGCGTCTTAGAGTCAGATAGCTCCATATCTGCCATGTTGCCTGATGGTGTAAGTATAAGTAATCTGCAAGCCAACATAAATAATTTAGTATCAAGCTACTCAACTAACGCATTTGCACTTATTAATACAATATTTGGAGGCCTGTTTACCCTCTCCATGATTGTTATATTCTCCTTTTACTTTACAGTGCAGGAGAAGAATATACCCGATGCTTTGCGCTTATTAATGCCAAAGGGTAAGGAGGAGTATGCAGTGGACCTACTCAAAAGATCTCAAAGAAAAGTGGGTCTGTGGATGCAGGGTCAACTATTAGATGGGCTTATAATGAGTACACTTACGTATCTTGGGCTTACAATCTTGGGAGTCAAATATGCATTGCTACTAGCTGTTATGGGCTTTGTGTTTGGCATTATACCGGTGTTTGGTATCGTATTAGCTACTCTGCCTGCGGTAGCAATAGGGTATGTCTCAGGTGGTATTACACTGGCACTGCTCGTGTTAGCGTTATATATAATATTACAGCAGTTTGAGGGTAACTTAATATATCCGCTTGTAGTAACCAAGATTGTAGGAGTCCCACCTCTTATGGTTATGCTTGCACTTATAGTAGGTGCACAAATTGCTGGCTTTTTAGGTATACTACTCTCTGTGCCAATGGCGGCGGTAATTCAAGAGATAATGTCAGATTTAGATAAATGGAAGCATGAAAAGTAGCAAGCCCCTTTATATAACAACGACCTTACCGTATGTTAATGCGAGTCCGCATGTTGGCTTTGCTTTGGAGATTGTGCAGGCAGATGCTCTAGCGCGCTACGCGCGCCTTATGGGTCGAGAAGTCTTTTTTAACACAGGTACAGACGAGCACGGGCAGAAGATTGCTGAAGCGGCACAATCAGCCGGAGTGAATCCGCAAGAGTATGCAGATAAGTATGCCGATGAGTTCCAAACTCTTAAAGAGTTACTGAATCTCTCGGTAGATAACTTTGTACGTACTACGGGTGAGGGGCATATTAAAGCTGCACAAAAGCTCTGGGGGCTTGCAGATACCAAAGGTGATATTTATAAGAAGAGCTATAAGGGGTTGTATTGTGTAGGCTGTGAAGCCTTCCTTAGGGAGAGCGACCTAGATGAGAGCGGTCATTGCCCGCATCACTTAGGCAAGCAACTTGAGGAGGTAGAGGAGGAGAATTACTTCTTTAAGTTGAGTAATTATAAGAGTGAGTTAAAAGAGTATTTAAATAAGCAAGAGAGTGTAGTGCCGGAGTGGAGACGCAAGGAGGCGCTTAATATATTAGAGAATCTTGACGACTTTAGTATCTCTAGACCAAAAGAGAGGCTGGAGTGGGGTATACCTGTGCCAAATGATGACTCGCAGGTGATGTATGTATGGTTTGACGCACTATCAAATTATATCTCTACTCTAGGATATCCAGTTGAAGATGGTGACTTTAAGAAGTTCTGGATTGAAGGGCAGACTCTGCAAGTGGCAGGGAAGGATCAAGTAAAGTTCCAATCTATAATGTGGCAGGCAATGCTAATGTCGGCAGGTATTAAGAATACCGATACTGTGATCTACCATGGCTTTATAACAAGCGATGGTAAGAAGATGAGTAAGAGCATAGGCAATGTGATAAACCCAAGCGAGCTCGTAGAGCGGTATGGTACGGAGGCAACTCGCTATATTTTGCTCCGGCATGTGCATCCATTTGATGACTCCGACCTAACCTGGGAGCGTATGGATGAGTGGTATACGGCAAACTTAGTTAATGGGTTAGGTAACTTAACAGCAAGGATAATGAAGATGGCTGAGACACATCTTGACGAACCAATAGGGAAGCCGGAGATTGCAGGATTTGATGAAGAGTACGTAGAGGCCTTTGAGAGCTATAACTTGCAACAAGCATGTGACTTTGTATGGAGCAAGGTTGGAGAGCTCGATGAGCGTATAGCCAGTGAGCAACCGTTTAAGGTTATTAAAGAGGATGAGCAGAGAGGTAAAGAGATGATTAAAGACTTGGTGGAAGATTTATATATAATAGGCAGGATGTTATACCCAATACTCCCAGAGGCAAATAAAATAATAAAAGAGGCAATACTAACAAACAAAAAACCCGAGAATATGTTTAGTAGGTTAGATAATTAATATGAGTAACTCAAAGGAAGTACTTGGTAGTGAATTAAGGAAAGCTGTGTCTGAACAAAATAAAAGGCCTATAATTGATATCCATATTAATGAGTTAGAAAACCAAATGCCAGACAAGGCAGAACTGGAAGTTTTAAATATTATAATTGATCGTATAAAGTTTTTAACTAATAAGGAAGATGAAGCAAATAAAGTTGTATTAGGGTGGATTGAATCATTGGTACAGTATGGCGTAGACTATTTAGAGAACTTAGGAGAGAAGGATTATCGTTTAGAGATATTTAGACTTTATTTTAACTTGAGTCATGATGATGGCACTGTTAAAAAGGATACAATAAAAGATATAATCACTGTTTTAGAAAGATATCGAGGAGACCTTGATTTTGCGGGAAAAGTTAAATCTTTCCTAAAAAGTAAGCTTGGAGTATTAGAGCAAGTATATGCAGAGAAAGCTGAAGAATTGGAAAGAATTAAGATTAGATTAGAGGAATTAATGACAAAGAAGAGAAATTTATCTCAAGAGTAATGAAAATTTAAAACCCCCGCATAAAGCGGGGGGCACCTCCATCAAGTGAAGGAATTTGTTAAAATTATACAATAAACAATATATTATGCAAGAATTAAGATACATAGACACACACAGTCATATTCACTTTAATGATTTTGATGCTGATAGAGCGCAGATGCTTTCTGAGATGGATGATGCTGGAGTTGGGGTTATAGCTGTAGGTACTGATATTAAGACGAGTAGGCAAGTAGTGGAGCTTGCGCGCGAGCACAGCAATGTGTGGGCTTGTGTAGGACAGCACCCTAATGATCATGAAGATGTCGAGTTTAGTGCCGATAAGTTTAGGGAATTGTTGGACAATAAAGATGAGAATAAAATAGTGGCGATAGGAGAGTGTGGATTGGATTATTACAGAGAAGAAGAGCGAGACCCTGCTTCGCTAAAGCTACACAGGGCACAGCAAAAAGAGGTCTTTAAACAGCAGATAGAGCTGGCAATAGAATACAATCTACCCCTTATGCTCCACATACGCTCTAGTGATAGTACTACAGATGCGCATGATGATGCGCTTGAGATATTAGGAGAGTATAAAGCCGAGCATGGAGATGCTCTGCACCTGCATAGTCACTTCGCCACCTTTGGCAAAGAGCTCGGAGAGAAGTTTTTAGAACTTGGAGCTACTTTTGGCATCCCCGGAGTGGTAACATATAAGAGTGCTCCAGAGTTACAAGAGCTTGTGAAGTGGCTACCGCTTGAGAGTATGGTGGTAGAGACAGATGCACCCTATGCTGCGCCGGTGCCGCACAGAGGCAAGCGTAATG
>WFTK01000009.1 GCA_015485505.1 Patescibacteria group bacterium | reverse complement strand
GGCCTTATAATGGCAGAGGACGGCCGCAAGATGAGTAAGCGTTGGGGCAATGTGATAAACCCAGACGACATAATAGATGAGTATGGTGCAGACACCTTCCGCACTTATGAGATGTTTATGGGTCCATTTGACCAAGCTGTAAGTTGGAGCACTAAGGGCTTAACAGGACCGAAGAGATTCTTAGATAAGATATGGAAGATGCAAGAAGGTTTGCTTGATGAGTCTCCTAAAGAGGTACAAGCACAGTTGCATAAAACTATAAAAAAGGTGAGTGAAGATATAGAGAATATGAAGTACAACACCGCTATCTCTGAGATGATGATACTTGTGAATTTGGCAGAGAAGGAGGGGATTAGCAAGAGTGACTTTGAGAATCTGTTAAAGATATTAAGCCCATTTGCGCCACATATGACTCAGGAGATCTGGAGTAACATGGGTCACGACAGCTTCTTATTAAATGAGACTTGGCCAGAGTATGATGAGAGCTTGTTGAAACAAGACACTGTTACGATAGCTGTGCAGGTTAATGGTAAGGTGCGCGGTGAGTTAGAGGTTGCGATTGATGCCACCAAAGAGCAGGTTGAGGAGCAAGTGATGAGTATGAGCTCTGTGGATAAGTGGGTTAAAAATGCTGGTAAAACTCCAGGAGAGGGCACGGTTAAGCAGTTTATATACGTAACTGGACGAGTGGCAAATATTGTGGTACAGTAGGTATTATATGACTATTAAAACAGACTTCAAACCTAAAGAGATAACTAAAAAATTGCTTAAGGCTCTGCCAGAGCGCTCAGCTGACATATTGACGCGCAGGTATGGGCTAGGCAAGAGCATAAAGCGTGAGACACTTGAGAGTGTTGGACGCTCATATGGCATCACAAGAGAGCGTGTTAGACAGATAGAGTCTAGTGCTATTAACTCATTGCGTAAGAGTGATGCGTATTTAGATAATAAAGCGGTATTTGTAGAGTTGGCGGGAGTGATTAAAGATCTCGGTGGTGTTGTCTCAGAGGAGAGATTACTCAATGAGCTTAGCAGTAGTGAGTCAATGCAGAATCACATACACTTTTTGTTAGTGCTAGGTAACTCATTTATAAAGCAAAAGGAGAATGTGAACTTTGTGCATAGGTGGTATGAGGACAAAGCTCTCGCAGAGCATGTACAGAGCGCTATAGAGAACTTGCATAAGAAGTTGCGCCGAGAGGAGCTGTTGACTCAAAGAGACATAATTAACCGATTGCTTGAGGAGCTTAATGATGTAGATGAGACATATAAGAGCGAGGGCAATGCATTGCAGTGGCTAGAGCTCTCAAAGCAACTCTCTCGCAATCAACTTGGTGACTGGGGCAAGGTGGGCTCTCCGGGTATACATATGAGAGGTATTAGAGATATGGCGTGGTTGGTACTCCGCAGGCACGGCTCACCAATGCACTATGCAGAGGTCGCTAAGGCTATAGAGGAGACGTTTGGCCGTAAGGCCAATAGTGCCACTTGTCATAATGAGCTTATTAAGGATGATAGGTTTGTACTTGTAGGGCGTGGCTTATATGCTCTATCAGAGTGGGGTTATACTGATGGCTTGGTTAAGGACGTACTAAAGGATATATTAGTTAAGCATGGTCCACTGAGTAAAGAGGAGCTTATGGAGATGGTGAAACGTGAGCGATATGTTAAGACCAATACCATAATGATTAATTTGCAAGACTCTAATACTTTTGGAGTGAGTGAGGACGGGAAGTATTTTGTTGTTGCCTAGACTAATGTCTGTAGTGTAATACCACAGTACAAACTCATCATTGGGGTACACGATATTTTGCCTGCGGGCAAAATTCGCCGTCTCCTTCAGGCTTAACGAGCCTTCAGTCCGACAGCCCCACTGACAAGCTTGTACTGTACTATTATTAAAGTATTAAAGTTTATGAGGGTTATGATTTGGGCAAGTTTTGTCTGAGCAGCGCTCTGGGATTGTTTTAGTTCCCTCCATCATAAGCTGACCGCACATTGGGCAGAGGTTGCCAGTGGGGCGGGTTTTTATTATGTGTTTACAATCAGGGTAGTTAGAGCAACTGTAGAAGGCACCAAAGCGTCCGTGGCGCTCCACCATCTCACCGTCTTTGCAATCTCCACATTTTACTCCTGTGCTATTGAGCAGTGCGTCTTGTTTAATATACTTACACTTAGGGTAATTAGAGCAAGAGATAAACATGCCAAAGCGCCCCTCGCGTTGCACGAGTGTGCCATGGGTCTTAAGCCGGCGCCCGGTGCTAACCCCACACTTGGGACACTCCTCACCAATCTCTTTAGGAGGCTCTATAATAGAGCCGTCGGCCTTGCGTGCGCCATTGCACTCGGGGAATTTGCTACAACTCATAAACTTCCCACCTTTACTCAGCTTATAGACCATGTCTGCTCCACACTCCGGACACTTAAACTCACTTGGAGCATCTCCCATATTTGTAACCTTTGGTATGTCAGCCTTACTATCAACATCTTTAGTAAATGGGTTATAGAACTCGCTTAGTGTAGCAACATACTCTCTCTTGCCTTCTGCTATCTCGTCTAGCTCTTGCTCCATCTCGGCGGTGAAGGTGTCGGATATATATTTATTAAAATGCTCCTCTAAGAAGGTACTCACAACATCGCCAGTGTCTGTAGGTATTAGTGTCTTGCCCTCTTTGCTTACGTAGCCTCTGTCGTTGAGTGTTTTCATTATACTTGCATACGTAGAGGGGCGGCCTATACCACGCTTCTCTAGCTCTTTGATAAGTCCTGCTTCAGTGTATCTATTTGGCGGCTGAGTTTGCTTGCCCTCTGCGGTTATGTCAGTTATCTCTAGTTTGTCACCTTTAGCCACTGCGGGCACTTGAGTATCCTCACCCTTAGCCGTAGGGTCGGCCTTGAGCCAGCCATCAAAGATTACTCTGCTACCTCGCACTGCAAAGTCGGGTATCTGCTCTTGGGAGTTTGTGATGTTGGCAAGAACCTTCATTCTCTTAACTTTAGCATCTGCCATCTGGCTGGCCACTGTGCGAGCCCATATGAGCTTGTAGAGCTTTTGCTGGTCTGCCGTTGTGCCGGCTACTCTCTTGCCTAAGTTGCTTGGTCTTATAGCCTCGTGCGCCTCTTGTGCACTCTTGCTCCTACTCTTGAAGTTGCGAGGCTGTATAAACTCCTTACCAAACTCAGAGTCTATGACTGCCAGAGTTTGCGCTTGCGCTTGCTTGGAGAGGGCTGGGCTGTCTGTACGCATGTAGGTGATGTAGCCCTTCTCATACAACTTTTGCGCTATGCGCATTGTGTTGCTAGGTGAGTAGCCGAGCCTTGTGCTCGCTGTTTGCTGTAGTGTTGAGGTGGTGAAGGGTGCGCGTGGAGCTCGCTTGGCTTCAGACTCTTTAACATCTTTGACCTCCCAATTATGCTTCTTCCCTAAGCTTACAATCTTATCTGCTTCATCTTGCGTCTTAGGCTCTTCTGTACACGTTAAAGTAAATTGCTCTGAGTTTGTGCTTCCACTTGGGTCAGCACCTGCGGCTGTGGCCTTGGCAGTTATTACCCAGAAGTCCTCTGGAGTAAATGCTCGGATCTCTCGCTCTCTTTCCATCAATATCCTTAGCGCTGGAGATTGTACTCTACCAGCAGAGAGTCCGTAACGCACTTTTTGCCATATAAGCCCACTAAGGTCATAGCCAACCAGCCTGTCTAGTACTCGGCGCGCCTCTTGAGCCTGGCGCATGTGCTGGTCTATAGTGCGAGGATGCTTAAATGCCTCTTGCACGGCCTCTTTAGTTATCTCTTGATACACGACTCTCTTAGGGTCCTTAAGCTCAAGAAGCTCGGCTAAGTGCCAGGCTATAGCCTCTCCCTCGCGGTCGGGGTCGGTTGCTAGTATTACTTCTTTAGCCTCGTTGGCTAAGCTCTCAAGCTCAGCTATCACCTTGTGCTTACCTTTACTCACCTCATAATGAGGCTTAAAGCCCGCGGCAATGTCTATTGCCTTTTTATTACTCTTTGGCAGGTCTCGTACGTGTCCTACAGAGGCGCGCACTATATAGTCACTGCCAAGGTACTTCTCTATCGTCTTAGCCTTGGCTGGTGACTCTACTATTACGAGTGTCTTGCCTGTTGCGTTCTTTAATACCATAAGTCCACAGAATTACATAAAAGCAAATAAATGCAAATATGCTATACTCTATACATTATGACAGACATCAATAAAGAGAGCGTTGCACTCCATAAAAAGCACAGAGGTAAATTTGAGATTAAGAGCCTAATGCCGGTGAGCAATAATGAGGAGCTCGCACTAGCATACACACCCGGAGTCGGAGCTGTATGCTCTGCAATAGAGAGTGGCGAGGTTAAGGCTAAAGAGGTGGTGACGAGTAAGAATTCGGTAGCAATAATCACAGACGGCTCTGCCGTGCTCGGCTTGGGCAACATTGGCGCTGAGGCTGGCCTACCGGTGATGGAGGGCAAGGCCGTGATACTTAAAGAGTTTGCCGGTATTAATGCATATCCTATAGCTCTGGCAACGCAAGATACTGAAGAGATAATAAAGACTATTAAGAATATCGCCCCCACTTTCGGTGCTATTAACCTTGAGGATATCTCAGCACCGAGATGCTTTGAGATAGAGCAGAGGCTGTCTGAGGAGCTTGATATGCCCGTCTTCCATGATGATCAGCATGGCACGGCGATAGTTGTGTTAGCTGGGCTTATAAATGCTCTTAAGATTGTAGGTAAAGATAAAGAGAGTGTTAAGATTGTTATAAATGGTGCTGGAGCTGCCGGGCATGCTATTACCGAGCTATTAAATGCATATGGCTTTAAGGTCTTAACTGTGCTAGACAGTAAGGGTGTACTAAATGAGAGTAAGGTGTGTGGTACGGGTAATAAAGAGCACTTCTGTGAGGTAATAAAGAGCACTTGCGCCAATGGAGACACTGGCAGATGCGACATTTCAACATTAGAGGAGGCCATTAAGAGTGCAGACATATTTATAGGAGTGTCGGCTCCAAATATCTTGACTAAAGAGATGGTGCAGAGTATGAGTGATGAGCCGGTAATATTTGCCTTAGCGAATCCTAATCCTGAGATATTACCAAGCTTAGCGCATGAGGGTGGTGCAACTATAGTTGCGACAGGTAGGAGCGACTTTGCTAATCAAATTAATAATGCGCTCGTCTTCCCAGGGTTATTTAAGGGTCTCTTAGAGAGTGGTAAGTCTAAGGTTACAATGCAGATGAAGCTCTCTGTGGCCGAAGCAATAGCGAGCTTAGTGCAGAGCCCAACCCCAGAGAAAATAATCCCAAGTATGTTTGACGATGGCATTGTAGACGCCGTAGCAAGAGCAGTAAAGAGTTAAGTATGGCTAATGATCCGCCTACAAAATGATTGTTTACTAAATAGGTAATTTATATTATGAAGAATACAATTAAGAAGAAGGTAAGGAGTACACGGCAGAAGTTTAATAAGATTAAAGAGCAAGATAAAGCTCTATATGAGTTGTTGCAAGCAGAGCAAAAGAGGCAATCAGACTCTCTAGAGCTTATACCGTCAGAGAATATTGTGAGTAAGGCTGTGCTTGAGGCCATGGGCTCAATACTTACTAACAAGTACTCAGAGGGGTATCCTGGTGCAAGATATTATGGTGGTAATGAACAGATAGACAAGATAGAGGAGTTGGCAAGAGGGAGACTTAAGAAGCTCTTTGGTGTACCGTATGCCAATGTGCAACCATACTCTGGCTCGCCGGCTAATATGGCCGTCTACATTGCCACTTGTGAGGCAGGAGACACCGTGCTGGGGCAACACTTATTTGACGGAGGGCACTTAACCCATGGGTGGAAGTCTAGTGCAACAGCCAAGTTCTTCAATACAGTGCAATATCATGTTAAAAAAGATGGATATATAGACCTTGACGAGGTGGGCAGACTCGCTAAAGAGCACAAGCCTAAGCTTATTTGGGTGGGTGCCACTGCATACCCAAGAGAGTTCCCCTTCAAAGAGCTGGGGAAGATTGCCAACTCTGTAGGGGCATACCTGGTGGCAGATGTTGCACATATTGCCGGGCTTATAGTTGCAGGTGTGCACACAAGCCCGGCTAAGTATGTAGACATCATAACAAGCACAACACACAAGACCCTGCGAGGCCCTCGCGGAGGAGTGATAATGGTGACCAGTAGAGGACTTAAGAAAGATAAGGAGTTAGGTAATAAGATAGACAAAGCCATAATGCCGGGTAGTCAGGGTGGGCCACATAATCACACCACAGCTGCTATGGCAGTAGCTTTTGGTGAGGCGTCTAAACCGGCTTTTAAGAGGTATGGTAAGCAGATTGTTGCCAATGCCAAGGCTTTAGCAGACGAGTTGATGCGCAGGGGAGTTAAGCTGGTGAGCGATGGCACCGATAACCATTTGATAGTTATGGATTGTGGTAAGGGTCGTGGAGCGATAGTAGAGGCGGCACTGGATGTTGCAGGCTTAACAGCTAATAAGAACACTATACCAAGCGAGCCGGCTACACCCTTCTTCCCCTCGGGAGTGCGTATGGGTACACCAAGCGTAACAACACGAGGTA
Organism: Patescibacteria group bacterium; assembly: GCA_015485505.1. GTDB lineage: Bacteria > Patescibacteriota > Minisyncoccia > Phycocordibacterales > UBA2100 > S139-169. Next base: position 17,963 of record WFTK01000009.1, on the reverse strand, counting down.
TGAAGACTCGCGAGATGAAGCAGATTGCCAAGTGGATTAGTAGGGTGTTAGATATTGTTGAAGAGTACGACTTGCCAGACACTAATATGGCAGATAAGACAACTTATATGAAAAAGTTTAAGAGAGAGATAGCTAAAAACAAAGAAATGTTAGCTCTACGTAAAGAGGTGCAAAAGCTCTGTAGAGCATATCCTGCACCAGATACTTTGGTATAAGTTATAAATGGGGATAATGTCTTATGTCAGATGCTTTTACTGATATAATAGATTTATGCAATATGAGACTACACTTAAAAAGTACTTAACAGCTCTAACACACGAGGGAGGCTCAGACTTACACCTCTCTGCGGAGTCTAGGCCAACACTAAGAGTTGATGGCTCTCTAGTACCAATGATGAATGAGCCTATACTCACGGGTGCCGACTCAGAGGGCTTCTTGAAATCAATAACTACACCTAGTCAACAAGAACAATTTAAGATTAAGCAAGAGCTAGACTTTTCTTATCAGCCACCCGGGGGTGACAGATTCCGTTGTAATGCCTTCTACCAGAGAGGGTTTGTAGGTATAGTAATGAGGCGCATACCTAAGGACATCCGCTCTATAGAGGAGCTTGAGCTACCTACCATACTTGAGACGTTTGCACATAAGTCGCAAGGCTTCTTTTTGGTAGTGGGGCCTGTAGGGCAAGGTAAGACTACAACCTTAACGGCATTACTAGACCTTATTAACAGAGAGCGTGCAGCTCATATATTGACTATTGAGGACCCGATAGAGTATGTACATGAGCCTAAGCAGTCTCTTATAGATCAGAGAGAGGTAGGTATAGACACTAAAGACTTTGCAACTGCACTCCGAGGAGCCTTCCGTCAAGATATAGATGTGGTGCTTGTGGGTGAGATGCGCGGCCCAGAGACCATGGCAGCGGCGGTGACAGCAGCCGAGACGGGTCACCTGGTATTCTCTACACTCCACACTAATAATGCTGCTCAGACGATAGACCGTATTATAGATACCTTCCCAGCGGAGCAGCAAGACCAGATACGCTTACAGCTCTCTGCATCATTAGCGGGTATATTCTCTCAGAGACTTATACCAAGGATATCAGGTGGCATGGTAGCTGCATATGAGTTGTTGATATCTAATAAAGCCGTACAGAACCTTATAAGAGAGGGGCGTACACATGAGATAAATACCGTTATAGAGACGGGTGCAGAGGAGGGTATGATCTCTATGGAGCGTACCTTGGCTGAGTTAGTAGCACAAGGAGAGATAACTCAGCAACATGCCTATGAGCACTCTATTAATCCTAAGATCTTAGATAGGTTAATCTAATATGGCAATATTTGAATACAAAGCAGTAGACCAAAATGGGGAGACTCGTGCCGGTACAATAGATGCTGTTAATAAGGAGGTGGCAATATCATCACTGCAGCGCCGAGGGCTAGTTATCCAATATATTAATGAGCAAGGCACCGGCTCACTGCTCAGTATGAACATTACAATGTTCGAGAGAGTTAAGCCTAAAGAGGTTGTAATGCTCTCTCGACAAATAGCCACACTCTTTGAAGCTCAGGTCTCTGCTCTCAGAATCTTTAGATTACTCTCTGCTGAGACAGATAGCCGTATCTTGGGCAAGCATTTGGTGGAGATAGCAGATGACTTACAAGGCGGTAGTACAATAAGCTCTGCCCTCGCTAAGCACCCTAAAGTGTTTAGTAAGTTTTATGTAAATATGGTTAAGACAGGTGAGGAAACGGGTAAGCTAGATGAAACCTTTGCGTATTTAGCAGACTATATAGACAGAACATACGAGACGACATCTAAGGCTAAGAATGCTCTTATATATCCCGCATTCGTAATCCTCACATTTATAGCTGTTATGACGCTTATGCTAACTACTGTAATACCAAAGCTTGCCGTTATACTTACAGAGTCTGGGCAAGAGATACCAGTGTATACCAAAATCGTTTTAGGTATCAGCTACTTTCTAACACAATACTTCATACTTATAATAATCGCATTAATAGTTATCGCTGGTGTTATATATAAGTTTTATTCATCTGAGGCTGGTCGTGTACAGCTCTCTACTATGCGTATGTCTATACCGTATATTGGTACGCTATATCAAAAGCTCTTCCTATCTCGCTTAGCAGACAATTTAAGTACAATGCTTAGTAGTGGTATACAAATGGTACGTGCTGTTGAGATAACCGCAGAGGTAGTGGATGATGCAGCATATAGTGATGTACTTAAAAAGGCGGCACTAGAGATACAGGGGGGTCGCTCAGCATCAGAGGTCTTTGCTAAGTATCCCGAGTTCCCTGGGATTATAGTTGCTATGATTCGTATAGGAGAGGAGACGGGGGAGCTCGGTAAGATACTTGATACCATGGCCAAATTCTACCGGAGAGAGGTACAAAATGCAGTAGATACACTTGTGACGATGATAGAGCCTATAATGATCGTTACCTTAGCCATAGGAGTCGGTATACTCTTAGCCTCAGTGCTTGTGCCTATATACAATGTGTCAGCTGGTATATAAGTTATGCACAGCTTAGTTGTGCGCTTTGCCAATAGGTTATATAATGTATGTAAATTATCAATTATTAGTTATTAATATTTAAGAAATATGAAATTTAAGAACAGTCAGAAAGGTTTTACATTGATAGAGCTCCTAGTGGTTATCGCCATTATAGGTATCTTGTCATCCGTAGTGTTGGCTTCTATGAACACCGCTCGTAAAAAGGCTCGTGACGCTCGTCGCCAAGCAGACCTAAGGAGTTTGCAACTAGCTCTAGAGCAGTACTATGACTCAAATAGTGCGTATCCTGTAGCTACTACAGAGGGTACAGTTTCTTCAACACTAGGTGGTTTGGTAAGTGGTGGCATGATAACAGCTCTCCCTAGTGACCCATCATCATCACAGTCTTATTACTATAAGTCTGCAACTGCTGGTGCAGAGTATTGTCTTGGCGCAAATATGGAGGGTACTCCACCTACGCCATCTGATACATGTCCATCAGGTACTAAGGTTACAACCACAGGCCTAGACTATATGGTAGGGCAGTAATAATCTAAGAGTTTAGATTTTAAAATAAACCCGCCTTTTGGTGGGTTTATTTTTTGGACAGACTCTTATAAAAACTTTAATGCATCTGCCATAAAGCTCTTCTCTCCGTCTCTAGTAGTAACCTTACCCTTAATTAGCACGCATTTGTCTGTTACGAGCCTCTCTTTGTAAGTATCAAACACCTCAGGAAACATCACAACCTCCAAGCTGTCTGAGTAGTCACTAATGCGCACAAATGCCATTTTTGCGCCCTTTTTGGTGATTATGGTGTGTACATTTTCTATTAGTCCCGCTACTACCGTTGTTGTGCCTGAGTGTGGAGAGTTCTTAGTAGAGGCTATGTCTTGTTTACCTTCAAGCTTATCTTTATGAGCGTCTAGTGGGTGGCCGGAGACATATAGGCCGAGTAATTCCTTCTCATATAGCAACTTGTCTTCAAGTGGCATCTCTGGCGCATCCTTGAGTCGTACCTCTTGAGGTGCAGACTCTGCAGTATCAAAGAGCGAATCTTGGTCTTGTGGTTTATTATGCTCCTCTTTATGGTATTGGAGTATTGTGTCTAGGTTGACTAAGAGACGGCCACGCTCACCAAACTCGTCTAATGCACCACATTTTATTAGTGCCTCTATAGAGCGTTTGTTAAGGTTATTATCGGTGACTCTTATAAGCATATCTGCCAAGTCTTTATATTTACCGCCTCGCTTACGCTCCTCTACAATAGAGCGTGCAATACCTTCGCCAAAGTTTTTAATAGAGTTGAGCCCAAACCGTATTTGACCCGTATGCTTACCTTGCTCGTTTAATACAACAGAGAAGACGCCGAGACTATCGTTAATACTAGGGGGGAGCACCTCTATGTCCATCTTTTTACACTCCTCAACTATCTCAAATATCTTCTCGGTGTCTCCTGAGTCTGCAGTTAATAATGCCGACATATACTCAAGGGGGTAGTTGGCCTTCATATATGCTGTCTTGTATGCCAAGCCGCCATAGCTCACGGCGTGAGCCTTATTAAAGCCATAAGCAGCAAAGGTCTCTATACTCTCCCAGAGTTTTTGTTGAGCAGATTCCTCCATGCCCCTCTCTATACACCCATCATGGAATTTCTGCTTTTGCTCTGCCATTATCTCCGGTATCTTCTTACCCATGGCCTTGCGGAATTTGTCGGCCTCTAGCCAGCTATAGCCAGCCAACTCCACAGCTATAAGCATAATATCGTCTTGATACATTAATATGCCGTAGGTAGCCTTAAGATACTTCTCCAGTCTTGGGTCCACATACTTAACCTTACTTGGGTCGCGCTTGCCCTCAATATAGCCGGGGATGAACTCCATAGGGCCTGGGCGGTAGAGTGCCACCATGGCGTTTAGGTCGTGCACATCAGTAGGCTGCAGCTCCATAAGCCATTTTGTCATACCGCTACTGGCCATCTGAAAGACTCCCATAGTATGGCCCTCAGAGAGCATTTTATATGTTTTAGTGTCGTCTAGTGGAAGTTTATTAACATTTATATCTATGCCTTGTATCTTCTTGACTCTTTTAACTGCGTCTGCAAGTATCCCTAAGTTCTTAAGTCCTAAGAAGTCAAACTTCAAGAGGCCGGCATCCTCAACTCCGTGCATATCATACTGAGTTATTAGCTTACCTTGGCCATCTGTACTTTTTGGATCATATTGCACAGGTATATAGTCTGTTACGTCACCAGTGTCTGACACCACTACTCCGGCAGCGTGCACTCCTACGTGCCGCGCATTGCCCTCAATTTGGAGAGCATAGTCTATTATTTCTCGTACCTCGTGCATTGTTTTATATGCCTTTTTAAGCTCCGGCTCTTCATCCATAGCGCGCTGTATCGTCATGCCAAATCCTTGTGAGCCAAACGGTATCATCTTGGCTATCTTGTCGCCAAGGCCATATGGATAACCAAGAGCTCTGGAGACATCGCGCACAGCAGCTCTGGCGGCCATGGTGCCAAAGGTACCTATCTGCGCCACAGCCTTCTCTCCATATTTGCGTCTTGTGTAGTCAATCATCTCATCTCGCTTGTTGTCAGGTATATCCATATCAATGTCGGGCGGACTCGGACGCTCCGGGTTAAGGAATCGCTCAAAGGGGAGATTATAGTCAAGAGGGTTAATAGAGGTTATATCTATAAGATAAGATACAAATGAGCCGGCAGCAGAGCCTCGGGTGTTGGTGAGTATGTCTACACTCTCAGCCCAACGCATTAGGTCAGATACTACTAAAAAGTAAGGCGAGTAACCCTTGTCTTTAATAATACCAAGCTCATAGTCTATGCGCTCTCTATGTGCATCTGTTTCTTCTAGCCCTCGGCGCTTAAGTCCTGCGTAAGCATCCTCTCGCAACATCTCATCATAGCTCTTGTCACCATCTTTGGGGAAGGCGGGGAAGCGCCAATCGCCAAGGTTGAGCTCCAAGTTGCACATATCGGCAACCTTCTGAGTATTTGCTATCAGCTCCGGTTCATCTTTAAAGAGCTTGTACATCTGCTCTGTTGTCTTAAATGAGTAATCCTCCTGTCGCTCTATATCATCCTCTGTAAGCCTGCGCGCCTCATGTATTTTGTTAGCTAGTGAACGAGCTACTTTATCCTCAGGCTTAAGGTAGTATATCTCTTGAGCTGCCAGCATTGGTATATTGAGCTCCTCAGAGAGAGTCTTAAGACTCTTTATAAGTTTATTGTGACCTAAAAACTCATTATGATATGTTATTTCTATATATAAGTTCTCTCTGTATATATCTTTATATTTAGCTGCTCTCTCTAGTGCGGTCTTAGTATCAGATAGCATCAGAGCTTCGCTCACCGAGCTAGTGCGTGCTGGCAGAATGGCGATTAATCCCTCTTTATATTTATCTAGTAGAGTTAAGTCTACTCTAGGCTTGTGATGGAAGCCCTCTAGGTTGGCGCGACTAACAAGTTGCAACATGTTTAGGTAGCCTGTCATGTCTTTGGCTAGTAGTACGATGCGTGAGTATGCGTCATCAGTCTTGTGCTCTTTATCAGTCATTGATCTAGGGGCTACAAAGAGGTCTACTCCGAGTATCGGCTTAATGTCATTGTTAGTACACTCTTTATAAAACTCTATGGCAGAGTACATATTGCCGTCCTCTGTTATTGCAAGAGTTGTCATACCATCCTTTTTAGCAGTGGCTACCAGTTCTTTAACTTTCGGTAGAGCATTAAGCAAAGAGTAGTGTGAGTGTACGTGCAGATGTGTAAATGGTGACTTAGTAGGCTTGCTATCAGACATTAAGCACAGTATAGCATTTAGTAGTATAATTATGAACTGTGAGTGATATAAAATATATTATAGGTATAGATGAGGCGGGGCGCGGGCCTATAGCCGGGCCTGTGGCTGTTGGGGCTTGTATGATTAAGAGTGACTCAATTGATGATATATCTAAAGAGCTTATAGAGGGGCTTATGAGAGGCAAGCTCAAAGACTCTAAGAAGCTAAGCGAGAAGAAGCGCGCAGAGATATTTACTTGGGTGCAGACTAAGCAAGAGGCGGGGCAGTTAAGTTTTGTAGTGAGTATGGGTGCCTCTAACACAATAGACAACGTTGGTATAGTGCCTACAATAAAGCGTGGAATATCTAAAGTTTTAACACAATTGGTTAAAGGCTCAGAGAGTGACGTGAGAGTGTTGCTAGACGGGGGGCTCAGAGCGCCGGAAGTGTTTAAACATCAAGAGACTATAGTGAGGGGTGATGAGAGAGAGGTGGTGATATCTCTAGCAAGTATAGTGGCTAAAGTTACAAGAGATGAATATATGAAGAAGCTGGGGGAGAAGTATAAGAGAGAAGGCAAAGATTATAAATTTGAAAGGCATAAGGGCTATGGCACCAAAGCGCACTATAAGGCCATAGGTGAGTACGGGCTTTGCAGTGAACACCGCCGGAGTTTTTGCAAGAGCATAAAATAGTTAGTTCAAATTGCTATATTAAGTGTCTTTTCATAAATGCACGACCAGAGCCATGTTTTAGATATTTTTCAAACCGCAATGCTTCTTTCTTGTTTGGAAAGGCGCAATACCAAATCAATTTAAAGGGTCTTTTACTTGAGGAGTATTTAGAACAGTCAGAGTTATGTTGTTCTAATCTGGATTTAAGATTAGATGTACTACCTATGTAGAGGCTCGTATCTTTTTGACTCTGTAAAATATATACATATTGCATAGATTTAGTATAACAAAAATAGTGGAAGAGTTATGGGGTGCCTGCACTGCGAAGCTAAATACTATATCTGTACTGCTTCGCCAAGGCTACGCAGCACCACTGCATCACTAAAAACCTCGTATATACGAGGCTATTTAGCGAAGCAGTGGAGATGGGGAGTAGTGAGCTCCCGTGCAAGTAAGGTTGTCTAATTGAGTTTACGAGGTCTAGATTACTCTGTAAATTTAAGTTATATACCTATAGAGTAAACAAAATAGTATATAACCGAGATTTAAATTGTCGGGCTCTTAGTCAATCAGGTTAAAAGCCTTAACTCAAGATATAACGCCAGGTACACTCTATTGAGTATCAAGTGGCTGACGGTTGCATAGGCCTGTATTAGGCGTATGCAAGGCTGAGGCTAAGTGGTGACTTAACCCCCCGTGAAAATTGCTTTACACTTAAAGTTTGAGTAGGTTAATGCGTATACTCACCGCAACCTCGAACAAGAAGACGCACTTATTGTCGAATCAAGTCATCCCCAAATAATGTACCAGTATATCTAAGCAGACTACACAAAACACATTCTCAAACCCTCTATCCCTAGCCGCCCACTGCCCCGGGTTTGATAATGTATTTCGTATAGTCTGCCACTCGCATACTATTTGCGAATGACTTTGTTATTTAATTTTCAATGTGCGGTCTATCTTACGCTTAGAGTCTCTCTCCTTAAGGGCCTCTCTCTTGTCGTAGTCCTTCTTGCCTTTAGCTATGGCTATCTCTAGCTTTAGCTTCCGATTATTATTATACCACGCCAATGGGACTACTGTCAAACCTTTGTCATGTTCAGCTTTAGCAAGCTCTACAATCTCCTTTTTATGTAGTAACAGCTTGCGCGGGCGCTGTTGGTCATACTCTTTGGGAGTGTTAGCCTCTTGATAATGACTTATACTTGAGTTTACAAGGTATGCCTCACCGGCTCTCACTACTACGTGCGCTCCAACTAAACTTGCCTTACCAGCTCTCACAGCCTTAACCTCATGGCCAAATAGTTGTACTCCGGCCTCAAACTTCTTAATGAGCTCATAGTCAAAACGAGCCTTTTTGTTTTGAATTTTTATAGGTTTTGCTTTTGCCTTCTTTACCATAGTGGTACTATAGCATAATATACATTAAACAGTTGCTAAATGTAAAGTTTTGCGTATAATAGCGCCAATATGGTACGAATGAGAATAAACAGAAGTGCAACGCGTAAGCGTCGCAGTCATCACGGGCTCACAGAGCCACGCCTAAGCACATGTAAAGATTGTGGAGCAAAGTACTTGCGTCACAGAGCGTGCCTAGAGTGTGGTAAGTATAGAGGGCGCCTAGTAGAGGATGTTGAAGCCAAGAACACTAAAAAGGCTGCAAAGCGTATAGCACGCATAGAGAGTGCACAGCAGGAGGCTCAAGCTATTGAGGCAGAGGAAACTAAGGAGGCTAAGGAGACAAAAGAGACGAAAAAGAAGGAGACTAAGTCTAAATAAATAACATATGAGTGCTCGTCATATATCTCGCGCCGTCGTATTACAGACGCTATTTGGTATAGACTCTGATGAGTGGAACTCAGCTAAAGCAGGTGAATTACTCTCAGATAGTGAGTCTATATTAGCTGGGGGTGATACGTATTATACAAAGCAGTTGTTAGACGTAATACTCTCTAAAAAGGACATCATAGATGAAGTAATAACCAAAGCTGCACCTGAGTGGCCGTTAGACAAGATAGCCCCTATGGACAGGAATATTATACGCATTGGTTTAGCTGAGCTATTATTTGACGATAAGCTGGGCGTACCACCCAAGGTGGCTATCAATGAGGCTATAGAGTTGGCTAAGGAGTATGGAGCTGATAACTCAAGTAAGTTTGTTAATGGTGTATTAGGTAGTGTATATGCAGAGATGGGTGAGCCACGTAAGGCCGAGGGAGGTAAGCACAAGACTGCTACCGCAACACGCGAGAGCCTTGCAGGTGCTGTAGTATATGCTCGTGAGGGTGAGGATATTTATTTGGCGTTAGTGCACGACATATTTGGGCGATGGACTCTCTCTAAGGGCAAGATAGAGGAGGGGGAGTCTGCTGAACAGACGGCTATTAGAGAGATCAAGGAGGAGATGGGCTTAGATATAGAGATTAAAGACTCTCTAGGCAAGAACGAGTATGTGGCCAATGACCCAGAGGAGGGAAGGAAGATAAAGAGCGTGCAATACTTCTTAGCTGAGTCGCCATTTACAGACATTAAGCTCGGACCCTCTAATGGCTTAGATGATGCTCGTTGGTTTAAACTGCAAGATGTAGTAAACTTAAATATATACGAGGATATATTGCACATTGTAACTACAGCTGTTACAAAGTTGGCTGATATATCGTAATTACATTACTTTTATTATGAAGGAGTTTAATAAATTTGAAGATAAGGCGGGTGTGGTGTTTAATGATAAGTCACTTTTGCAATTAGCTTTTACCCACAGGTCATTTGTTAATGAGAACAGGGAGTTTAAGGCTCATAATGAGCGCCTGGAGTTCCTTGGGGATGCTGTGTTGGAGCTCGTGACTACAGAGTATCTATTTGAGCGTTATCCTGAGATGCCTGAGGGTGAGATGACTGCAGTGCGTGCCGCTCTTGTTAATACTCAGAGTATAAGCTCTGCTGCGCAGAGGTTGGGTATGAATGACTTCTTGCTTTTATCAAAAGGGGAGGAGAGGGATACTGGCAGAGCTAGGCAATATATATTAGCTAACACATTTGAGGCATTTATTGGCGCACTGCACCTAGATCAAGGTTATTCTACTGCACAGAGGTTTATATCAGAGAGTTTATTTACAAATGTAGATGAGATAGTGAAGAACAAATCTTGGCAAGATGCTAAGAGTCGCCTGCAGGAGGAGGCGCAAGAGAGGGTAAGCATAACCCCAAGCTATACACTTATTAAGCAAGAGGGCCCAGACCATAATAAGGTCTTTACCGTTGCTGTATTATTTGATGGTGTGGAGATTGCACAAGGCAGTGGCAAAAGTAAGCAGGAGGCTGAGCAAGTAGCTGCCAAGTCTGCTCTTGAGGCAAAGAATTGGTAAGAGTTGTTAATACCACAGTATAAACCACTCACTGGGGTACACGATATTTTGTCTGCAGACAAAATTCGCCGTCTCCCTCAGGCTTAACGAGCCTTCAGCCCGACAGCCCCATTGATTGGTTCACACTGTGCTACTACTTAAGTTATTTATATTTATTGTAGCGGGGCCTGGAATTGCACCAGGGCCTGGAGGTTATGCTTACCAACTACAGTTTTCACTGCTCTGTCAGCATGACAGATTTGTGGTCTGGACTATACCTTCTTCCTTCATCGGTATTGATGAGTGGGAAGCGAACCGTCTAGTCTCTACACCTTCTCTTCAATTACTATCAGAGCTTGGCTCGGTATTGCCTCATTAGATTATTAGTCTAATAGGGGTTCCACCGAATTTGATTCGTTATCCCTAAACATTACTGCTTAGCGAGCCCTAATTTAGATTTTTATAAACAGTATTAAAGTTGTTTATTGCAATCAACTTGAGCCTCCCGAGATACTTCTTCTCCACCCCGCTATGGGGTGACAAACATTATAAATCAAATATAAATATATGCAAGTAATACTTATACTAGTGTTGTATGCATAGCTACCTGCTATTATAATACTATTATTATGGCAGATATAAAAAGTAGAGAAAAAGCACAAAAGATGCGGAGACAAGGTAAGAGTATTAATGAAATTACCAATAGATTAAATAAGCCAAAGAGTACGGTGGCATATTGGTGTCGTGACGTTGCACTTACAAAAGAACAGAAGATTAAGTTAAATAATAAAAGAAAGCGTGCCGGTAAGCTGGCATTTATTAAGAACGCAGAAGAAAAAAGTTTAAAGCATCGCAAATTACTAAAGAAGAATCACACTATAGGTGTAAATAAAGTAGAGAAATTATCAAAGCGTGATTTAGATATGTTATGTGTCGGACTTTATTGGGGCGAGGGCTACAAAACAGGCAATGGGGAATTTGGCTTTACTAATAGTGATGCAAGTATGATTAAATTATATTTGAGATGGCTCTATGAAGTTCATAATGTTAGTGAAGATCGAATTATATTAAGAATTAGTATAAATGAGTCTCATAAATATAGAATAAACGATGTACTAGAATTTTGGTCTAATATTACTAAAATACCAAAAAGACAATTTACTAAAACGAGTTTAATAAAATCTAAGAGTAAAAAGATATATTCAAATCATAATAATCACATGGGGACATTAAGAGTAAAGGTGAGTGGTGGTGCTGATTTACGAGCGCAAGTAATTGGTTCAATAAGCGCATTATGTTAATATGTGTTTTATTAATGAGTTAATTTTATAGAAATATGAGTATATTAGGTAAGATAGGTAAGAAGGCTAAAGATAAGGCTATAAATGTGGCAATGAAGAGTCAACTTAAGAAGATGGACCCTGCCCAGAGGCAGATGTTTGAGGCTCTTATGGAGAATAACCCAGAGCTATTAGAGAAGATAGCTAAAGAGAGCCAAGCTTTAATAAAGAGTGGCAAGAGTCAGATGCAGGCAATGATGGAGGTGGGGAAGAAGTATCAAGCAGAGCTGGCCCAAGCAATGCAAGGTGCCGGAGTAAACCCTGCACAAATGCAAGGAGGTGCACCAACTAAGGGCCCATTTTAAAGAGTAAAATTAAATATGAGTAACTTCAAATATAAAAAACCAAAGTGTGTAATATTTGATGCAGATGGTGTTGTCATCAATACTGGAGAGCAGATGAGCAGCAAGTATGTACGCAAATTTGGTGTAGATATGAAATTATTTGATGAGTTTTTTAGTGGGGTTTTCTCAGATTGTCTCACAGGCAAAGCAGATCTCAAGGCTGAGATTATGCCTTATCTTAAGAAGTGGAGTTGGAACGGAAGCCTAGATGAGTTTTTGGCCTGGTGGTTTGACTCGGAGAATTGTGTAGATAATAGGGTTATAAAAGTAATAAAAGAACTTAAGAGGAATAACATTCATGTATATTTAGCTACTAATCAGGAGAAATATCGAGGTGAGTACCTGAAGGCAGAAATGGGTTTTAACGATTTATTTGATGGAGTATTTATCTCTGCGGATATAGGTTATAAAAAGCCGGAGAAAGAATTCTTTAATAAAATTATGGCGACTATTAAGCAAGATAGCGGGGCCAAACCAGAGGATATACTTTTCTTCGACGATTCTAAATCTTATATTGAAGGAGCAAAAGAGGTCGGTATAGAAGCTTATATTTATGATAACTTTTATCAAGATCTTTTACCCGTATTAGCAAAATATTGGTATAATTTTAAACTTGAAGATTGGGGGAAACAGAATAAGGATATTGCTTTAAGTAAAAGAAATAAAGAATTATACATACAAGATGGTGATGTCTGGTGGTGTAGACTTGGACAAAATATCGGATTTGAGCAAGATGGTAAGAGTAAGGACTATTCTCGCCCCGTTGTGGTTATTAAGAGACTAAGTAATTATACATTCCTAGCGACCCCTCTCACAACGGCTAGTCATGAGCATTCTTTTAGAATTGATGTAGGTGATTTTGGTGGTAAAAGGTCTAAAGCTATTATATCTCAAATAAGAGTTATTGATAAAATGAGATTAGAAAATAGAATTGGTAGAATAAACAAAATATATCTAGAGGGAATTAGAAAAAGCATTAAAGGTATGCTTTAATGCTTTTTCATAACTCCCTTCAAAAGAAGGGCGAGCCCGAAGGCAACTAATGCAGAAATTATAACAATTAGTAAAAATAAGTCAATATGAAAATAGGAATTGTAGGATTACCAAATGTGGGGAAGAGTACGCTCTTTAATGCGCTGACGCGTAAGGCTGTGGCAGCAGAGAACTTCCCCTTCTGCACCATAGAGCCGTCTGTGGGGACTGTTGTGGTGCCAGATAAGCGCTTAGACAAGCTAGCTAAAATGGCAAATACTCAAAAGGAGGTGCCGGCCATTGTAGAGTTTGTAGATATTGCCGGGCTTGTGCAGGGTGCTAGCGAGGGCGAGGGGTTGGGTAATCAATTTTTAGCTAATATACGAGAGTGTGATGCTATCGCCGAGGTGGTGAGAGTATTTGATGATGAGGATGTGGTTCATGTTAGTGGCGATGTGAATCCTAAGCGAGATATAGATGTGATTAACCTAGAGCTTGTGCTGGCAGATATGCAGACTGTTAGCAAGCGCTTAGGGGGCATAGAGAAGGATGTTAAAAAGGGAGATAAAGATGCAATAGTATTAAAGGGGGCATTGGAGAAGTTGCGTAACACACTAGAGGCAGGTAAGTTGGCAAATACAACAGAGTTAGACACCAAAGAGCAAGAGCTTGTGAAAGGGTTGCACTTGTTAACAATGAAGCCGTTTATGTATATCTTAAACTCTAAGAATGAGGCACTGAATTTAGATAATCAAGATGACGGACGCTACAGAGAGCTTAAGGAGTTTTTAGACTCTGCCGGTGCCACCTATGTGCATGTAGATGCTGGGGTAGAGGCAGAGTTGGCAGATGTAGGTGAGGGTGATAAAGAGGAGTTTAGGCGCGAGCTTGGAGTGCTTGAGAGTGGAGTAGATGAGCTGATTAAGAAGGGGTATGAGCTCCTTGACCTTATAAGCTACTTCACCGTGGGGGAGAAGGAGACGAGGGCCTGGACGATTAAACGTGGTTCTACAGCACCAGAGGCAGCGGGGGTGATACACACCGATTTCCAAAATAAGTTTATCCGCGCGCAGGTGGTGGGTTGGCAAGAGTTGCTGAGTGCCGGGTCTAAAGCCGCAGCTAAAGAGAGTGGAGTACTCCGTACTGAGGGTAAGGAGTACATAGTGCAGGACGGCGATGTAATGGAGTTCTTACATAGCTAAATAGTTGATATGATAGTAAATGGCAAGCAAATAGCCGATAGTATTAAAAGTGAGTTAATTACCAAGGTTAATAATATGCAGGAGGCTCCGGCTTTGCATATATTTGTTGTAGGAGAGAATCCTGTGATAGAGGGCTTTGTAAAGTATAAAAAGAGCTTTGCACAAGAGATAGGCGTAGAGTTTATAGAGCATAGATTTACAGATGACGTTAATGAGCTAGACTTAGTGGCACAAATTAAGCAAGTGCGCCAGGGGACCCCTAGCGCACAAGGCAGAGTTGGCATAGTAGTGCAGTTGCCGTTGCCAAGTCACCTAGATACTCAGGTAGTGCTAGATGCTGTGCCGGTAGAGCTAGATGTAGACGGCTTGTCTACAGGCTCACCTTACTTAACTCCAGTGGCTGGAGCTGTGCAAGAGATATTGAACAGTTGTGATGTTGCAGTTAATAGTAAGAAGGTATTAGTGATAGGCAAAGGCAGGCTCGTAGGCAGGCCTGTGGCAGAGTTGCTTGAGAGCTTGGGTGCTGAGGTGACTACTGTAGATAAGACTGTAGATAGTGCAAAATTAACAGAGTTAGCTTTAAAGAGTGGGATTATAGTAAGTGGAGCAGGAGTGCCAAACTTGGTAACACCCGAGATGGTGAGTGAGGGTGCTGTGCTAATAGATGCCGGTACAAGCACACAAGGCGGGCACTTAGTGGGGGATATTGCTCTGGAGTGTGAGACTAAGGCAAGTTGTTTTGCCAAGACTCCGGGTGGCATTGGACCCATAACCATAGCGATGTTGTTTAAGAATCTTATCGGTGGTGTAGTGATGACAAAGTAGAAATTTATGATAATATAACGCGACAGCTTTATATGCTCGGGTAGCTCAGTTGGTTAGAGCACTTGATTGAAGCTCAAGGTGTCGGCAGTTCGAGTCTGCCCCCGAGCACAAAAACAAAAGACCGCCAATAGCGGTCTTTTGTTTTGGGTATTTATAAGACGCTTAGTGGCTCTTGACTTTGATTTTGGCTTGGCGTTCTTTGTTTATCTTTGGTAGTCTTATTGTTAGTACACCGTGCTTCTCTTGTGCGTCGGCCTCATCTACCTCTACCTCTGCTGGCAACATAATAGTACGAGTGAATGAGCCCCAAGAGAGCTCTCTGTAGAAGTAGTCATCCTCGGTTACTTCTTTAGTCTCCTCTTTAGAGCCACTAATGGTTATCATGTCTCTGGTTAGAGATATGTCTATATTGTGAGGTTGTACACCGGCTATCATAGCGCGGACTACTATCTCCTCAGGTGTTTGATATACATCCACAGGCAACTCCATTGCCTCTGGCTCGGTTATCTCATTATTGATTGCGCCCTCATCCGCGTCCATATCTTTAAGTGATATATGTTGACCAAGGGTAACATCACTAGCATCTGTCTCGGTATTTAGTTGGTTATCATGAGGTTGTGACTGAGGTAAGTCATCAAATGCCATGTCATCATACTCATCTATGTATACACTGTCTGTTAACTTCTTTAAAAATTGAGGCTTCCACATATTTATTAATTTATATTTATTATTAATTATTGCGCCTTCTTAGTATTGGCATCTTCTTTATCTTCTCAAAGAATAGGAGCAAGATGATAATACCGAGCCAAACAAAGGCAAATACTTGTATTATGTTGTTACTTGCAGAGTTAAGTATAAACAAGTTAAAGGTTGCATGCAAAATTGTGGCGAGGATAACTCCTATCATTGTATAGGTTAATCTAGTAGATGCATCTTTATAGAAGGAGAGGGCAAGAGCTATACCAATAACAGATGACGATAATAAGTGTAGTAGTGTAGCCCCAAAGAAGCGGAAGTTGCCCGTAACTATTACGCTAAGGGTACCGTCAGAGATAATAGGGTTAATGAGGAAGAGGGTGTTCTCTATAGCGGCAAAGCCTAAGGCTGAGCTTAGCATATATATAAGCATGTCTATAGGCTCATTAACAGCCTTGCGCCACAGTACTGCTACTAATACAAGCAGATACTTAAGTGCCTCTTCAATACCAGCCCAGGCAATTATTATCGCAAGAGACATCTCACTGCCGAGTATCTCTTTAGTTAGTTGCTCTAAGGGGATAGCTAAGGCCACTGCTATACCGCCCATTATAAAGGCCAGTAGGAGTAGACGCTTGGGCTCTGGGTGAAGTTTATCCTCCCTATTCCAAAACCAAAGCCAAACTATAGCGGGTAATATACCACCAAGAGCTGCAAAGAGTATATACTGAGGTTCCATACCTCATATTATATCATGTTATATCTCGAGTTTTATAGGCCACTTCGCCACCATGAGTATATCTGAGTCTGTGCTTGGTAAGCTCTGCCATATCTCCTCTGTGATAAATGGTATAAATGGGTGTAGGAGCTTGAGTGTGGTAGTTAAGATGGTGTATAGGGTGTATTGGCGTGAGAGTTTGGCCTCAGCATTGTCTCCTTGTAATATTGGCTTGCTCTCCTCAAGTATCTTATCTGCAAGCTCGTGCCAAGTGTAATGATACACTCTGTCGCTAGCTAGGTGGTATTGATAATTGTTTAATTCTTTAGTTACTTGCTCTATTGTTGTATTTAGGTTGTTTATTATCTGCTTATCTGCGTCAGTGGTAATAGCTGCATTAGATAAGTCCACACCATTTGTCTCTGTTAGTATAAATCTTGTGATGTTCCAGAGTTTGTTTGAGAACTTTTTATAGGCATTTATTTTTTGTACATCTAGGTTGAGGTCTGAGCCTGGAGCATTGCCTACTATAAGCCCCATACGGAGTGCATCTGTGCCATATTGGTCAGAGATGTCTAATGGGTTTATTACATTACCTTTGCTCTTACTCATCTTCTTGCCCTTGGCATCATTAACCATCCCGTGGAAGAAGACTGTATTAAACGGCACCTCACCAGTGCGGTAGAGCCCAAGCATAATCATACGCGACACCCAGAAGAAAACTAAGTCACGCCCTGTCTCCATAATGCTTGTTGGGTAGTAAGTTTTGAAGTCGTTATTATCTGGGTAGCCAAGAGTAGTGAAGGGCCACTGCCCACTAGAGAACCAAGTGTCAAAGGTGTCTGGGTCTTGCTCAACCTTACCGCCGCATTTAGGGCACTCTTTAATCTCGTCTTTAATATCTACCTCTCCGTGCTTACACTCTATGCAGATCTTAGCGGGTATTGGTATGCCCCATGCTATTTGGCGAGAGATGTTCCAGTCTTCAATATTCTCTAGCCAATGTAGGGCTACCTTCTTTTGCTCGTCTGTGATTATTTTAATCTCACCACTCTCTATAGCCTCCTTAGCTTTGTCTGCTAGGGGTTGCATCTTTATAAACCATTGCTCTTTAAGTTGAGGTTCTATCTCTCGAGCGCACTTATAACAAACCGGCACTGAGTGCTCATAATCCTCATCGACTTTTACTAATAGTCCCATCTTGTCTAGCTTCTCTACTATTTTAGGGCGAGCCTCATTGATAGGCATACCGGCAAACTCTCCGGCAGTGTCTAAGAGCTTACCGCGCTCGTCTATTATTTGCTCATAGTCTAAGTTGTGTCTCTGTGCTATCTCCCAGTCTATTGCTGAGTGCCATGGTGTTATAGTCATTACTCCGCTACCCATCTCTGGGTCTCCAGCCTCGTCTTTTATAATAGTGGCAGTGATCTTACCATTTAACCACTCTACCTCTACGGTGTCTCCATGCTTATACTCGCTATACCTCTCGTCATCGGGGTGCATTACTATATATTTATCTCCAAACTT
>WFTK01000008.1 GCA_015485505.1 Patescibacteria group bacterium | reverse complement strand
CTTGTCAATGGGCGCATACGCGTACCCTCTCCACCAGCTAAAATAACAGCTTGCATACTAGCATTGTACTAGAGTTTAGTTGCTTCCTCAAATAGCACTCTTGCCTCGTCTGCTTGGATTACAAAGACCTTTCCTTCTGTTATGCCTATTATCTCTAACTGGCTTAGCAACCTACTACGCAAGTATGCATTACCATAGCCTATACCTCCTGATATTGTTAGCAAATCACAACCTTGCAAAATCCCATAATATGCAAATATCTGTTTAACTATCTGATCTACAAACATGTCTACAGCTAATTTCTCAAGTTCTTGCCTTTTGCTAGCTCTGGTGATTATGTCTAGTGTATTCTTACTACCTGTTAAACCATATAAACCAGACTCATTATTAAGTATATTCATTACTTCAGCGATGCTCTTACCTGTCTGCTCTACCAAGTACCCTACTATACTCGGGTCTATGCTACCACTACGAGTTATCATCATTAATCCCTCAAGTGGAGTTAGGCCCATTGTGGTGTCTACACTCTCGCTATTTAATACTGCTGTAACTGAAGTGCCACCACCAATGTGCGCGCATATTACCCTATTTGGCAACTTACCCAGCTTACTCTGCGCTTGAGCTAGCACCGATTGCACAACAAGCCCGTGGAAGCCGTAGCGCTTAATATTATACTTCTTCGCTATTTCCATATTTATAGGATAAGTACGTGCCTTAACCGGCATATCTTTATGGAAGTCAGTATCAAAACTCACAATAATATTTGCACTAGGCAAATTACTTTGCAAAAACTCAATAACCTCTAATGCAAAATAGTTATGTATTGGGGCAAATATAGTATTATCCTTTATAGCAGATAAAACTTTATTATCTAAAATTACAGGACCATGCATATCTCCACCATGCACTACCCTTATACTTATCTTACTAACCTTCTCTAAGCTCAAAACCCAATCATTCTCCTGCTCTGATATGCTTGCTGATGACTTCCTATCAAAAACTTTACTATCAAGTTCTTCTCCACCCTCATTAAATAGCACATACTTAACAGCGGTAGAGCCTGGGTTAATTGTAAGTATATTGCTCATACTTTTAATCTTTACCAAGAATTTATCTCGGGTGGGTCTACCTTATTTTTTATAATGTAATCCTTCTCCCACTTGAGTTTGTCTGTCATCTTTTTATGTAGCTCCTCCTTTTGCTCGTGAGTTATGACACCAACCTTTTCTGCTTGTGACGCTATGTCTTTAACTAGGTGGTAACGAGAGAGTCCATTGCGCGCTTTCATATCAAATGGGCTCGTTGTACTGCCCTGCTCTTCATAACCATTGATGATGATCCTGTTACTGACACTGTAGTCAAACAGCAGCTTCTTAATAGTGGCCGTATACCCATGGAAGTTGAAGACTATTGGCTTGTCATGAGTTAAGTACTTATCGTATATCTCCTCTTTAAGCATGTCTTCCTCCTTGCAGCGCTTATCATCACAATACTCTGCAAACATGTCTAACTTAAAGAAGTTTACAAATCGTAGTTTAACATGAGGAAACTCTCTCCTAAATAATGTTACGCCTATCACGGCCTCCTCTGTAATATAGTCACCACAAGTTGCCACTACCACATCTGGCTCTCCAGCGTCAGAGAGGAAGCTCCATATAAGAGCACCATCCTGAGCCTCTTGGGCTGCCTCTTGTGGTGTGAGCCAGTCTCTCTTCATCTTCTTGCCTGCCACTATTATATTAACTGCATCATTGGTTGTTAGTGATAAGTCCAATGCCTCAAGCATAAGGTTTTTATCTGCGGGGAAGTAGATATTTACAATATCAGCACTATGATCAAGCATATGTGAGATAAATGATGGATTTTGGTGTGAAAAACCGTTATGATCTTGCCTCTCAAGTAAGGAGCTCAATATAATATTAACTGGTGCCATAGGCTCTCTGAAGGAGACATTACGAGCAACGGATACAAACTTAACATACTGGTCTGCCATAGAAAGTACGATAGAAGCAAATGACTCATAAGTTACAAAGAAGCCGTAACGACCCGTGAGAGTATACCCAAGTAACATGCCAAAGAGTACATGCTCACTAAGTATCTCGACGACCTTGCCATCTTGGCTCAGGTCCTTATCCCAAGACTCTGTAGGCCATTGCCACGCTCGAGCCGTCTTGATAAATACCTCCTCAAGATGATTTGAGTATGTCTCATCTGGACTAAAAAGCCTAAAGTTGTTGGTGTCTACAGAGTTAACAAACAGTTCTGCCATATACTTGCCAGCTAAACGCATCTCATCCTCACCGATCTGCCCGCGCTGCTTGAGTTGTACTTGCAGTGCCTTTTGGTCTGGTAGCTCTAAGTCACCCCTTAGCTTACCATGGGCATGTTTAGACTCACCAATTGCTCTACCCTGGTTTGGTAAAATACCCTGCACTTCTTTATCTAAAATAAGTTCACCACTATCAGTAAAAGATATCAACTCATTAATATTATAGCTCTTGAGCCACGCTTCCAATTGCTTGAGCTGTAATTGTCCCTCTGCAGATTCGCTCTTGAGTTTGTCAAATACTATTTGGTGAGAGGCATAATTGCCAACGACTTTTGTATTACCTACAGTCTCTGGGGCACCCATACCCTTAGGAGTCTTGAGTATTATAACGGGCCACCTTGGCGCTATTAAGCCCTCCTCACTTTTGGCTTGAGCCTTGAGAGTATTTATCATCTGCATTGCCTGGTCAAACACCTTAATACTCTGCTCTGTCAAATCTTCTTCTTTATTAGAGTCTATAAATAAAGGCGTGTAACCATGAGCTCTAAAAAAGTCTGAGACTTCATCATTACTCATCCTGCCAAATACTGTTGGACCAGATATCTTATAACCATTTAAGTGTAAGACTGGTAATACCACCCCATCATTCTTAGGGTTTATAAATCTGTTAACATTCCAACTAGCTGCCAGCGGTCCTGTCTCAGCCTCCCCATCTCCAATAATGCAGACATTAATAAGCTCTGGGTTATCTAGTACACTACCGGCAGCAACTGAGAGTGAGTACCCGAGCTCTCCACCCTCGAGTATAACCCCGGGAGCCTCAGGGTTAAGGTGAGATGGATAACCGTATGGAGCTGAGAAGTTGGATACTACCTCTGTTAAACCACTCTTAGTAAATGGTATCTTCTCTGGGTAAACAGCTGTTAAAGAACCCTCTATAAATAAGTTAGCCTGGAAGGCCGGGAACCCGTGCCCAGGACCAACAGTGTATATAAACTCTTTATTTGTATGTTTATTAATTAACCTATCTATATTTGCATACACTAAGTTAATCCCTGGGCAAGTGCCCCAGTGCCCTAACAATCTATCTTTAATATCATCTTGTGTAAGTGGTTTATCTAATAAAAAGTTGTCTTTAAGGAAGATCTGAGAGGCGGACAGATAATCAGTAATACGCACCAATTTTTTAATAGCAGAGATCTCAGACATAACTATATACTATACTGTTTGCCATTACCGGCATTAAATGGACTGGCTTGAGTAAGCCAGCCACTAAAATCGAGCCACCACCTTACTGGATTATACCAAGCATATTGAGGTTGCCCACTCTGAGAATCGTCAAAATTAACATCTATATCCCAATTATTAGATGTATTATGACTAAATACCCAGGCACGCCAATTACTCCACTCCTCTCTAGACACATTACCTCCATAGTACCTTTTAAAAGATTCATATGTTGGCAAATTGTATAGGGTATAAAAGTCTACACTAGAGAGAGACTCGTCTAGTACACCCCATTTACTCGCTTGAGTATTGTTGGAGTTGGCGGGTTGAGTGTATCCAGAGAATAGTTGACTTATAGGGTCTCCCTCTGTAATCAAGCCCCCATCCGGATAATAAAACTCTTTGCTTTCCTCAGAGTTAGAACCAGAGAATAGTGAGCTTACATCCTCAAGATTATTTGTATCGTTACTGGAGGAACTCGTACTAAACCCACTATCACCATCACTCTCACCCCAATTGTCAAACTCATCATCAAAAGCCACATCTGTAAAGTTATCAAATTCATTGTCATATAACCACTCATCATTTGAGCCTGAGTCTTGCCAATCACTATAAGGATCACTCCAGTCATCTCCATAACCATCATAATAATTATAGCCTTGCTCTTGCCCGGACTGATAACCCTGTTGCGGAGCTAGTGGTGGTCTACTAGGGTTATACGGCTGTTGCGTTTGTGGTTCATTGCCATAGTAACCACCTGAGTTGTCACCTACTCCATAACTATCAGGCCCACTATCATCAGCCACATCTTCTATGCTATCAGGCTGAGGCTTACCACAAATAGTATTTATTTTAGAGTAATCAGAAGAAAGCCAAAAGGTCAAAACCTCATCTGTAACCCTACACTGCTTATTACTCTTAAGAATCTTCCTATCAACACCATTGAGGACGTCAAATCCAAAGACTTTGAACCTGTTTGGATTTGGTACTGATATCTCAGCTACTGCTCTAGCTATATTTCTTTGTAGATTGCAAGTGCCATCTAATCTTAAGACTTTGAAATCTGTAGCTGTTGGCGATGGTGACACAGCTTGTATTTTGAAAGGTACAATACTATCATCAAGACTACTCCTACAAACTAGGGTTTTAGAAACAACATTTGGCTTTGTACTATTATCATTAATATCCGTTTTATCATCTTCACTTTTTACAGCAGGGATCTCTACAAATGTAACCGGTGGCTTATCTCCACTAATTGCCGTACTAACACCAGTTTGTACAGCACCAAAGGTAGTTAACGGCATACTTAATGCTAAAATAAATACTAACAATGACTTACTCATAACAAGCATATTATACCACTATGACACTGATATATGGCTTGATTATGCACACTAGGGTTTACGATACCTTGAGACATTGAGCACGATACCAAAGCCGAGCAACGTGGCAGCTAGAGCTGTACCGCCATGAGATACAAATATAAGTGGTAGACCAGAGAGAGGTACAACACCTAGCATCGCAGCTATATTAAATAGTGATTGTACTATCATAAGAGTAGCAAAGCCGACTACAAGGAGGGCTCCAAACATATCTGGTGCTCGTATAGCTACAAAGTACATTCGTATAGCAAGCGCTAAATAGATACCTAAGAGTAAGACTGACCCTATAAAGCCAAACTCCTCGGCATAGACAGCAAATATAGAGTCTCCAATAGGCTCGGGCAGATAATTAAACTTCTGCACACTTTGGCCAAAACCTCTACCTGTGACACCTCCTGAGCCAATCGCTATTAAAGATTGCTTAACCTGATATCCCGAGCCTTGAGCATCTGCACTAGGATCTAAAAAAGTAGTAATACGGTCAAGCACATAGGGTCTTATAAAGGCTAATACTGCGAGCGCTAAGATGGCAACAAAAAGCATTATGCCTAAATCCCGCCACTTAAGTCCCGCTACAAAAAACATTGCCGATATAGCCAAAACTATCACAACTAGACTGCCGGTGTCTGGTTGCAGTAATAGTGGCATAGCTACTACAGCAACACCAGCTCCGAGAGCACTAATGGCAAAGAATCCCTTAGATGCCACTTTACGAGCGTGCTTTGATATGAAGTGAGCCATAAATATGACGACACCTATCTTCAATAACTCAACAGGCTGGAATGTTATAGGACCAAAGTGCACCCACCTGCTAGCTCCACCCCAACTCATGCCAATACCGGGTATAAATACTAAAAATGTCAGTAAAACAGAGAACCCAAAGATATACGGCGCATACTTACGCCACACCTTATAATGTATCCTACTTACAATAAATAAGAGTATCGTACCCAACACTATCCCTAAGAAAAACTGATTAAACGCTATAGAGGAGAAGGATACCCGACCGCGGGCTAATAACCCAAGAGAGGCAGATAAAAATATAAAGAAACCACTAACAACTAAAACACTTAATAAGCTGAGTAGCACCCCGTCTACGGGCTTTAAACGTTTTGCTCTCCTATTACTCATATTTGAGTATTATAACATGCGAGAGAGGGCCTTTTACCCGATAATTGCAATGATAACACCAACAAATGCAAGCATTATACTAAGTATCCAATAACGCATAGCGACCTTAGGTCCAGACCAGCCCTTAGCCTCAAAGTGGTGGTGCAGCGGCGCTACTATAAAGATCTTCTTACCTCTAAACTTCTTAGACAATACTTGCAAGACAACAGAGCCGGCTGTGAGTACAAGTAAAGCTCCAATAATAGGCAACATGCTAATACCTATACCTCCCCCCATAGAGTCCGTCATAAAGACGACAACACCGAGCGTTAGAGTGAGTGCCATTGTGCCCGTCTCGGTCATATAGAATCTTGCTGGCGGCACATTAAACCACAAGAAGGCGAGTATAGCCCCAACAAGCGTCGCACAAAATGCCGCTAAGTTGACCTGACCTTGACTAAGGGCGATAACAGCATATGCAGCAAATATACTCGCAAACACTCCTCCAGAGAGTCCGTCTATACCGTCTATTACTCCACTAGCATATAATGAGAATGCTATGAACATAAATATCGGTATAATAAGCCAGCCAACATGTAATGCCCCGTCAAATGGTATACCTATGCTAGTGACTCCGAGCTTTGCATAAAACCACCAACCAATAAAGCCGGCCATGGAGAGCACAAACACTACTCGCCTTTTTAATGAAAGTCCCTTACCACTACCACGCACATCAAGTACATCATTGATAAACCCAACAATAGCTCCTAATATAAGAGTCATCATTGGTATCCAAGTTTGGTCTCTAGAGAGGAAATCTAACTTAAGCGTCTCTGCAGTAGGCATTAATCTGGCTAATATCGCTATCAGTAATATAGTAATGAGAGTACTAGCCCATATGACAATACCACCCATGCGAGGTGTACGAGTCTCTTCGTCGGCATGGAGCTTATTGAACTCTGTTGCATCAGTACCGTCCATAGCCTTCTTACCCTCAGTACCAACCTGCTTCCACACCTTATGCTTGTATAAAAAGTGAGTGACTATTGGCGTTATAACTATGCCTATAAAGAAGGCTACGGCCGCCGGCAACATTACTTTAACTATATTTGCTATCTCCATGTTGTTTATTTACATTTTATAATACCGCATTGACTAACTTAAGTACATCACCAAATCGTCCATCTTGTGTAGAGCCTAAAACTACTACCACAATATAGTGTCCAACCCCTGCATCAAACACTACTGCCAAATTGCCACCAGCAAGATCGGTATAACCTGTTTTACCTCCTATTAACCCGGGTATATCATTGACTATCTTATTGGTATTAACTACCTTATAAGCCCTGCCTGTGTCAGAGACACTATTAAAAGCCTCTTTAGTCGTAGCCTCAAGTAGAGAGGGGTCTACCACACTTATATATGCCAATAACATCGCAATATCTCGAGCAGAGCCACGTGCGCCCGGGGTTTTCTTATCTATATCAAGCCCCGACTCATTGAACAGAACCATTGAGCTTAAACCCATCTGCTTAACTAGAGCATTCATTGTATTGATGAACTCTCTTTTAGACATAACACTATTAGCAAATACAGATGCCGCATCATTAGATGACATTGTTAACATAAAGTCAGATAAGTCCCTCTCTCTCCATGTGTCTCCCGCTATCAGGCCACTATCGCCCTCCGTCTGTAGAGCTGTAGGGTCTACACGCAATACAGTGGTAGGCTTAACCTTTTTATCTGCCACTAAGGCAGTAACAAGTTTAGTAATTGACGCTAGCGGCATAGGCACGTCCGCATTCTTTTGATACAAAACTCTTGCGGATTGGACATCGTACACTATTGCACTCTTGGCTATCAGGTCTATATTTTTAATCTTAGCAGGGACCTTACTCTGAGTGTCTATTGATGCTGCGACCGCAGCTAGTTGCTCAGTTTGTCTTGATGCTTGCAACTTCGGCTCCATTATAAATGTTAGAATGATTAATAAACCAAAACTTATTAATATACCAAACGCTGCCTTTTTATTTGTTAATTTATCTGTCATCTTCCTTTTGCTCTTCAAATCTTATTAAAGTCTCCAATATCTCATCTCTCTTAGGCAACTCTGATATATGACTAATACCTAAGAGGGCCAGTAGCTCAGCAGATGGCGAGTATTGATACGTCATGCCCTTCTTGCTTTTAAGTAATAAGCCTCTTGATGTTAATTGTCGCAATGTATATCCTGAGTTGACTCCACGTATATACTCTATATCACTCGCCGAAGCAGAGCCCCTATAGAGTACTATAGATAACACCTCTAGACCAGTTTTACTAATCTCTTCTCTGGCGCTTTCACCTCTCACTCTCTCGATGATTGGGGCCTCTATTGGTGAGACTCTTAATAGCAATCGCTTATCATCCTCCACAATCTTTAACCCACGCTCTTTGCTATTGTATTCTCTAATAAGAACATTTAACTCTGAGTCATTAATCTCTAGTAGTTTTAACATCTTTGTTTTAGCAGTCTCGCCACCTTCGCTATATAAGAGAGCCTCTATGGTATTCAACATCTTATTGTGCGCAGAGCTATTTGTCATATCTATTGTATATTAACATTATGAGTAATAAAAATCTCACCCCTATCTTGCGGTTGCTCAACCAAGAATACACCATCTTTAACAAGTTCTAATAATGCTAAAAAGTTAACAAGCACAGCCTCACGCTCTTGAGCACCGAGCTCAGTAAACCGGCTTTGTATACCACCCTGTACTCTAGAGAGTAAGCTTTGCATCACGTCTTTTATATTAACGGCCTTATTAATATTTGCCTTGTCCTTAATATCTTCAGTGGGTAACTCACGTACGACATCTGTGATGACTCTCTCTAAAACTTCTACAGTTAACCCACTCTCTGGTGGAGAAAATGTGATAGGCCGAGGGTTAGTGTATCTCTTTGGCACATATAGAGGCTTATGCGTCTTCAATAACTCTACCAACATATCACGCGCCTGCTGATATATATTATACAGCTCAAGCCTGCTCTCAAGGTCTTGTATAGACTCCTCCTCCTCGAGAGTAAGCTCCATACTTGGCAATAATGACTTAGACTTGATTAATAACAAAGTTGCGGCTATAACAACAAACTCTGCTGTCTGCCCTTGGGGTAAAGTATCTAAAGACTTAACATAACTTATATACTCATCTGTCACATTAGCCAGAGATACATCACTTATATGCATCTTGCGCTTTTGGATTATAGTTAATAACGCCTCTAACGAGCCAGAGAACTCACCAACGATAACCTTAAAACTCTCATTACCGTTATCACTACCTGTCTTATGACCCATAGCAACTACCTTACGCTAATGCGTTTATTTAAGAAGGACATCATAAGCGTTGCCAAAGCGGCAATAATAAATACTATTCGTATATTACCTACAAAATAAACTAGGAGAGCAACTAATATAAGCATAACAACACGACCTATATCTATTGCCATATTTTTTAAGGTTGTAAATTCGTCTATGTAATGCCCGTTGTCTGCGGCCTGCTCGTACGTAGATGAGTCAAAGCTCATACGATTAGCTGCTCGACCCAAGCGATGATATGTATCTGTAATAAATATCTGGAAGGCGCTATCTACAAACACCTTTATAACCCAACCAGTCGCTGATATAAGGGTACTATACTTAAGCACTTTAGTGCGACCTACTCTCTCTATAATCTTCCCCACTACTACATTAATCAACAAAATAGCAATGGTGGTTAGAGATGTTATGAATCCGACTGACGCATAATTACCATTAAGCAGTTCAAATATAAAGACCGGCCAAATAATAGCTGTCACCACTCCCTGCGCGCCGTCGGCTGCATAGGCATATACTAGAGCTCTGTTTTTATGTGCAAATAAATGCATAAATGTCTCTCTATAGCCCCAAGAGTATCTCTCATATACTTGTTTTATAAAGTGTATTGGGACTAAAGTTGCAAATAAAGCCAGGGCTGAGAATACAAACACGCTCTTAAACTCAAATGCCGCTATTAGTAGACCTCCAACAAGTGGAGTTATAGCGTTCATTATTTGTAAAGCATTTCTGTAGATTGCCAAATGTATACTAACCTTCTTATGCCCTAAAAAGTGCCCGAGGTCTGTCTGATACGGCACCCAATAAGCAGCGCGGTACATTGCTATAGCTATTATAAAAACAGAGACAGAAAGTACTTTGTAATCACCAGCAAAGTATAGTGCAGCTATCGCAATCGAAGCTGGCAACACTGCCAAACGCATTAAGTGCTTTATACCAATAACATTGAGTAATTTAGAGCTAACAGGCGTAGACAATACACCTATTATATATATCAGTATATAAATAAATATGACTGCATATATAGAGCTATTAAATAATTGATAGAAAAATATAGGTAAGAAGACCCCAATAAGCCCAAACCCAAGCCGAAAAAGTAGCCTGTTAGTAAGCAAGGCAAATATATCTTTAGGCAAGTTGAGATGCAGATTATGAGCTTGAGTCGCCTTGTGTGTCATCTCGGTCATTGTAACACGCCAAGGCAGTTAGTATCTTCTCTATATCCCCATTTAATATGCTCTCCATACCACTCCAACTCTCTTTAATACGGTGGTCGGTAACCCGGTCTTGAGGGAAGTTATATGTGCGGATTTTCTCGCTCCTGTCTCCTGTACCTATCTGCCCGGCACGAAACTCGCTACGCTCACGTGCATCTCTCTCATCTTGCATTTGCTGGAGTTGCGACTTGAGCATACTCATCGCCTTCTCCCTATTCTTACCTTGGGTGCGCTCTGCTGTACAACGTACGGTTATACCAGTCTCCTTATGAGTCAATCTTACGGCCGTCTCTACCTTATTAACATTCTGACCTCCCTTACCTCCAGAGCGAGAGAACTCTATATCTAAGTCAGCATCTGTAAGCTCTATAGTTGTGTGCTTATATATTGGCATTATTGCAACACTTGCGGTGCTTGTGTGTATCCTACCCTGCTTCTCTGTTGTTGGTATGCGTTGCACTCTGTGTACACCTGTCTCATATTGCAAAGTCTTGTAGCAGTCCTTGCCCTTAATCTCAAAAGCTGCCTCTTTATAACCGCCGACATCATTAGTGTTGGCATACTGCTTAGTAACTTGCCAACCCTTCTTCTCTCCAAACTTCTCATACATCTCGGCTAGTTGCATAGCAAAGAGCGCTGCCTCGTCACCACCGGCACCAGCGCGCACCTCAAGCACTAACTCATTAGGGAACTTACGTTCCTCTTCCTCACTCTTAACTATTTGGAGTATCTGTTGCTCTACTTCAACCTTCTGCTTATTTATACTCTCGAGCTCATCCTTGGCAAGCTCTGCCATATCAGCATCTTCTAATAAAAGCTTATTCTCCTCTTCTTGATTAAGCAATTCGCGATATTGAGGTATTAGAAAAGCCACTTTATGATTATCTGCATAGCTCTCTATATTAAACTGTTTTTTATCTTCTCTGTCCATATATTTTACTTATATATTATATAGCAAAAAAGTCGTATAATATTACGACTTTTTTAAATTTGCTTTAAGTAGCTATTTCTTAGCAGCAGCCATACGGCTTTTAAACTTATCTACGCGACCAGCACGGTCGATAGTCGTCTTCTTACCTGTGTAGAATGGGTGTGAGGCACTGGAGATCTCCACCTCGTATAGTGGGTACTCCTTGCCATCAAACTTACCAGTAAGCTCTGTCTCAACAGTAGACTTGATAAGGAACTCCTCACCACTTGTATTGTCTTTAAAGATTACCTCACGATAATTATCTGGATGTGTGTCTTTCTTCATATTTGCTTATTGTGGCAGAATTATACAGAAAAACTACACCTTTGCAACATAAGTACAATACTATGACGGCCATCCACAGGATTTGGGCTTGGACGATAAATCCTACTCTTGTGTAGTGATTTATCCCAAATCCGAGGATTGTTGCCTGCTCCGCAGGAGAGCAGGCATTGCCAGAATAGTATTGTACTTATGTTGCTTGCGACCACAGATTACTCCCCTAGTGCAGCAATATCCTTAGCGTATTGATCACGATAGCGCATTGTCCTATCACCATACCACCAATACTCACTCTTCTCTGCATTACGCCAGCCCGCCAAGTAACGCACAGCTGCCTTATGCTCTGCTGTACGAGTACCCTTATCAGCACCATTATCCATCATTAAGAGTGCTGTAGCAAAAACAGCCGTACGAGGATCCCAAGGGTTTGGCGGATTCTGCCCGCTTACACGCGCTATCCTGTCTTTATAGAGTACCCATGTTGATGGTATAAACTGGGCAGGCCCCATTGCACCTCCATAGCCATAGCCACATCGCTTGCCAGGCCCAACGGCCTTACGCTTAGCTGCACTACATGGTCTTGCCGAGACAGGCACCTCATCAGGGTTAAGACCAAGCTCTGCCACAATCTCTTTAAAGATTGGTACGTCACGTGTCGGGTGCATGTCCTCATTCCACTTACCAACTCCTAAGTCCTTACCTAAGTTAGTCTCAACCGTGAGTATAGCGAGTATAAGAGCAGGTGATACATCTGTACGAGCACTCGCCTCCTTGGCGTACCCAAGCATAGTACCAAAAGATAAGTCTCCTGAGTTAGAGTCCCTCAGAGCAAACAACTGCGCTCGTATCTGTGCCACGGTGCGCTCCTTCTCTTTTATTACCTTCTCAAAGCCTTTTTCCTTGTTCTTAGCCAATTGTGCAAGACGCTCTTTTTCTTTTTTTGTTAACGCTATCTCTTCTCTCTGTTTCTCCTCTAGCATACGCAACTCCTCTTTGTCACCTTTGGCCTCAGCTAAGCTCTCTTGCTCTTGACGTAAACTCTCTTGGGTGTTTGATATCTCTACAAAGCTCTCTTGCAAAGCCTTATTAATAGCGCTAAATCTATCAATATCAGTAAATACTTCTGAGAGGGACTCACCCCCAAGCACAAGCTCTACCATAGAAATATTGTCATAAACGTTAGTCTTGCGTATTAGCTGCCCTAAACTCTCTTGCTCACGACGAACCTTGGCATCAAGCTCCTCTATAGTACTCTCTTTATCTTGTATCTTATAGTCTAACGCTTTAATAGCCAGCTTCTGCTTTTGGATTATTAAGTTTGCCTCGCGAATCTTAGCTCGCAAGCGTGCTGCCTCCCCCTCATAACCCTTTCTCACGGTTTTGGTATTAAGTAGCTTCATGCGCTCTTGTTGTATCTCGAGCTCCTTCTGCACTATCTCATTCTTTAATCTGGCACGCTCGGCTTCTATCTGCGCATCTGACAACTGAGCATATACAACATTAGTTGGCAGAGATACCAACACGATAGCAAAAGCTAATACCCCCAAGCTTACATTCCTTGAGAGTCTTAAGATTGATTTAATGTTATGTCCTATTTTCATATCTATCAACTTATACGTTAATACCTTAATCTGGTCGTTAAGTATAAACCATATTGTACTATATACCCACACTATTATTATAGCAGTTAAGCTTATTGGCTCCATAAAAATACCAAAGAATGCCATCAAGCTACCAATAATGCGAGAGCTGAATGCCGGCAAGAAGAACTTTAATGAAGGATAAGGCTTATGCCAAAAATGATTACGGCCTGTGCGAGTAGTATAAAGAGTAGAGTGACCAGAAACATCAAGCTTGAGGAACATAATGGTATAAATAATAGCCATGGGCACGCTATATATCATAAGCGTATATAATAATAAGAATGAGGATAGTAAGCCCATAATACCCAATACAGAGGCAACTATCATTGTCTCTCTTAAGTGCCACCTAACAGGCTGGTCACTCATAGAGGCATTATCATATGCCATTGCCATAACAGGTATATCATTAAGTAGTGCCAAGAGCACAATCATTAAAGCTGAGATAGGAGTAAAGCCAAATATAAATACAGTAAGACTAACAAATAATACAATCCTTATGGTCTCGGCGATCCTAAAGGTCGCATAGCTCTGCATACGTGCAAATATTTTGCGCGTATGCTCTAGTGCAACCTTAATAGTACCTAATCCGGAGCCCACGAGCACAACATCAGCAGCCGACCTGGCGGCAGGAGATGCTCCTGCTACAGCTATACCAATATCCGCTTTCTTAAGAGCTGGTGCATCGTTAACACCATCACCTGTCATGGCTACTATGTGTCCGTCTTTTTGTAATATATCTACAATCTCATATTTATCAGATGGCACCACCTCAGCAAATACCTCCGTCTCATTTACCAGACGCGACTTATCGTCAGAGTGTTTAAAATTAATAGAATCTACTACAGAGCTACCTATATTGAGTAATTTAGCAATATACCGTGCTATGGCAGAGTTATCTCCTGTAATCATCTTTACATCAACTCCATAACCTCTCATGGCTTGTATTACCTCTTTAGAATCCTCCCTCGGTGGGTCTATCATCGGCATAAGCCCTATAAGATCAGCTCCATCCTTAGTACGCATAGCCACAGCCAGTGCCCTAGTGCCACTATCTGCAAGCTTAGCCACATCAGCCTCCAATTTAGCGCGCAAACTTGTGTCTGTAAGCAACCTGACTATAACCTGAGGTGCACCCATCACTACAGAGTACCTTAAGCCGTCAGGTCCTTTAACTTTGGCTTCAGTAACCTTAGTTGTTGGAGTAAACGACACAAATGACTCAACTTTAAACTTATCTATATTTAGATTAAGCTTTTGACTTTTAGCGAATCTCTCTATTGCAAGCTCTATCTTATTTTTATGTGTTGGCTCACTAGCAAGAACTGCGTATATAAACAGATCTTTAATACTATAGTGACCATACACTATTGGGTCTTTTATCTCTATTTCATTCTTAGTTAAGGTGCCTGTCTTATCTACACATAGCACATCAACTCCGGCCAGCTCCTCTACCGCTTTAAAATTAGAGACTATGGCATTGTACTTACTAAGGATTGAAGCACCGACAGCCATAGTAACCGAGAGTACTGCCGGCAGAGCAACGGGTATAGAGGCAATAGCCAACACCAAGGCAAATTGTGCAATCTCTATTAAGCTGTCTCCCCTATAATAAAGGACGACAGACATAATAGTTATTAAAAACGCAGACAAGCCAGCTAAGAACTTGCCTATACCTATAACAGCCTTTTGGAAGTGGCTATTCTCCTCACTCTGAGCCTTAGATACTAAAGTGGCGCTCTTGCCTATATAAGTATCTAATGCAATATTAACTACTTTAGCGTGCACAGACCCCCTCTGTACTACGGAGCTTGCATATAACACCTCGCCTTTATTGCGCTCTACTGCCATAGACTCACCGGTAATAGTAGACTGATCTACACTCACTACTCCATCACTTATAATCTCTACATCTGCTGGCACAATATCTCCAAGTACAATCTTTATTATGTCTCCCGGCACAAGCTCACGTGCGGGTATGACCTTGCTCTTACCACCTCGTATCACCACAGCCTCTGGAGCAAGTGTACTCTTTAAGGTGCTGAGGGCATCGCTAGCCTTCTTCTCTTGCCACATCTCGATACCAACATTCACCATTAGCAAAATTGCTATTATAATAAAATCCTCTAACTTGCCCGCCATGACGGAGAGTACCAATGCAACCTCTATCATTATGGTTATAGGGTTAAGAAACTTCTTTAAAACCCACATAAAGGTAGAGTCCTCACTATCAGGTATCTCATTAAAGCCATATTTATCTCTGAGACTCTCAACCTCTACCTCGGTGAGCC
Organism: Patescibacteria group bacterium; assembly: GCA_015485505.1. Taxonomy (GTDB): domain Bacteria; phylum Patescibacteriota; class Minisyncoccia; order Phycocordibacterales; family UBA2100; genus S139-169. The sequence goes on along the minus strand of WFTK01000008.1, from coordinate 1,884 downwards.
CTTGTAGGTTGTGGCTTGACATATCCGAGTATTATATCACATATGCTCAAGCCCGTATGATATAATGCTGGTCATGCTTAGTCGCCAACTTCATAAACCCCATAATAAACTCATATTATATACACTCAATATGCTACTAGGCTTGCATATAGCTCTTATTGTCTACTTTAACCCCGCATTCTTAGAGAGCAAGTCTATCTCAGACAAGTGGCTCGGTACCATATTTTTAATAGGGTCTAGTTTTGGTATTTTAATGTATTACGCTCTACCCAAGTTGATTAATAAACTCGGAGTATACAAATTAATGTTCATTACGCTCTTTGTAGAGCTCTTCCTCTTTATGGGCATGGGTCACTCATATAGCATCCCTATTGTGATTATCTTCTTCATAATATCTCTAACGACCTATATACCGATATCATACGGCTTAGATATACTACTTGAGGCTAATACCAAAAGTGAGTTAGACACCGGCTCAGACAGAAGCCTCTTCTTAACTATGAGTAATGTAGCTTATACTGTGTCCCCCTTTGTGGCTGGTATGATATTGGAGTTATATAACTTTGCCACTTTATACACCATCTCTGCTCTTATATTAGTACCATTTATAATATTATTACGTAAACACTTTAGAGGATTCAAAACTCCTAAACAAAACAATATCATAATATCAAAAACTCTTAAATACATATATAAAACCAAAGATATACGTAATATCTTTATTATACAGTTTTTAATACGTTTCTTCTTTGCTATACTCGTTATATACTTGCCAATTTATCTCATTAACAATATAGGTTTTAGCCTCAAAGACACTGGCCTTATATTCTCTATTATACTTATACCATTTATACTATTAGAGATACCACTAGGCAAATATGCAGATAAGCGCTACGGAGAGAAAGAGTTTTTAATTGCCGGCTTTATAATTATGGCCGTATCAACTTATATAATATCTTATATTACTATAGCAGACCTAGCGCTGTGGATGATTGTTCTATTTATCACTCGTATAGGCGCAGCAATTATAGAGATTATGAATGAGGTCTACTTCTTTAAACATGTTGATGAGGCTGACACGAGTACCATAAGCATGTTTAGGATGCTCTCTCCCCTTGCCTATATAATTGGCCCAATATTTGTAACCTCACTCCTATTCTTTATACCTATACAATACATATTTGGTATTACAGGTATAATCTTACTCTCGGGAGTATTTTATAGCTCTTTATTAACAGACACTAAATAAAAAGCTCACATTTATTTGTGAGCTTTTTAAGACTTTTAATTTACAAGAGATTACCCCTCAGTCTTCTCCTCTGTTGCATCTTCAGCTGGAGCCTCTGAGTCACCACCCTCTGTATCCTCCTCTGGCATTGCATCTCCAACTGGCGCTGATAGATCCTCCTCTACTGCCTCTGACACAGATGCTATCGCCTCTGTACCTTCAACTGTTGGCTCTGCACTCTCTGGGAGTGATAAGTCTGCTACAGTTATAACACTGTGCAAATCTACAAGCTTAGTTAGGTCTACCTCTATACTCTGAGGTATCTCACTTGGGCGTACCTCTATCTCCAGCTCGTGCATTATCTTATTGACGTTACCGTTAAGCTTCTCTGCCGGAGCCTCTCCAACAAAGTTAAGAGGCACGCTCACGGTAAGCTTCTTACCACGCTCAAATACATAAAAGTCTACGTGCTCTACCTCATCTGTCACTGGGTGCCACTGCACGCTCTTTATAAGAGCCTCTTTGTCATCTCCTACACCTTTAAGCACTACGATGGTACTCTCACCGGCCTGCTTCCATACTTGCTCAAACTCCTTCTTGTCTAATGTGATGGGCGTAGCCTCCTCTTGTGGGCCGTATAGTACGGCAGGCACCTT
>WFTK01000007.1 GCA_015485505.1 Patescibacteria group bacterium | reverse complement strand
TTTGGTAAAGATGACTTGGTAGAGCTTAAGACTCTCGCAAATGCACAACCATCAAATTTGACCTCTAAGTCTGTGTTAGAATTGTTGCTCGCTCAAGCGAGTATGCGCAGTGCAAGTATAAAGCACTTACCACTTGAGCTTGTAATTATAAAGCTAACAGCAGAGTAAAACATGAAGCATATTTATTTAGTTAGACATGGGCAGAGTGAAGATAATATTGATAATTTACGCAGGGGGCCAGAGGCTAATCTTACTCCAAAGGGTATAGAGCAGGCAACAGTAACAGCTCAGAGATTTGAGCATGAGAGAGTTGATAAGGTGTACTCAAGTACATATAAGCGAGCACAAGACACAGCACAGATAATCGCGGACTCTAAAGGTTTAGATGTCGGTGAGCTCCCCATGATACACGAGAGAGTATTGCCAGAGAGAGTTATAGGGCAAGACAGGCACAATTCAAAGATTAAAGAGATTGTATTAAATATAGAGAAGGGCTGGGTAGAGGGCAGAGAGTATAGTGATCAAACAGAGTCGTATACAGATATGCTTAAGCGCTCAAGTGACTTTTATAATGCTCTTGTAGAGATGCCTGAGGAGTATATATTAGTAGTATCGCATGCATTCTATTTAAAGTTTTTTATAACTTATATGTTGATGGGTGAGGCACTTAGTGCCTATGGTGCGTTAAGTGCAGTGTATAGTATGTATATGTCTAATACGGGCATTACACACATTACAATAGACGACGATGGTAAATTCTACCTCAAGCAATGGAATGACGATGCGCACCTAGGAGAACTCAAATAATTTTGGCTTAAGCACTTTATTGTGTTAGTATTAGTCAAGTAACATACATAATATACCAGTCCGAAGGGGGTATTTATCAACTGATAAAATATTATGTGTGGAATAGTTGGCTATATAGGCGCCAACGGTGCTGTTAAAGAGGTGTTATTAAATGGACTCAGTAAGCTTGAGTACAGAGGTTATGATAGTGCTGGTTTGGTTTGTGTAGAAAACAATAGGGTCTTTTATGAACGGAGCTTAGGTAGGGTGAGTAATCTTGAGAGCGCAGTTGTTAAATCTAAAGTACTTAAATTAATTGATAACAAGGCGAGCTTTGGTATAGCTCATACTCGTTGGGCCACTCATGGCAAACCGAGTAAGGAGAATGCGCACCCGCACAAAGCGGGTGATATATACTTAGTGCACAATGGTATAGTTGAAAATTATAAAGAGTTAAAAGAGGCTCTTCTAACAGTAGATGGTTCAATAGAGTTTACATCTCAGACAGATAGTGAGGTTTTAGTACACTTAATAAGTAGTAAGTTAGATAGTAATCCAAGGCGTTCTATGGTTGAGGCTGTGCAGAGTTCTCTTAATTTAGTTAAAGGTACTTATGCCATAGTCGTATTAAATATAGTGAGTGGTGAAATGGTGTGTGCCTGCAATGGCTCGCCCCTTGTTTTAGGTATTGCAGATGATGAGGGCTTGTTAGTCGCCTCAGATACTGTAGCTTTAATAGGATATGCGAAACATTACTTACGCTTAGCCGATGGTGATGTTGTGAGTCTTAGTCCAAAGGAGTACGTGTTTGTAAGTGGCACTGATAAAGAAGTGTTGGAGTTGGAGGAGAGTGGCCAAACTAGCTCTTTAGGAGGAGTATTTGGACATTATATGCTTAAGGAGATTTATGAGCAGGGGGAGGTAGTTGATAGGGTGGTAAACAATAAGGGTCAAATTTATGACATTTTGCCTAAGATACTTAAGGCTAAACGATTAATAATAGTCGGATGTGGCACATCATATAATGTGGGATTAGTAGCAGAATATTTAATTGAAAGACTTTCACAAATCTCTGTAGAGGTGGAGGTTGCGTCTGAGTTTAGATATAGAGATATGCCTATGTCAGAGGGTGATGTTGCCATAGTTTTATCTCAATCGGGTGAGACAGTAGACACGCTTGAGGCAGTAAAGTTATGTAAGGAGAGGGGTGTCTTAACAGTAGGTATAGTTAATGTAGAGGGGTCGGCTATTGCTAATGCATGTGACGCGGTGATTTATAATAAAGCAGGTAGAGAGGTGAGTGTGGCTAGCACCAAGGCCTTTACGTCGCAGTTGGCTGTGCTTAGTATGCTTGCAATAATGTTGGGTGAGTGTAGAAGCTCTTTAACTACTATTGAAGCTACAAATTTGATGAGTGAGCTAAGTAATCTGCCTGCAGTATTGAGTCAAGAGTTAGACAGAATGAGTAAACAGATGGAGGATTTGGCAAAGAAGTACGGGAGTATAGAGAACATAATTTGTTTGGGTAGAGGTGTACAGTCTGCTATAGCTCTTGAGGGTGCACTTAAGATTAAAGAAGTGTCTTATATCAATGCGCAAGCCTACCCCTCAGGAGAGATTAAGCATGGTCCTTTAGCTTTAGTAGACCCAAATACATTGTGCATTATCCTTGCTCCTAAGGATGAGTTATATACGAAGTCGCTCTCTGTTATAGAGGAGGTTAAGGCTCGTGGTGGAATTGTAATTGCAATCACGACTCCAAATGGTAAAGAGGTTATCCAATCGTCAGATGGTGTTGTCATTGTGCCTAGCGTTATGGATGAGCTATTGCCGTTTATGACGATCTTGCCTATGCAATTCTTTGCATATCACTTAGCATTACTCAGAGGCTGTGATGTTGACAAGCCTCGCAACTTGGCGAAGTCTGTAACAGTGGAGTGATCTCAGTAGTGTGATAGGATAAAGAATATTTATATGAAAAAAGTAAACATAGTAACAATAGGAGGCGGGACAGGGTCCTTCACTCTACTTACCGAGCTTAAGGAGTTGCCCAATGTAGAGGTCTCTGCCATTGTAGCCATGAGCGACTCAGGGGGCTCCACCGGTAAACTCCGGGTTGATATGGGAGTGCTCCCTGCAGGAGACGTGAGGCAAGTGCTCGTGGCCCTCTCTCGCTCTCCAGAGATGCTTAGAGAGCTCTTTACCTACAGGTATGACGTTGGCACTATGACGGGCCATACATTTGGTAACCTCTTTCTCTCAACCTTAGAGAAGATCACGGGTTCTCTAGAGGAGGCTATTAAGCAAGCCGGCAAGATACTTAATGTACGCGGTAGGATATACCCGGTTACACTAAGCCAGCATCATCTTGAGGTTACAATGCCGAATGGAGAGGTAGTGCATGGGGAGGGGGTTATAGACAATAGATATATACAAGGTTACACGAGTCTAACGCTCACTGATACTCCAACACTTAACCCGCACGCAAGGCAAGCGATACTTGATGCCGATATTGTAATAATAGCGCCAGGCAACTTCTACTGCTCTATAATTCCAAACCTTGTGGTGCCAGGCATGCCGGAGACACTGGCTGAGAGTAAAGCGCGCAAAGTTATGGTTGCTAATCTCCTGACTAAAGAGGGGCATACTACGGGTTTTGGTGTTGCTGAGTTTCTTAAAGAGGTACAGAGGCTCTCGGGAGGCTTTTTACCAGATGCCGTCTTATACAATACCAATATGTCTGTTACACAAGAGTTGCAAGAGTTAATAAAAGAGGAGAAGGGTGAGATGGTTACACTTGGGGGCGTTGCAGAGCTTGAGGATCAGGGAGTAGAATTTATCGGCACAGACTTACTCTCTCAAGCAGCCACAGCTCCTCAAAGCAAGGCAGACACAGTAAAGCGCTCGCTCCTACGGCATGATGCTAAGAAGGTTTTAGGGTTATTGGGTCTAGTCAATTAAGAAGAATAATGTTATAAAGTGCAGGCAGCTTTATTGCTGTGCAGTTCATAGTTCGTCAGAGCGAAGCACTGCCAGATCGTCTAATGGTAGGACAGCGGTTTTTGGTACCGTTAATCGGGGTTCGACTCCCTGTCTGGCAGCAATGATAATTATCAATAACCTATCGAAGATATATAGTGGAGGACATCAGGCCCTTAAAGATATAAATCTTGATATACAAAAGGGAGAAATCTTTGCACTCTTGGGCCCAAATGGTGCCGGCAAGACGACACTTATTGAGACGATTTGTGGTTTGGTAGAGCCTACCGAAGGTACTGTAACAGTTGGTGGGCATGATATAAAAAAGGATTATAAGCAAGCACGGAGCCTAATAGGGCTTGTGCCACAAGAGCTTAATCTTGAGGCATTTGCAACAGTGCGAGACGTATTGATGTATACACGCGGTTACTTTGGTAAGCCTCAAGATGATGAACTGATGGAGAAGGTGCTCAAGAGACTCTCTCTTTGGGAGAAGAGAGATGCACAGACAAGGGCATTAAGCGGAGGTATGAAGCGTCGCGTGCTCATAGCTCGGGCGTTGATAAGTGAGCCTGAGGTACTCTTCTTAGATGAGCCTACTGCTGGAGTAGATGTAGAGCTCCGCCGAGAGCTTATGAGCTTTGTAAGGGAGTTAAATAAAAGTGGCTTAACAATAATCCTCACTACTCACTATCTTGAGGAGGCAGAGCAACTTGCAGATAGAGTTGGGCTTATCACAAATGGAGAGTTACAATTTGTAAAAAATAAACAGGAGCTCTTAGCCGAGCATGAGGGTGTGTCACTAGAGGATATTTATATGAAGTTGGCGGGGAGTGACAAGAGTAAAGATAAAAAGTAATTATGAAGAGTATAAACTGGAGAGGATTATGGACGATTTATTATAAAGAGGTTATGCGTACTAGGCGCGTAATCTTTCAGTCAGTGTTCTCTCCTGTTATTACTACTACGCTCTACTTTATAGTTTTTGGTGCAGCACTTGGCTCTAGGGTGACAGACTTGCAAGGTGTGACATATATGCAATACATAGTCCCTGGTCTTATTATGATGGCCTTGCTTATAAATAGCTTCTCTGCAGCGGCTGCTGGTATATTCTTCCCTAAGTTTGTTGGGAGTATGTATGAGATGCTCTCTGCTCCGCTCTCATACATAGAGATTACTCTTGGTTATGTGCTTGCTGCAATGACTCGCGCTCTTATGATAGGTGTCATTATTTTTATTGTTGCGCTCTTCTTTACACCGCTCCCTATACTCCATCCACTGTGGGCTCTTGGGTTCTCACTCTTGGTGTCATTTGTATTTGCATTATTTGGGTTCATTATGGGTCTTTGGGCTACAAGCTTTGAGCAGTTTAACTTGGTGCCAACCTTTATCATTACACCAATGTCGTTCTTAGGTGGTATATTTTACTCGCTATCTATGTTGCCACCATTTTGGCAGAAGGTCGCACTCTTTAACCCGCTTGTGTATATGATCAACGGTCTCCGTTGGGCATTTTATGGCATTACAGATGTGCATCCATTATATTCAGGTGTTGTAATAGTGGCTTTTGCACTGGTACTCCTTGTGATAATAAGCTGGATATTTAAGACAGGGTATAAGTTAAGAAAGTAGGGGTATTTAATATATAATATTATTATGCAAGTTAAGCTAGGTACATACGAGCATTATAAGGGTAAGAGGTATAAGGTAGTTGG
>WFTK01000006.1 GCA_015485505.1 Patescibacteria group bacterium | reverse complement strand
GGCTTCTGCTCTATCTCAGAGTCGCACCTCTCGCATTTGCCATCTTCTAAATCCTCATTGGCAAGACCGGTCTTACAACTCGGGCACCAGTTGATAGGCTCATTGCTCTCAAATACAAGCCCCTTCTTAAACATCTGTATAAATGCCCATTGTGTCCATTTATAAAACTCCGGGTCTGTAGTGCTTATCTCCCTATCCCAATCATAGTTAAGTGATATCTTCTCTAATTGCTCTTTATATCTGGCAATATTCTTATTAGTGTTGATACTTGGATGCACTTTATTCTTAAGGGCATGTTGCTCTGCCGGTAAGCCAAATGCATCCCAACCCATTGGGTGCAAAACATTAAAGCCCTTCATCTTCTTATACCTACTTATTATGTCTGTAGCGATATAACCCTTAGGGTGCCCAACGTGCAGTCCTGCACCCGACGGGTAAGGGAACATATCTAATATATAAAACTTCTCTTTGTCCGCATCTTCAGTTGTCTTATATACACCAGCCTCATCCCAAGCCTTACGCCACTTTTGGTCTATCTCTTTATGATCATACTTCGCTATCGCCATAATATTTACATACTATCATAAGTAGTTATACCTAGCCAATAAATTATATTAATTGTTACTCAATAGCTCATTTACCCAGCCGTCTGAGAGTCCTAACTGATCAGAAGCCTGCTTTAGCTCTCTCTGTAGTATTACTACCCGCAGTCGCAATGCAAGGTTAGCCAGCTTAGTCGCCTGCTCTACTAAAGCCTCAATACTTACCTCATCTTGCGCTATTATTGTAGTTAAGTCCTCTGTTATAGTACCAAGCTCTAGCTCTATAACATTAAACACTGCACTATCATCACTTGAGCCACCACCTATTTGAGTAACCAAATTAGCAATATTATCAGTTGCACTTATATTTAAATAACTTTGAGGAGTTGAGAGATTAGCAATATCATTTATCAAACTCTCAGAACCTTGAGTGTCAGTAGTGACAGCATTAGTAATAACAGGTACATATACTGTGATAATAACAAATACAAATAGTACATTCCGTCTCATAGCGATTATTATAACATGCTATTTGCAAATTCTGTACCTTATGTTACTCTTGCGCCCAATGGAGACAATTATAGGTATATTACCGTATGTCCAAGTTGCTCTCTCTGTGCTCTTGATAATAGCTGTGCTAATGCAACGCTCAGCTACAGGGCTTGGAGCAGCATTTGGTGGAGACGGATTCAGCTCAGGCTTTAGCACTCGCCGTGGTGCAGAGAAGATTCTTTTCAATGCAACGATAGTAATTGCAGTACTGTTTGTATTAACTACATTCATACCACTTATTATTGCATAAACCTAGGCACAAGTTAAAATATAATCTAAACTAAATTAATGTTTAAGAAGCAAATAAGCATCCCCCTGCTTAAGCAAGCAGAGTCTATATACAAGTCAATGACAGCCTCAGAGAGGTGGTTATTTTATACACTTACTGCTATTGTGGCTATAACATCGCTCATACTATTAATACGCGTATACAATAACTCTACAGTGGTTGTACCTAGCACTGGTGGCTCTATCACAGAAGGAGTTGTAGGAGCTCCAAGATTTATCAACCCGGTATTGGCAATCTCTCAGACAGACAAAGACCTCTCAGAGCTAATATATGCAGGCCTGATGACTACAGATGAGCAGGGCAAGTTGGTACCTGAGCTGGCAGAATCATACACGGTATCTGAAGACGCTAAGGAGTATACTTTTATACTTAAAGAAGGACTGGAGTTCCACGATGGTACACCGCTTACAGCAAGTGATGTCGTCTTTACCATAGAGAAGGCTCTCCAACCAGACATCAAGAGTCCTGAACGCGCCAACTGGGAGGGAGTAAACGTAAAGCAAGACGGAGACCTAAAGGTGGTTTTTACTCTCAGTAAGCCCTATTCACAATTCTTACAAAACACAACTATCGGTATATTGCCTGAGGAGCACTGGTATAAATTAACGGCCGATGAGTTTATCTTCAGTAACCTCAACACCTCGCCTATAGGCAGTGGCGCTTATAAATTCATAAGTATGGACCACAACAACTCTGGTATACCAAGTAGCATCACCTTGACTAGATTTAATAAATTTACTCTCGGAGAGCCTTATATTAAAAACATTATTATCAACTTCTACCCTAGTCGTGACCTTGCTCAAGACGCATTAATAGCTGGCACAATATCCTCTCTGCCCGAGGTGTCTATAGACTCTATAGACAAGTTGCTCAACAATCGCAACAAACTCTATACATCTACCCTGCCAAGGATTTTTGCTGTCTTCTTCAATCAATCTAACAACAAAGCACTGGAGGATAAAGATGTACGTAAGGCACTAAGAGGCATTATAAATAAAGAAGACCTAGTCTCTAAAGTACTCAACAACTACGCTAAGCCTATTGACGGGCCCACCATCCCAACCAAAGACATAACTCTCCAAGAGCCGCTGAGTATAGAGGACGCCAAAGCTCTTATAGAAAAAGCGGGGTGGAAGCTAGACGAAGAGCAAAACATTTATACTAATAAAAAGAGCGAGCCATTAACCATAACACTCACAACAGCCAACTCAGCCGAGCTTAAAGATGTAGCAGAGTATATAGCTACTGCATGGAGGAGTATAGGAGTCACAGTAAAGGTTGAGATATTCGAGCCGGGTGACATAGCACAGAGTGTGTTGAGGACTCGCGATTATGAGGCTCTACTCTTCGGTGAGATACTTGGAGTAGACCCGGACCTTTATGCCTTTTGGCACTCCTCACAGAGGAATGACCCAGGCCTTAACATAGCCAACTACACCAATACAAAGGTAGACAAACTATTGCTACAGGCTCGCAAAAGCACAGACGCTCAAGAGCGCACCCAAATCTATGAGAAGATTACCAGTATCATAAATAAAGACGTACCAGCGATATTCTTATACGCGCCTTACTTTACCTACATATCAGATAGTCGTGTGCTTGGTATCAACCTCCCTACCATTATGGAGCCTCAACAAAGATTCTCTAATATATATAAGTGGCATGTAAAGACCAGTAGGTCACTACAATTTATAAACAATTAATAATTACTAACTAACTTAATATGACAGATAATAACACCCAGCCGCGTAAGCGACGCACGTATAATGCCGGCTTCTCTCCTAAGATGAAGTCTCGGCGGCAGAGCCATACTCGCGCTGTGCGTAGTGGCACTCCAATGCCTCGAGTTAATCGTTCAAGACCTATCAAGCAAAAGCCCAGAGCACTAGAGAGCTCCCCAACTCGCAGAGACAAGCATCAGACATCGGTACCAGAGCTTAAAAAGGGAGATATACGTATAATACCCCTCGGCGGAGTAGAGGAGATAGGACGTAATATGACTGCTATAGAGTATGGTGATGAGATTATAGTCGTAGACGCCGGCTTCCAGTTTGACTCTGAGGATACTCCCGGAGTAGACTATATCTTAGCTAATACCGGTTACTTGCGAGACAACAAACACAAGATAAAAGCAGTAGCCATAACACACGGACACCTAGACCATATCGGAGGCCTGCCATACCTTATGGAGGAGATAGGGGCTGATATACCGATATACTCTACCAACCTCGTTATACAGATGATCAAAGGTCGGCAAGCCGAGTTCCCTCACGCAGACCCTCTAGACTATCGCATAATAGACGGCCACGAGAAGATTAAGCTAGGCGAGTACCTTAGTCTTGAGTTCTTCTTAACTACTCACACTATACCCGACTCCGTTGGACTAATTATCAACACGCCAATAGGTAGTGTAGCAATAACGGGAGACATTAAACTTAATCACTACGATGGCGTGCCTACTCAAGATGAGGTTAATAACTTTGCTAAGTTTAAAGACAATCCACCTCTTGTACTACTAATGGATTCTACAAATGTATGGAAGCCAGGTTGGTCTATACCAGAACATAAGGTATTTGATGCCTTTACTGAGATAATTGGTAATCATAAGGAGGGTCTGTTAGTTATCGGAGCCTTTGCCTCACAGCTAGAGCGCCTCACAAAGCTAGTAGCCATCTCAGAGAAGAATGGTAAGAAGGTCGTCCTAGAGGGCAGGAGCATGAAGCAAAACATGAAGATAGCCGAGGAGATTAACTACTTTAAACCTAAGAGGGATACAATAATAACAGCCGAGCAAATATCAGAGTATCCACCAAGTAAGGTGGTAGTGCTGGCAACTGGCGCCCAAGGAGATGAGTATGCCGCACTTATGCGCATAGGTAAGAAGCAACATAAATACGTCAACCTCAAGCCACAAGATACAGTCGTATTAAGCTCATCTGTCATCCCTGGTAATGAGGGGGCCGTACAGAAGATGAAGGATCTTATCTCTCGCCAAGGCGCTCATATAGTAACGCTAGAGACATCAGATGTGCACGCCTCTGGGCACGGCTATATGGAGGAGGCTAAATGGATACATCAACATATTAAACCTAAGTTCTTTATACCTCAGCACGGCTACTATCACATGCTTAGAGTCCATGCTGATGTAATACATGACTCTATCAACCTACCTTATGATAATATTGCTATACCACAAGGCAACGGTGCAATCATAGAGGTGCAGGAGGGTGGTAATAAATTTGTACAACTTAAAGAGAAGGTAGCCTCAACAACGCGTGTTGTAGAGGGCCACAAAATAACTGATGTACAAACAACAGTTATGAGAGACCGCAAAGAGCTCTCTGAGGAGGGTATATTTGTGCTTGTCGCTACTATAGACAAGCGCATCGGTCGCTTGCGCAAGTCACCAGACATAATCTCTCGTGGATTCATATACTTACGTGAGTCTCAAGAGCTACTGCAACAGAGCCGCCTAATAGTTAAAAGGATTGTAGAGAGAGTAACCAAAGGTAAGGCAGAGATAGACACTGACAGGATAAAGGCCGAGATAGCCACAGAGGTACAGAAGTACCTAATGCAACAAACTCACAAAAGGCCTATCGTAATACCTGTAGTAGTCACCGTCTAAACCACCCAAACTTGGCGGTCGAACCGCCAAGTTATTATAATTTCAACTTATTTCTTTTCTTAAATTTCTCAGGGAACTCTTCTTCAGAGAGCAAGTCTTTAACTAGGCCCGGATCGTCATACCTGTTCTCTAATATAAACCTTAATGATTTATTAGCCGATTTTTCATACTCTTTAGTATTTTTAAATTGATCAAGTATAATATCTGTATTACAGATACCCTTAACTCCACCATCTTCAACATACTCCCTCCAGCTACTCCGCACCAACTTGGCGGTTCGACCGCCAAGTTGGTGTACTTTATCATTTAAATTTACATATGCCACAACATGTAAAAGATATTCATTTGAATCTATATGAGATGATTTAAATTTACCTTGAAATAACGCACCTGTCCTATCATACTTCTCATTAAAATACTGTGTAAACCCAGTACCAAGTCTTTGCATAAACTTTTCTATACCCTTCTCAGCTAGTGGAGTAACTATTATATGATAATGATTTGGATTAAGACAGTATGCAATAATATCAACCAGTGAATTATCAAACTTGGCGGTTCGACCGCCAAGTTTATTTCTTTTAAAATTATTGGGTCTGGGGTTAAATGAATTTTCGTAAATACTGCCTATTGGGCTAATTGTATTAAACTCTTTAAGGCTTTGTAAAAATCTGTCAGAATCTTTCCAATCCTTGGTAATTGGACGTTTGTCTACTCCCCTATTGTATATATGATAGTATTCTCCTTTTGTGAAAGGTAAATGTTTTCTTGATCCCATACAAACTATATTATATCACAAAAAGCTTGAAAACTTGGCGGTCGAACCACCAAGTTTGTATTATGTGACCCTGTTCTCTGGCTCTTTGCCTGAGAGTACCGCTATCACATTCTTAGCGGCCATCTCACTCATCTTAGAGCGAGTCTCTTGAGTTGCACTGGCTATGTGTGGCGTGAGTATCACATTACTCATCTCAGAGAGGCCTTGTGTTATCTCAGGCTCATACTCATATACGTCTAGTGCAGCACCCTTTATGGCACCATTTTGCAATGCACCTCTCAAAGCAACCTCATCTATTACCGGACCTCGTGACGTGTTCACTAAGTAAGCACCACTCTTCATTAAGGCAAGCCTTTCTTTGTTTATCAAGTGCTTGGTACTCTCAAGTAGTGGCACATGTACGGTCACAATATCTGCCTCTGTGAGTACCTCCTCTACAGTAGGGCGATACTCAGCATTTACCTCATTATTTAAAAACTCATTCTTCTTAACATCATAATACACTACGTGCATACCAAATCCTTTATACATTATCTCGGCAACCCTAGAGCCTATGCGCCCGGCACCGAGTATGCCAAGTGTCTTACCTTTAAGGTCGGCACCTAAGAGGAGCATCGGCGCCCAACCCTTATATTCGCCAGCTTTAGTAAACTTATCTCCCTCTGGTATACGTTTAGTTAATGCACATATCATAGACACTGCATACTCTGCAACCGTGTCTGTCAACACGCCGGGTGTATTGGTTATCGTCACACCGCGTACCTTAGCAGCGTCTAAATCTATATGGTTATAACCCACAGAGTAAGTAGCAAATACCTTAGCATTCGGCGCTGCCTCAAATACCTCAGAGTCTATAGTGTCAGTAAGGAGCGGTATCACAGCATCTGGATTGTTATTAGTAAGCTCAGTTATCAACTCTTGCTTGGTTAATACGCCACCCTTCTGAGAGACTACTACCTCTAAGCCAGCCTCTTTTAATAAATTAATACCACTCTCTGGTATTTGCCTTGTTATATACACCTTCATAACTTTAATTTAACTTTTTATAAATAATCGCATCCTATCTTGCACAACTTGCTCCACATTACTCTTACCTTGAGCTAAGTACTTATATGGCGCTATCTGCTCTTTATCTACCTCAAGCCCTTGCTCGAGGCCCTTACGATAAGCTCTGCGTATCTCGGTGTTTATATGTACAATACTCATACCTGCCTTAATAACAGCAGTAAAGTCAGAGTCCACTACACCCGAGCCGCCATGAAGCACTAAAAAGGTGCTCGGCACGGCACGCGCTATCTCAGAGACTCTATTAATGTCTAAACTGGGGTTGGTAGTACCCTTGAGCATGCCGTGGATATTGCCCACGCTTGTGGCCAGTATGTCTACTCCCGTACTCTCCACAAACCTCTTAGCCTGCTCGGCAGTCGTCATAGCTTGCTCTACATCCTCAGGCACAGCCGAGAGCATTTTGCTAGAGCTACCAATGTACCCAAGCTCCCCCTCGACCAAGACGCTGGCATTTTGATCGCCCTTAGCATACTCCACAACCTCCCTCGTCTTCTCCACATTCTCCTCAAAGCTGAGCTTAGAGCCATCAAACATCACCGAGTCAAACCCTGCGTCTATCGCCTCTTTACAAGCTTCCACCGAGTGCGCATGGTCTAAGTTAAGGTACACCTCCTTGCCCTGCTCGCGTGCAGCGCGCACCAAGGCCACTGCATTATGCAAGCCTATAAAGTTCTTCTCTCCCTCTGAGACTCCTACAAGCACAGGCAGTTGCATACTAGTAGCAGCCTCAACTATTGCATTAAACTGCGTAGAGTCTGAGATATTAAAGTGCCCCACAGCTACGTTATGCACTTGTGCAATGTTCAATACTTCTCTCAAGCTCCTCATGCTATAATTATAACACATGACTAAAGACCAAAAGCAATTAGACTTCGTAGCTATCGGAGACGTCACCACCGACGCCTTTATACAGCTTGACGCTGGGGCAAATGTATCAACAGATGCAACAACAGGTAAAGAGAAGCTCTGCGTCAACTTTGGCGACAAAATAGAGTATGAGAAGGTCAACATAATCCACGGTGTGGGCAACTCTGGTAATGCGGCTATAAGCGCCAAGAGGCTCGGATTAGAGACGGCGCTCGTAACAGACATTGGCACAGACTCCGGTGGCGACAACTGCCTAGAGGCATGGCAGAAGGATAACTTAGACACTCGCTATGTACGCAGGCACAAGGAGTACCCTACACACTACCACTTTGTACTCCGCCATGGGGCTGAGCGCACCATACTCATACATCACCAACCATGGCCTTATAAGCTACCGATTTTTGACATACCTCCTAAGTGGCTCTACTTCTCTAGTGTTGGAGAGCATGGCTTAGAGTATCATCACGAGATTGCCCGCTACCTGCAAGAGCACAGAGAGACCAAGCTCGCCTTCCAGCCCGGTACCTTCCAGATCAAACTAGGTTATGAAGCGCTTAAAGACCTTTATGCTGTCACTGAGCTCTTCTTCTGTAATAAACAAGAAGCCCAGAAGATACTGGGCACCAATGAAAATGACATGGTCAAGCTCCTAACCCAATTTCGCTCTCTTGGGCCGAAGATCGCTGTCATAACAGACGGCCCTAACGGAGCTTATGCACAAAGCAGTGAAGGCACCTGGAGTATGCCTATGTATAGAGACCCTAAGCCACCCGTAGACCGCACCGGTGCCGGAGACTCTTTTAGCTCTACAGTCACAGCGATGCTTGCACTTGGCATGAGCTTGCCGGAGGCATTAATGCGGGGCCCAATAAACTCCATGAGTGTAGTGCAGTATATAGGTGCGCAGAAGGGCCTTCTAAACAGAGATGCTATAGAGAGCCACTTGGCAAATGCACCAGAGGATTATATAATAAAACAGTTGTAAGTTGCTAGTTTATAGTTACTAGTAACACATTATAAATTATAAAAAAATATTATGAAATTTCTACAAACTAACAACTTTAAACTAACGACTCAGCGTAAATCTGATAGAGGATTTACACTTATAGAGCTCTTGGTGGTAATAGCCATCATAGGTATGCTTTCATCTGTAGTCTTAGCATCTATGAACAGTGCACGAGTTAAAGCTCGCGATGCGCGCCGCTTAGCAGATGCTAAACAACTTCAAACAGCTTTTGAGGCTTATGCCAATGATAATTCTGCTTACCCGGCAAGTGCCTCTGGAGGAGAGAATGTGTCAACACTCTCAGAGCTAACACCGGCATACATAACAGCTCTACCTAAAGACCCTAAAAATAGCGGTAACAATATATATTATTATAACACCTCTTCCGATAGACAAAGTTACTCTATACGCTTAAGATTAGAGAAGGACTCAGGATACTGTTATGTAACCGAGGGCTCAGCCATATCAGGCTGGTCTACACCTAAGTGTTACTAGGTATAACAATATTAAACAATAAAAGAACGCCGCAATAAGCGGCGTTCTTTTATTTGCTTTTAGATATAGGCTGTATTAGAAAGCAAAGAACAATCCTATAGCCACAGCTACAGCTGTGATAACTAAAAGTACAACTTGTGCCTGCTTAGCATCTTTAGCTAAGCCAAACTTAATAACCATCTTTGTGGGGAAGCCCTCTTTAGGAGCAAACTTATCACGAGAGCCATACTCAGGCTCATTAAATTGTATATCTGACATAATTAATTTATATTAAACTACTAATTATTGATTATATTATAAACCTCTTTTATAATATCCGCCACTGTTAACTTGTAAAACTCCATTAGCTCCTCTGGAGTACCCGACTGCCCAAAGGCGTCTGCTATGCCGACTCTGCGCACAAGAGTTGGGTACTCCTCACTAAGCAGTTCACTCACAGCACCTCCGAGCCCTCCCGCTTTTTGATGCGTCTCAGCTGTCACAATGCCTTTTACTCTCTTGGCTACAGCCACTATGGTCTCAGAGTCTAATGGCTTAACAGTGGCGCTATTGACCACTATTGTGCCAACACCATTACTCTCAAGTTCTTTAGCAGCGAGCAGAGCCTGATGCACCATAGGGCCACAAGCAATAATCGCAACCGAGTTTTTGGTTGATAGTTTATAGTT
>WFTK01000005.1 GCA_015485505.1 Patescibacteria group bacterium | reverse complement strand
CTTGGAGCTACTTTTGGCATCCCCGGAGTGGTAACATATAAGAGTGCTCCAGAGTTACAAGAGCTTGTGAAGTGGCTACCGCTTGAGAGTATGGTGGTAGAGACAGATGCACCCTATGCTGCGCCGGTGCCGCACAGAGGCAAGCGTAATGAACCTAAGTTTGTAATAAACGTAGTAGCTTACATAGCAGAGCTAAGAGATGAGAGTGTTGATGTTGTGCAAAAGCAGATATTAGAAAACTCAAAAAGAGTTTTTGGTATTGATATAAACAGCTAAAAGTGCTAAAGTTGCGCCATTAATAGTTAATAAAATTTATTTTATGGAAATAAATGATGAGCGCCGAGTTTACGAACTTGGCTACCACATGGTATCCACGCTCACCGAGGAGGAGTTACTTAAAGAGGTAGACTCTCTCCGCGGTGCCATAAGCGAGTTGGGTGGCAACTTCATAACAGAAGGCGAGCCGACTCTTATGGATTTAGCTTATACTATGTATATAAACGAGGGCGGTAAGAACACTGCCTACGACAAGGCCTACTTCGGTTGGATGAAGTTTGACCTTGACCCAGCGCAGATTAGCCACCTGCAAAAGGAGGTTATAGATGAGAACAAGAACATCTTACGACACCTACTTATCAAGACTGTTGCTGAGGACACTCGCGCACAGGTGAACCTCGATGAGCTTAAGGAGGTTAAGAGCAATGACACTATCGCTCCGGCACCCAAGGCGGAGAAGCCTAAAGAGGAGACAGTAGAGGTGAGTGACACTGAGGTAAGCAAGGAGGAGATAGTCAAAGACCTTGACGAGACTATAGACAAGCTTTTGGAGGAGTAGTGTATAATAATAGTAATTACAAATTATAAATAACTATTATGTACATTAATAAAGTATTCTTATACGGTAACCTTACTCGCGACCCAGAGCTCAAGGCATTGCCCAGTGGCTCTCAGGTTGCAAGCTTCGGTATAGCTACCAACCGCACTTATAAAGACAAAGATGGTAATAAGCAGGAGCAGACAGAGTTCCACAATATTACTATATTTGGCAAGCAGGCAGAGGTAGCTACACAATATCTTAAGAAGGGTCGCCCTGTGTTTATAGAGGGTAGGTTACAAACTCGTAGCTGGGATGATAAAGACAGCGGTAAGAAGATGTACCGCACAGAGATTATTGTAGACAACTTCCAGTTTGGTCCGTCGGCAGGCGGTGAGAGTAGTGGCAACTTCAGTGGTGACACTGCGTCAGAGCCTAAGCCGGCAGCGGCCAGCGCAGCTAAGGTAGAATACCCAGATGATGATATCAATCCAGAGGATATACCCTTCTAAATTAACAGATTTAAAAAACAATTATGACAAAACAAACAGACTTCTTTAAGAGGCATGATGTAAAGCATATAGACTATAAGGATGTAGACATCCTTAAGAGATTCTTGAATCCACACGGCAGGATCTTGAGCAGGAGAGTAACAGGCTTAACAGCTAAGAATCAGCGCGCAGTTACTCTAGCTATCAAGCGAGCAAGATTCATGGGTCTTATGCCTTATATAATGAGCTAGCTCTATAGAGTGTTAGATATTTAAAAAACCGTAACAATTGTTACGGTTTTTTAAATGTATAGATTAAATGTTTAGTAACTGCTATCAGCACTTAGTGTGTAGAGCAAGTGCCGTTTTTGCACTCCTCACAGTCAGCTTCTGTATCACTATCCTTTGGCATACTGGCACTTATAGCATCTTTAACATTACAGTCTGCAGATATCTTACGATTTAAATATGCTGTACCTGTAGCAGCTGCAACGGTTATGACAGCTGTAAGTATAAACGGCCATCCAGTTAAGTAAGTTACTATTGCACTAGTTACACTCTGCCCAAGTATAGCTGCTGGCACTGCCTGTACTAAAGTTATTACTACGTTGGTGGCTACAAGTATAGCACCTAAGTAGAGCCCATTGTTGAGAGTTACCTTATTACCGGTGAAGTACCACTTAGAGACAAAGTAGACTATCGTTACAAGTACCAATATCATAAACGCCTGCCAACCATATACATACGCCTGTCCAGTACCTAAAAAGGGTCCTATAAGATTACCCAATACATTCACAAGAGAGAACTGTATTGCAAACACTAATAAACCTGCTCCAACTGCTTTTTTATAATTCATAATTATTAACTTAATTTCTTAATATATTATTATTTTACCACTCGCTCACTATATGCACCAGTCTCAGTATTCACACGTATAATGTCGCCGGTATTTATAAATAATGGGGTAGTAACCTTTAGTCCAGTTTCTAGGGTTACAACCTTATTACCGCCGGCGCTAGTATTGCCTTTAATGTTAGGTGGGGCATCTGCTACTTTTAAGTTTACTTTATTAGGTAGCTTTATTGATATTACCTTACCATCAAACTCAATTGCATCAATTATAGAGTTCTCAAGTATGTAGCCAAGTTTATCTCCGAGTACCTCTTGAGGCAGAGAAAATCTGTCAGACGGGTCGGTAGGAGAGCAGAACATTGCCTCATGCGTTTTAGGGTTAGTGTATAGATACTTTATCTCTTTTGTATCTAGTTCAGCCTCTTCTATTTTGTCTGATTGGGTAAAAGTCTTCTCTACAGTAGAGCCGGTACGCAAGTTACGCATTTTGACGGTATTGTGAGGCTTTTGGCGCTGTTTTTTCACTATACCGCTGGTCCACACAACCTCTAGAGGGTCGTTGTCTATTACGAGTACTTTACCTGGTTTTAACTCTGTATAACTTATCATAAATGTCCTTTAAGTAGCCTTTAGGCTAATGTCTCTTATAATTTAAGCGTCCTTTAGGGCCTTTTTGATGTCCTTTAGGATTGTATTTGCAACTTTTTTATTCTCTTTTAAGAATTTGCGAGCTGCGTCATATCCTCTACCTAACTTTATTGTCTCGGCACCTTTCTTCTCTTGGGTGTAACTATATGATGAGCCGCTTTTACTCACGATGTCAAACTTTTCTCCAAGGGCCAGTATCTCACCCTCACGGCTTATACCCTCATTATACATAAGGTCAAACTCGGTCATCTTGAATGGGGCGGCGACCTTGTTCTTCACTACCTTGACTCTGTGTCTACCTCCCATTACGTCTGTGCCCTTTTTAATCTGGGCAATACGACGAATGTCTAGCCTCACAGAGGTATAGAACTTAAGTGCCTTACCTCCCGGAGTGGTCTCAGGGTTGCCAAACATTACACCTATCTGCATGCGTATCTGGTTGATAAAGATAACAACGGTCTTACTCTTGCTTACTATGCCGGTGAGCTTGCGGAGTGCCTGGCTCATCAGCCTTGCTTGCTTACCTACGTGGTGAGCGCCCATGTCTCCCTCTATCTCATCTTTAGGTGTTAGTGCTGCCACAGAGTCTACTACTATCACATCCATTTTACCCGAGCGTACTAAGCTCTCTACTATCTCAAGAGCCTGCTCTCCGTGGTTGGGCTGAGAGATAAGTAGCTCATCTAGCTTAACTCCAAGCTTCTGCGCATACTCTGGGTCCATAGCATGCTCAGCGTCTATAAAGGCACATACACCGCCATCCTTCTGGGCTTCAGCTACGGTGTGTAGTGCCAGAGTCGTCTTACCCGAGCTCTCCGGGCCATATATCTCTACTATGCGTCCGCGGGGGAATCCGCCGATACCGAGTGCCCAATCTATACCTATTGAGCCTGTTGATATAGCGTCTACGTCTACCTTAGGCTTCTCGCCTAAGAGCATTATTGCATCATCACCAAATTTAGTTTTGATAGCATCTATTGCACTTTCTACTCCATTGTTTGTCCCTTTGTCCTCTGCTTTCTTTTTAGCCATACGCACTTATTTATTGTTGTTATTATCTTTCAATTGTAGCACATCGTCTGTCTCTGGAGTATACACTACTTGGAGAGTCTTGCTTTTGCTATTACCGAATTTGTCTACAGCATTAAAAATAAATGTATTGGATCCGACACTTAAGAGCATCTTCTCAGAGAAGTTGCCGCTTTGGTCTGTCAATATATCTTTATTATTAATTTGCAATTTTTGTGCATTAGCTGCATTGCCGGCTATTTCTATCACCTGTGTAGTTGTCTCCATTGTGCCTCCGGGTACATCTAAGACTAAGCGTGGTCCGTATATAAGGTAGCGAGCAGTGTAGAGAGCATAGACGATAACTCCAAGTATAAAGAGAGTAAAGAGTAGTATAGTGAGCTTTTTGTTCTTCATATTATAAAGTTATTTTAGTTATTAATAAGTTAGATTTGTATTTGCGTTTCGTCTGCGTCGGTCTCCTCTCCCTCTGATTGCTCTTGTGGTGTGAGTACCTCTCGTGGCTTACTGCCCTCGGCTGGGCCAACCACCCCTCTCTCCTCTAGCATATCCATTAAGCGTGCCGCACGTGCATAGCCAACCCTTAGCTTACGCTGTAAGTATGAGGTAGATCCCTTGCCTGCCTCCATTACTACACGCTTAGCCTCGCTGTACATATCATCATCCTCATCATCGGCACTTGCATCAAATACAGACGCCTCAAAGATACTAGGGTCACTGCCCTCTGTTAGGTCTATTTCATCATCTAGCTCAGTCTCGTATGCCTTGGCCAAGTGAGTCACTACCGCCTTGACCTCCTTCTCAGAGACGAACGGTGCCTGCACGCGTGTAGGCTTACTCATCTCTCCTGAGAGGTAGAGCATGTCTCCGGCTCCAAGGAGCTTCTCTGCGCCTCCCATGTCAAGTATAGTACGCGAGTCTATTTGGCTTGCTACCTGCATGGCTAGGCGGGTTGGTATGTTGGCCTTGATGAGCCCGGTGATAACCTTAACGCTCGGACGCTGAGTAGCTAGGACTAGGTGTATACCCACAGCACGGCTCATCTGTGTAAGGCGCACTATAGCAGCCTCAAGCTCTCGCGGATATGCCTGCATTAGATCTGAGAGCTCGTCTATAAAGGCTACAATATATGGCATTTGCTCAGGCATCTTCTCTCCGTCTTTGAGCTTACCGGCTTTAAGCTTCTGCTTTGCTGGGGCAAGTATGTTCTTATGATACGATTCAATGTCACGCACGGCCTCTGCTTGGAGTACATCGTAGCGTCTGTCCATTTCTTTAGCTAGCCACTTGAGGGCCAAGATGGCCTTTTTAGCGTCTGTGATAACGGGAGTGAGCAGGTGGGGTATCTTGTTGTATAGTGTAAGCTCCACTCGCTTAGGATCCACCATCAGCATACGCAGCTCGTCTGGGCCCGAGCGGTAGAGCAGGCTTACAATCATGTTGTTGACCGTTACAGACTTACCAGCGCCTGTAGCGCCGGCTATCAGCAAGTGAGGCATCTTAGCAATGTTGGCGAAGTGCGGCTTACCGCTGATGTCTCCTCCGAGAGACACCAACAGTGGTTTGTCCGACTTGGTATACTCAGGCATTGTGAGCATAGAGCCAAGGCCTAAAGTGGTGCGAGAGGTATTCGGCACCTCAATACCCACAAGCGCCTTACCTGGTATAGGCGCCTCTATACGCACAGGGCTAGCAGCAAGGGCGAGCTCTAGGTTGCTCTGCAAGCCCATGATCTTGCCAAGGCGCACACCCTCAGCCGGCTTAAAGGCATAGCGAGTAACAGTCGGCCCAATAGATACTTCATCCATCTCTACGGTTATGCCAAAGTTCTGCAAGGTGCGACGTATCAAATTGGCATTAGCCTTTACGTCTCCTACTACAGGCTTGCCCGAGTTCTTCCTTAATATATTGAGTGGTGGTGGAGTATAGTCGCTACTGAGTACAGACTTGACCTCTATAGTCATGTCGTCGGCATCTTTGCTCTGCTTATCTTGAGTACCGTTAGAGAT
>WFTK01000004.1 GCA_015485505.1 Patescibacteria group bacterium | reverse complement strand
GTTGCGATCTGTCGGGAGTGCCTATTGAGTTATCAGATTTAAGGGTAAGAAGTGAACCACCTGTAATATCACCACCGTATTGTATTAAGTTGGCAAAATATCCACTTCCGCTACCACTTGGCGCATATACTCTTAATCCACTAGAGTTATCACTTCCTGCGATATCTAGTTTATAAGTTGGATTTGTGGTCCCAATACCAACGTTGCCGTTTGCGCCATTCACAAATAGAGCATTTGCTTCTCCCACTCCTTCAACTCTAAAATCAACATCACCCCCTCCTTCGTTGACTACAACAGAAGATGAACCCCATTTAAATATTCCTGTTCCTCCCACTCCAAGGTATCCTATAGAACCGGACGGGGTATTTAACCAAGCCCCACCTGAATATGCGCCAAGACTTATGGTTGAAGTATCGGGTGTAGAACCAGTAACTATAAATGTATCTCCTTCTATATCCCCTATCACATCAAGTTTGGATGAAGGTGTTGTCGTTCCAATGCCGACGTTGCCTGAACTTGTAATATACACCGGAACAAGACTGTTAGATCCATTTCTGATTTGTAAATCGTTACCTGTATTTTCAATATAATAATGATTGGCACCAGCTAATAGTAGTCCTGCATTATTAATTCTTGTTTGACCATTTACCTCTAACCTAGAAGTGGGAGCCGTAGTACCGATACCCACATTTCCGTTTGTTTCTATCCATAGTTTGGCATTGTTTGTAAGACCATTGCCTATATAAAACTCTGTACCATCTCCGGCTAAGTCACTGTCTGCCAATCCTGTATACCATTTACTTGTGCCGGCTGTCTTGTAAATCACCGCAGCGCTATTGTTGGCTCCCAACCTATCGATAATGACAGCGGGGCTATTGCTGTTACCTGACAATGTTGCGCTACCATTACCGTTGGTTGATGTAATACTTCCTCGTACATCTAATGCTTGTGTGGGACTTACCGTACCTACACCCACTTTATTGTTGGCGCTGTCTACATACAATGTATTGGTATCGACGGTAAGATCACCGGAGATGGTTGTTGTGGCTAGGGTTGAGGTCGCCGTAACATAAAAATCTCCCTCCACAGAAAGCTTTGCAGTTGGGGTAGATGTTCCTATACCAACTGCATCAGCACTAGAATCAGTAAAGAATAAATGTGTACCTGTATCACCTTCAATACGAAAATCTCGCGCACTACTTCCACCTTCGTTGAAAGTAAAGCCGTTATTATCTATAGTTACTTGACTAATTCCGGCAGTGCGTATATTGACAGAGTTTCCAGATTCAAGTGTTAAAACATCAGAAGAATGAGAATAGGTTATGTTACCAATATTAGACGATTCTGGATCACCAAACAAAATTCCAGAACTTATTGTATTTGGTGTAAGAAATTGTAGATAAGCGGTTGTATTATCCTCTATAGTCAATCGCGAACTGGAGTTTGCCACAGCACCAGACGAACCTGCATCAATATGTAGTAGTGCTGCAGTATTTGAGTCTATATGCAACATTGCATCTGGACTCGCCGTTCCAATCCCCACCCTGTTATTCGTCGCATCTACGTATAGTGTATTTGTATCAAAGGTTGCGTTGCCCGTCACTGCAAGAGTAGATCCAAGAGTGGTTGCGCCTGTGGCGTTAAGCGTACCGGAGACATCTAGTTTGTATGACGGCGCCGTGGTGCCAATGCCGACGTTGCCTGAAGAGTCAATGCGCAGACGATCGCTTAAAGAACCGTTTGCTCCGGTTTGTATGGTAAGACCGGAGTCAACGCCGGATAATCGCACCGCATCAATTCCTATACCGTCACTATTCGGTTGACGAATTAAAATCGCCTGCCCGCGTCCAGATCCGGCATTTCCGGTAGAACCTATAACCACTGCATCTGTTACACTTGCTCCACCTGTGCTAAGAATATGCACGGTTGCATCTAGAGCCGTGGTTGTGGCTACATTTACCCCCAAGCCATTCATTACTCGCAGCTCTGCTTTATTTGTACCGCTTAAGTCTGCCATCCTGCGCGCCCCTATCACAACCGCGCCTCCATTATAAGTATTTATCTCATCGTTATAAAAATACAAGCTTCCTATTTTGGCATTACCATTAACATCTAATTTATAACCCGGGCTCACAGTTCCAACACCAACTCTGTTGTTGGCGCTGTCTACATACAATGTATTGGTATCGACGGTAAGATCACCGGAGATGGTTGTTGTGGCTAGGGTTGAGGTGCCAGTTACACCCAGTGTTCCGGCAACGCTTGCGTTGCCGGAAAGTGTGGAGTTTCCTGTCACTGCAAGTGTTGAGCCGAGAGTCGTTGCTCCTGTTGCGTTTAGAGTTCCTGATACGTCTAGTTTGTATGATGGGGTTGTTGTGCCCAGCCCCAACCTTCCGTTAGATTGATTGAAGAAGAACTGCGCGTTGTTACTTGTGTCGTCAAACTGAACATTGCCGCCACGAACATGCAGCCGTGAGTTGGGGCTGGATAAACCGATGCCGACGTTAGCACTATTATCAACAGTTAGACCATATAAACCACCGGCGGCAAGAGTTAGGCTGTTTGAGAGGTTTCCATTACCACTTAAGATGACCCCTCCTGTACCGAATGTAAAACCTAAATTACGCGCAGAGGCGCTACTATGAGCAATATTAAATGTGTTGTACTCTACTAATAAATCTCCTGTGGTTTTAATATCACCGTCTACGTCAAGTTTTGAAGCAGGGACTGTCGTTCCAACCCCAACATAGCCTGCTGAATCATCTACAAAGAGTGTGCCGGAGCTGAAGTTGTAATCTCCCGTGGCAGTGTCTCCTGTGTTAAGCAGGTATGAATCTGCAATGTTAGCGGTGGTGATAGTATCGTTGTTTGTAAAGATGTTGGTTGCGTCTGATATTGAGCTTTCAAGGTTGGCTTCCGTAAGGGTTGAGACAAGGTTCTTGTTTGCGTCTGTGGCTACGAGCCTGCTTGCTGTTAGGTCACTTACTGTTAGGTCTGCTAGGGTTGAGAGGCCTGTTACTGCGAGGGTTGAGCCTAGTGTGGTTGCTCCTGTTACGCCCAGAGTAGAGTCTAAAGTTACAGCATCTACAAAGCGACCTGTGCCGTTGACGTCTAGAATATACGCAGGTGTTGCTGTACCTATGCCGATACTATTAGCACTTGAGTCTATAAAGAGGGTACCTGAGTCAAAGTTTAAATCTGCTGTATTTGTATCTAAATCAACTGTGGTTGTAGCATCCACCACAAGAGAATCTGAGAGTTGAGCAAAGTCTAATGTGTCGTCTGCCACATCTGCGGCTACTATAGTGTTGTCAGTAATTTCACTTGAGTCTATAGTGTCTGTCGGTAGAGATACATCTCCTGATGAAATAGTCAAACCATCCTGACCGGTAATTAGACCATCTGAAGTAAAAGTACCTGTTGCGGTCACATTGCCAACAGCTCCACCATCCACTATAGTCAGCAAGTCGTTTGTACCATCTCTAAAGGATATAGTACCGGTATCTGCAACATCTATATTAAAGTCTGTTGATGTTGTTGTGATATCACCACCATTAACAGCCAAGTCACCCGAGAGGGTTAGGTCTGTAACATTTACTGTAGTTAACGTAGTGCCCCCGGATACTGTAAGAGTAGTGAGCTCTGCTGCCGTACCCGATATCGTCCCACCTGTTATGGCGGAGCCTGATATATCGGCATTAGATATGTCAGTGCCAGATAGCGTATCTATACGCTGAGTCAATGAAATCGCCCCATAATTACTCACTTGTGGTCTAGATGGGCGTGAGTTGACTATACCTAAGAGCTCTGAGCGTAAGTCATCTTTATATGCATTGTCTAGGCTACTACCTACTTGAGCGTCTACCAGAGTCTTGATGGTCTCTATAGGCACTACCTCTCTAACAGTCTCCTTTTGAGTGTAGACCTCTCGCACAGTACGTATAGGTTGTTTAATCACTATAGGCTTGACCGTACTCTTAGGACTAGTACGATTGATAGAGGCGAGATTATCTGATGTTTTAGATGCTGTTTGAGTATCTAACTTATTGAGTAGTGCTACACGATTGCGCAACTTGCTCTCAAACTCTGGCAACTCGCGTACACTCACTTGCACAACAGGCTCACCTGATGCACCAAATAAGTTAGATGCTAGTGAGTCTGACTTTTTAACAAGTGATGTTAGTAGACTATCTGTGTATGTTGCGGTGTCAGATACTAAACTGCGAGCCCAACTACCAAAGCTAAATGAGGCCAATGACATCTGCTCAGCCGGGTCAACAGCCACACGATTAACAACATCATCAACATTAGCCAAAGAGCTTATTATTGAACCGGCTATTTCAGTCGCATCAGCTGTGAGTGAGCGCACAGCTCTATTAACCTCTGCAAAAGCATAATTAGCATATTGCTTATCTGTAACAGCATACAAACCAAATACAAGTGAGATAGTCGTCAGTAGTGCCATAGTACGATTAGTCATAGACATTAGTGACACGCTAGGCGTTAAGATAGACTTAGCTGACATACTGGTAGCAAAGTTGTGAACATTTGCCAAGTTCTCTACAGTACGATTACGGACTGCGTCTAACTGCTTACGCATATTTGCCAAACTGGCATTACGCTTGTTAAAAGCGTCAGACTCTTGTACGACATCTATAGACTGGCTGCGTTTATAATATTTATCTATATTGTCAGTACTAGATTTGGGAGCACCCGTAAAAAAGTCGCTACGAGATGTAGGGGTCATTTGTCTTTGTTGAGACGTAACTGACATAGAGCGAGAGCGTAGTGCCTTCCTCTTTTCTTGCCTAGCGGCAAACTCTCTTAAAGACTTAGGATCTATAAACCAACTTTGCCCAACCTTACGCGCCCTGATGCTACCCTCTCTCGCTAAACGACTAACATAATCATAAGAGTAGCCGACTAACTTGCCGGCTTCTTTTGACCCAACATATGTTCGCCCGTCTAGGTATATCTTTTTACTCATATATAGTTATATCGCTTATGCGATATAACTATATTATACGTGACAAATCGGGTATTTGTTAACTCGTGTTGTGGATAAATAAAGAAACTGATTAAGGGGCTTATTATATAAGTATTTTAGTATAAATATTTAATACTAAATATATTTAAGATAAGAGTTACAAAAGAATTACTTATAAGAGTATTAAACGTACTTGAGCCACCTATACGAGACCTGAGGTAATCAATAAACGTAATATCTAAAACATTAAATTGTAAAAACAACAAAAGTATGCATAATAACTCTAGAGTTACAATTAACTTAGGTATAAATTGAAGTGATTTTGATCTATTGTACTTAATATCAGTTAAGTTAGATTTTGAAGAATCATTTAATACAATATTAGGCGATCCAGAAGTATTAATATTAGGCGAAATAGCCCTAAAACTATGGCTTGGTCGTGTATTTTTAAGTTGCCTTAAATCATGTACTTTGATTTGTGAAACTCCTTTAGTGTCACCCTTATTAAGAGTATTATCTATTAAGCTAGTATCAGGTCTTAAGCTCTCTATAGTGGAGCCATCATCTCTTTTGTATGTAATTGGAGGTATAATACTCCCCACTTTTGTTGAATTAGTAGTAGAATCCACCTTTTTAATATTAATAGAGTTAACTTTAGCAGTAGACGAATTGCTTATACCTAATGATTCCTTCTGTAGGGATGCTAATAGCTCATCGTTATGCTTTTTATGGGCTAATAGCTCCTCTTTGTTCACAAACCATTTACGCCCAACTTTTTGTGCTTGTAAGACATCACTACGTGCTAATTGACCCACATAATCTTGGGTGTATCCCGTTAGTTGCGATGCTTTAGCAGAGGAGACGTACTCTACACCCTTTTTAGTGAATATCTCTGTATGACCATCTTTAACAGCAGTTATTGCACCTGCATCAGTATTGGATACCTCTTCAATAGATTTAGCTGGTTTAAAGTCTGGATTGAATCTCTTTTTGTATGCCAATAAACTCTCTAAGTTAACGCGCCACTCTCCCAATACTCTACGGCAATCTATAGAGCCATTACGACACAGCTGTCCAACATAATCTTGAGAATAGCCACTTAATTGAGCAGCTCGGGTACTCGAGATTAAATTTATTCCTTCTTGCTTTATCTTTACCTCTACCATTAATTTTAATCGTACACTAAAGAAAACAAAAAGCACTTATAAATTAGTTACTATTGTGGATAAGTGCGCCTTGCCGAGATAACTAAGTAACAGTATATATTAGATACTAGGCCAATTTATCAAGCAAGATCTTAGTAAGATCTTTAACAGAAGCATCATCTAATACTGAGACTGAGTATATCTGCATATCAGTATCTACATGATCCCTAAAGTCTCTGATACGTTTAGCAACCTCCTCAGTAGAGAGTACGTCTGTTTTAGTTATTACTACTATCTCATCTTTATTTGCTAGCTCTGCATTATATGAGACAAGCTCCGTGCGTATACTGTTATATGCTTGTATAATATCATCTCGCTCTACCGAGATACAGTGTATTAGTGTCTTTGTACGCATAATATGCTTAAGGAACTTGTCTCCTAGGCCCTTACCAGTGTGCGCACCCTCAATTAGTCCAGGTATATCAGCTATTACATACTTATCTAATACGCCAAGATTAGGGTTAAGAGTAGTAAACGCATAATTACCCACTTTGGCCTTACTATTAGTAATGGTGTTTAATAAGGTAGACTTACCTGCATTTGGGTAACCAATAAGACCCGCATCTGCGATCAATCGTAACTCCACCTTAAAACTTGCAACTTCTCCAGGCTTGCCGTTGGTAGACTCCATAGGTGTGACATTCTTAGAACTCTTAAAATGCTCATTGCCATAACCGCCCTTGCCTCCGGTTAGTACCTTAACCAAGACTCCCTCCTCCACAATGTCATACTGCTTACCAGTAGATAGATTAGTTACTAAAGACCCAATTGGGACATTTACAATTAATGGGTCACCATCTTTACCCTCAAGAGATTTGCCTCCTCCAGGAGCACCATCCTCCGCAACAAACTTTGGGTTACTTGTATACCTAGCAAGGTACTCTAAATCCCTCACTCCTCTTAGGTAGACATCTCCCCCTCTGCCACCATTACCTCCAGCAGGCCCACCCTTTTGCTCGCGACGATTCCTGTGCCACTTAACAACGCCATCGCCTCCATCGCCAGCCTTTAGTTTTAAAATTATTTCATCTGTAAATGCCATATTAATCTAACTCTACACTCATCACTTACGTAACGCAAGTAAATTTTTATACAGGTAGAATTATATTAGCAATGGATACTACATAATCAGACACATCGCTTTAATAAACTACAGCGATTTTAGCTCCATTTAAGACATATTATACAGTAGGGCTTTTAGCCCACTATTACGCTTTTTTAATAACTTAGACAAACGAGATATTGTGGCAGAGCTCATCTTAGTTGCCCGCTCTATCTTAGAATACGGTATGCTCGCATATAACATCCTAACAGCCTTCCAACGCGTAGCTAAAAGCTCTAATTCACCCTCAGTAAGTAAATCTGTAACAAACATATCCATATCTTTTAAATTATCTAAATACACTAGAGCCATTAATAACTCATCTATATCTTCATTTAATTTTGTTTTATATAAATTACTCATACTTTTTATACCAAAGTACTCATAAATACTTTACTTAATAAAAGTACCATATTAAATCTGATGATGCAAAAATAATATGAACAGTTTTTATACAAATACCCACCCCTAGCAAATGTATGAACATGTCAAATTGAGAATCTATGAGATTCGGATATCTCTAAAATACTCTTATGAAGACTATAACGTATCAAAACTTTTATAAATCTGATACTCTACTATGCAAAACGCACCTAAAAAAGACAAGCTTAAAAGCATAGAGTTACTGAATTAACTAAAATAGTGTTTGATCTAAACTAATCGCCACTCATTAGTAGCCAAAAGAGGTTCAGCCTTTTTAAACTTAAGCTCTTTAATCTCTGTACCATTTGTAATCTTAACCTTATCATTGCGACCATACTTTTTACTATCAAGATTTAAGTTATCAGTACCTATATTGGTATTGGATATCTCTTGAGCTTTTTTATGTATATTGTTAATATCTTTAACAGCATCAGATGAGTCTACTGACAATTCTATATTACTTTGATTAGCTGTGACTGGTGCAACTTGTGCCCTCTCTACAAGAGTAGCAACTTGTGTAGCATATGCATACTCCATCTCATTAAATAATCTTAAACCTTCCTTCTTATACTCAATCAATGGGTCTCTCTGCCCGTAAGCTCTAAGATTTACACTTTGGCGCGTATAGTCCATAAGCTCTAAGTGGTCTACCCACAGCATATCTATTGTTTGTAATAATACAGCTCTGAGCATATTGTAGTAGGCATCCTCTCCTAACTCGCCCTTCTTCATCTCGGCTAATCTGAGTAGATTCTCCGGGCTCTCGGATAGACGAGACAGTCTATCTATCTCATTGTCTAGCAGTTCATTGTCTCCTAATAGGATTGTCTTACGGGTCTTATATATGGCTTGCCTTTGTCTGTTGAGCACATCATCGTAAGCTAATACTTGCTTACGACTATCAAAGTTGAAGCCCTCTATCTTGGTCTGGGCACTCTCTAATGCCCTACTTATCATCTTTTGTTGTATTGGCTCATCCTCTGGTATGCCAAACTTACCCATCATATTCTTTATTAGATCACTGGCAAATACTCGCATAAGAGTATCTTCTAACGATACGAAGAACTGCGTCTTACCAGGGTCTCCTTGTCTACCAGAGCGCCCTCTGAGCTGATTATCTATCCTACGAGCCTCGTGGCGCTCTGTACCGAGCACAAAGAGACCTCCAAGCCTCTTAACCTCCTCTACTTCGGCCTCTGTGGCCTCTGGACCCCCAAGTTTAATATCTACCCCTCTACCTGCCATATTAGTTGCTATCGTCACTGCGCCCTTACGACCTGCTTTAGCTATTATCTCACCTTCTCTCTCATGGTTCTTGGCATTTAAGACCTCGTGCTTTACTCCCTCCTTATCTAAATATGCACTAAGTAGTTCATTACTCTCTACAGATGCAGTACCTATAAGTATTGGTTGTCCTGTGGCATGCACCTCTTTAACCTTGCGTGCTATAGCCTTAAACTTGCCTTGCTGGGTCTGATATATAAGGTCATACTCATCTATACGCTTAGGCGGTACATTGGTAGGCACCTCAACAGTATTAAGTCCATATACCTTATAAAACTCCTCTGAGCTTGTAGTGGCAGTACCTGTCATACCTGCGAGCTTTTTATACATCCTAAAGTAATTTTGATATGTCACGGAGGCATATGTACGAGACTCCTTCTGTACCTCTACCCCCTCTTTGGCCTCTATGGCTTGATGCAGACCCTCGCTCCAGCGCCTGCCTGGCTGCATACGGCCTGTAAACTCGTCGACTATAACCACCTCACCGTCTTTAACTACATAGTCCTTATCTTTGGTAAATATGGCTTGAGCGCGTACTGCCGTCTCTAGGTGGTGCACATATTTAATACCTTTATCTGTATAGATATTATTAACCCCTAGAGCCTTCTCAGCCTTCTCTATACCGCTGTCTTTAATCTGTACGGCCTTAAGCTTCTCATCTACTGTGTAGTCCTCATCTCTCTTTAACGTCTTGGCTATACTAGCAAATGTAGCATAAAACTCCCCGGACTCTGCTGCCGGAGCTGATATAATAAGTGGCGTGCGTGCCTCATCTATAAGTACAGAGTCTATCTCGTCTATTATCGCAAAGTTGAAGTCTCGCTGGCGCAAATCATCCTTACTATGTGCTATGTTGTCGCGCAAGTAGTCAAAGCCAAACTCACTATTAGTACCATATGTAATGTCGGCTTCATATGCCTCTCTACGTGAACATGGCGCCAAGAGCTCGTCTTCAATCTTATATGTGCCTTTAGTGTCTCTATCTTTATCTATCTCACCTCCTTGCTCTACTGAAGTATATAAATAAGAACCATCACTTGCTATAACCCCTAAAGAGAGCCCTAGCGAGGCATAAACCTGCCCCATTAAGGCAGCGTGCAATTTAGCCAGATAATCATTAACTGTAACCAGGTGTACACCCTTACCCTCTAAGGCATTGAGATACACCGGGAGTGTTGCCACCAGGGTCTTACCCTCTCCTGTGCGCATCTCGGCAATGTCTCCATTGTGTATAACAGCTCCTCCTATAATCTGTACGTCAAATGCCCTCATACCAAGAGTACGCTTGCCTGCCTCTCGCACTACAGCAAATGCCTCAGGCAGTAAATCATCTAAGCTCTTGCCCGACTTTAATGCCTCTTTAAACTCTTGCGTCTTAGCCTTGAGAGCCTCATTACTCAACTCCTGTACCTTAGGCTCAAGAGCATTTACTGCAGGTAACACTGAAGACGCCTTCTTAAAGGCTTTGGTGTTCTCATCTCCAAAAATCTTTTTTAAAATTGCCATATTATGTATTGGTCACAACCAGAGCGGATGACGGGTGCTAGCTCCAAAACGAAAATAGTGAGTGCCGCCGCCATCCGCTCTGATAACGACAGCTGTAGTATAGCAGTAATCTCTACTTGCACAAAACTGTACTGCGTGGCATAATGTTTGTGAGTGTCACTAAGGTGATAGCTTAACGAAAATGCAAATAGACCGCCTTATGGCGGGCTTTTTGTATGTTATCTAATTACTGTTAAGTGACTTGCGTAATTGTAAAGTTGGCACTTTCATCGTCATCTTTTACCTCACTCATTGTAGTGTCAGCTCTATGCTCCTTACCTACAAATAGTGGCACCAAACCTAATAGTATCAGCGCTCCGACCGCCAACAGCCATTTAGTCATACCTCTATCTCCTCCCTCAATATTAACTATACTCTCTGATACTGTATTGGCGCTCGCTACCATAGCTTGAGCTTCTATTGGAACCGGCGCAACATTGCTCTCCCGTTGCTCTACCGCCTCGTTAGACTCAATGACTGCCCCAATAATACTTCTTGTAAGTGACTTAGTATCATCTTGCATGTTTATAATATCTTCAATAGGGTCTGTAATTGATGGTGCTACTATCTCCTCAGGTTTAGAATTACTATCCTGTCTTAGTGAGGATACGGGTTCATTAATTGGCTGAGTATAATTAACCGTCTTGTTAAACACATTACGCAACTCTGCATTACCCCCTACTCTCTTGAGATTAATCTTCGTCACGCTCTCTGGAATCTTAATAGATGAATTGGCTAATATTAACGTCCCACTAGGGATGTTAAAACGCCTATAACCTACCTGCAGACTCCAGCCATTTAACTCTACATCCTTCTGAGCATAGTTATGCAACTCCACATAATCTCTGCCCTCACTCACTGTAGCTGAGAGCTGTGGCTCTACCACCTTAACTTTAAACTGGGTTTTATCATTTAATACTCCTTTGGAGGCCTCAACATTGACTATGTACTCTCCTATATACTCATATATATGCTTAGCCTTACAGGACTTGCTAAGTGAACCATCACCAAAAGTTACCTCACAAGAGACATCTGGTACTATCTTGCCTGTGGCGTCGTATACCTCTGGGTTAATGCTGATTGTACCTCCTAATAGCGAGGTTATCTCTGGCATAGGGCGTATATGTATTGCTTGGGGTGGCTGTATCTCTACTGTGCGATATTTGGTAATCTCACGTACTGTTGTGGTGTTATTGCTAGAGCTTGAGGATTCACCTGTAGAGCTTGACGATGGGGCACTATTTATACACGAGCCTCCCTCTACTACCTGACCTTCTGTATATGTGACTGATGCTACCTCGTTCTTATCTTGATCTAGCAGTTTAATCGTGTCACCCTTATTAGATAATGACATTGTAGTATCTAATATTATTGGATTATCTATAGAGATCTTATCGGCCTTATTGGCCAACACTGCCGTAACTCCAGACGGTAATATGAGACTGCCCTTGCCACCGTTCTTAGGTGGTGCATTGATAATGTGATTTGAACCATCATTAAGCTTCCACCCTGTTAGGTCTACACTCTCGCTGCCAATATTTTTAATCTTAATATACTCACCATCGGCATCACTGCCGACAGGGTTACACTCTACATATACAATCTGTATATTAGCAAGAGCGACTACTGGTGAGATAGCTACAGCCAGTACAATAACACTCAGCCACTTAAACATATTAACTCTCTAATACTTCTCTTAGTACAGACTCAGGCACCTCTTTAGGGCTCTCTGACTTGTTATTAGTCTCTAAATTTTTCTTAGACTCTGCTTTGACCTTTTGTATAGCTGCTGCTAAGTCGGACTTTACTTTCTTTGCACTCTTGGTGTCACTCTTCTTTATATTAGTAGTTGTTTTAACCACCTGCTTAGGGTTATTATTTGCTTTAGGTGTTGATGCTTTAGTTTTACTAGAGCTATTAATCTTCTTCTTAGATGTCCTACCAGGGGTTATACCCATCTTCTCTATAAATGCCTCTACCTCCTTACGTGGCCTGGAGTATCTCTTACGAGAGTTGTCTATTATGTCGTTATAGAAGGTCACCTTAGGTGTGTTAATAGGCTCTATAGTGCGTGCAGAGAAGGGCTTAGACCCTATACCGTCTATCATTAAGGTTAAGTATATCTGGGCAAAACCAAGGTTCACTATATTGTCTGCATAGAATGTCGGCTTATATAGAGTCTCGAGCTCTTGAGCATCAAATGGACCAACTCTAAATGTAACCGTAGTACCAACATTACCAAATACGGCATCTTTAATATTATCCTCCATCTGAGAGGCGTATTGGTGAGCTATTGTTAAAGAGAGTTTATACTTACGCGCCTCGGAGAGTATATTAGCGAAGGAGTCGTTAACAACCGATTGGAACTCATCTACATACAAGTAAAATGGCGGTAGTGCCTCCATATCAGTTGCCGTCTCCTCTGCCCGACTCATGGCGGCTAGATACATCTTAGTTATAAGCATAGAGCCTATTAGATCTGCATTTTGCTCTCCCATGCGACCCTTAGATAGGTTGACTATAAATATCTTCTTCTCATCCATTAACTTGCGCATATCAAAGGCTGAGTCGGGCTGGGCTATAATGTTACGCACAAGTGGATTAGCTACGAATTGCCCAATCTTGTTTTGTATAGCTGGCGTTGCCTCTTGTGCATATCTGTCTGTATACCCGGCAAACTCCACCTTCCAAAACTCAAGCACCATAGGGTCGGTGACCCTGTCTAGCACCTTATTGCGGAACTCTTTATTAATAAGCATCCTATTAATGTCTACAAGTGTAGAGTCTGGATACTCAAGTAAGGCCAGTAGCACATTCTGCAATATATACTCCATCCTAGAGCTCCAAGCATCTACCCACACCCTCTTGAAGGAGCTCATAAGCCCAGCTACTACCAAGTGCCTCTTATCAAAGCCAACATCCTCCATAACATTAAAGCCTATAGGATAATCAATATCAAATGGTGCAAAGTAGAGCACATCATCTATACGATCTTGCGGTATGAAGTCTAGTAGCTTCTCTGCTGCTGAGCCGTGCGGATCTATAAAGCACATACCCTCGCCGTTTTGGATGTCTTGTATCGCCATATTCTCTAGCATTGTAGACTTACCCATACCCGTCTTACCTATAACATACATATGCCTAAGCCTGTCCTCGGGCTTAATGCCAAAGGCTGTATGCTTGCCACGCACATCCGTCATTGCAAAATAGTTAATCTTATCTGTCATATGTACTATTATACCAGAGATTTATAAACTAAGAGAAGCCATTTTTTAAGTATCAAATTATTCTAAAAACAACTCTCTATCATCACCTAATTCGAGCTTATCTTGTCTCATTTTTACTATATTATTCACATATTCTTTTGCAAAGCGCAAATAATCTTGCTTAGTATTAAATGCTTTAAGTATGGCACTTGTATCACAAATCTGGTGAAATGCTCCACTCTCCTTTACTCCGCCATACTCCCACCAAGAACTCCGATACAACAGCGAGGCCTTGCCTCGCTGTTTAGACTTAACCGACTGATGCATTATATTATTGAGATTTATATAAGCACTAAGCCCCTTTAGATATTCATCAGTACCAATATGTATAGATTTAAATTTACCTTGAAATAGGCTACCTGAGCGTTGATACTTCTTATTAAAATACATAGCATAGCCTGTCCCCACTTTTTGCATTAGTCTTGATATGCCATTGTCTGACTTTTGTCTTAATAATAGATGATAATGATTGCCATTTATACAATAGGCAACTACCTCTACTAACAGCGAGGCCTTGCCTCGCTGTTTAAGGTTTATTGGATATTTGTACTTTTCTACCCCTCCAAGAGCCTCTTTATGATTAAATAAATCAAGCATTTGCAAAAATTGAAAGAAGTCTTGTGCATCTTCAAATACTACTCGTTTATCTATCCCACGATTATATATATGATAGTATTCACCATTTGATAACTCTTCTTTACGATAACTCATAGATATATAATATTAGAGCCCGAACAGCGAGGCAAGGCCTCGCTGTTGATAGGTTTGGTGTGCTATAATACACACCTATGAAGGTCTTGACTGTATTACCAATTACTCATAATCAGCAATTAGGCGAGTTAACCTACTTCTCTCTCAAGGATATACCCTTGGGCTCTGTAGTAGACGTAAAGCTACGCAATAAAAATGTGCCAACACTTGTCGTTGACAGTGCCGATGCATCAGATATGAAAGCCATACTGCGTGGTAATAACTTTGCATTAAAACGCCTAGAGGCAACTAGTACTAGAGAGGTATTAACTCCGGCATTTATTAAGGCAGCTAATATTATTGCTAAATATTATGCAACAACTACAGGGTCTGTAATTGCCTCTGCCACCTCTAGTGTTATGCTCTCTTGTCCAGATCTTAATCAAAAAACTGAGATAGACGCCTTTAAAAAACACGTACATGATGCTTATGCTCTACAAGCGCCTCTCTTAGAGAGAATAACTGTATATAAAAATACCGCGCGTGAGTCTCTAGCACGTAACAAATCTGTGATTATAGTAGCCCCCAATGTGATAACCGCAGAAAGACTATGTATACAATTGCAACCCGGTATTGAAGACAGGACTCACCTACTTAGTAGTAAGGTTAGCAAACCTAAACTACAAAAGATAATTACTACTGCAACTAACTCAACCTCTGCACAACTACTTATAACAACTCCAAAATTTGCATCTCTTAATGTACATAACTTAGGCACGATTATAATAGAACAGGAGAGCTCTATAGCATATAACACTCTCAAGAGGCCTTATATCAACTTGGCTAAGTTTATTTCTGAGTATGCTAAGGCTATGCGTGTTAAGCTTATATTAGCCGATACAACTCTCTCGATGGCAACCAGCTTAGCAATGCGTAATGGTGAGGTATGTGAGCTTGCCCCTCTCTCAACTCGGCAACGCTCTAAGGTTAGAGTAAAAATAATAGATACACGAGTTAAAAAGTCAGAAACTAAGATAAAAAATAAAAAAAACACGAGTTTTGAAATATTAGACGAAACTGTAAAACAACATATATCTAAGAGTATAAAAGACAAAAAACGTGTACTCCTGCTCACACAACGCAGTGGCTTAGCTCCTATAACAATATGTAGAGACTGCAACAGCGCTGTAACCTGCACTAAGTGTGATACACCATTAACCCTATATAAAAACTCTGACACTACCAGAGAGTTCTTATGTAACAAATGCGGTTTAACAACAGACTCAGATACTACATGTAGCTACTGCAACAGCTGGAGACTTGATACTCTTGGCATAGGTATAGAGCTTGTAGAAGATGAATTAAAGAAGCTATATAAAAAAACAAATATAATAAGAATAGACAAAAAGACGACAAAGACTGACTCCGCTATTAAAAAGGCCTTACACGAATTTGATACCAAAGGAGGCTTGCTCTTGGCAACTAGTATCGTACTGCCATTTATTGAAGAGGTGGACTCGGCTGTAGTAGTGTCTATAGACTCAATGCTCTCTGTGCCAAGCTTTAACATAGATGAACGGGTCTTCTCTATGTTAATTAAGTTAAAGGAGTTGGCTAAAAACTCACTCTACA
This sequence comes from Patescibacteria group bacterium, assembly GCA_015485505.1. Lineage (GTDB taxonomy): Bacteria > Patescibacteriota > Minisyncoccia > Phycocordibacterales > UBA2100 > S139-169. The sequence continues at coordinate 17,183 of WFTK01000004.1, read as the reverse complement.
TACAAACTCGTATGCCGCAGAGAGCAGCTATAACTATGGCTGTCTCTGGAGACATCTCTGACTTTATAAGGCAAGAGCTTGCACTACGTAAAGCTCTTAAATACCCGCCATATACTACTATGATCAAGATAACGGCCACTGGTACTAAAAAACGGATTATAGAAGAGTTTCAAAAAGTTATACCTAAATTAGAGCCCTATGGACCAAGAGTGTTTAAGCAATTTCAAAGATTAAGCCCTACAAAGTTTGCTTTACATGCACTTATAAGAGTAGATTATAAAAAATGGCCTGACGAAGAACTACTGCATGTATTAAAAAGTCTCCAACCGCAATTTGAGGTTAAGATCAATATTGAGTAAATGTAGTGCTGTGCACTTGACAGCTTTTGTTTACGAAAGCATAGTAGTGCGCCGAGTAGGATTCGGTCACCTTTGCTAACTATTTTGCAAGCAAAATACTAAGCGACGCGACCCCGCCGTTACCGACAAGCACTCGGAGCAAGCTCCTCATCTTGTATACCGGTAACTCTTTTCGAATCCTACTCAACACAACAAAACAAAAACCAACAAAGCTCTGCTTTGCTGGTTTAGTTTTCTAGTGCGCCGAGTAGGATTCGAACCTACGTAGGCAATTGCCAACCGGGTTACAGCCGGTCCCATTTAACCACTCTGGCATCGACGCATGTGGAGCCAAGGGGAGTTGAACCCCTCCGTCCGAAATGACAAGTTTGGACGACTTGCCTAAGTGGCCCCCTATGGCCTCCACGAGCAAAAGTATATCATAAACAACAATAATTTGAAAATTAAAAGAAAAACCGATGCGTTAGCATCGGAGTTTCAGAGCTCTAAACTCGTCGTCCAAACTTGTCATGATAAAGTATATATAAATAAACTTGTTATGTCAATATATGTTTATCCACATTAATAATTCTTCAACTGGTCAGCGTTGTCATGTACGCGGATCTTCTCTAGTGCCTTGGCCTCTATTTGCCTTATGCGCTCACGCGTCACACCGAAGACTTTACCTACCTCCTCTAAGGTGTGGCACACGCCATCCTCTATACCATTACGTAGCTCTAGTATCTTGCGCTCTTTAGGAGATAGCTCATTGAGTACCTCCTGCAAATGGTTATTTAGTATCCTCTTGGCGGCACCTCTGTCTGGAGATTCTATAGAGTCATCTGTCTGGAAGGAGCCGAGAGTACTCTTAGTACCGTCATCATCTGAGCCTACCGGGGCCTCTAGCGAGAGAGTCATTTGATTAATCTTCTGTATATGATATATCTTCTCTACCTCTAGGCCCATCTCTATAGCCACCTCCTCAGGCAACGGCTCTCGACCCAAGTGCTGACTAAGCTCACGTAGCTTTTGCTTATACTTTGCTATTGTCTCTACCATGTGTACAGGTATGCGTATAGTACGACTCTGGTCTGCCAATGCGCGCGTAATAGCTTGGCGTATCCACCACGTAGCATATGTAGAGAATTTGTACCCCTTGCTATAATCAAACTTGTCTACTGCTTTAAAGAGCCCTAGGTTACCCTCTTGTATAAGGTCTAGCAGGGTTAGGTCGGCAGAGCGATTAGCATACTTCTTAGCTATTGATACTACCAAGCGTAAGTTAGAGCGAGCTAGCAAGTTGCGAGCCTCGTCATCGCCCTGCTCTATCCTCTTGGCCAGGCGCACCTCGTCATCTGCTGTAAGTAGCGGATATTGGCCTATCTCTCTGAGGTACATCTGCACCGAGTCTCCACTACCCTCGCGGCCCTTAAGGCGTTTACTCTCCAGTACGGCATCCATCTCTACATCTGCGTCTACATCTAGTAAACTGCCACCCTCAAGTATATCAATACCAGCGATGTTAAAGTCGTCGTATAGATTCTCTAAGAAGGTGACATCGTCCTCAATAGTTGGGAACTCTCTCAAGATCTCATCATATGTAATGTAGCCCCTGTTCTTACCCTTGGTTAAGATTGCCTTTTTGCGCTCTACCTTCTGCTTCTCTGTGAGTCTTGGTGGTCTTGTACTTGCAGTTGACTTAGCAGCCTTCTTAACTGACTTTTTATTAGCCGTTTTTTTCGGTGTCTTTGTTTTCTTCACGGGCTTCTTTGTTGTCTTTTTTGTTACCATATATAAAAAGCGTATGTCAAGTGCATAGCTATCAGGCACTACTATAGCGCGCATGTCAAGGTTTTGCAAGGTATTTAAGAGTATAACTAAGCTTTTTCTAACTCAGCGTTTAGTCTATTAATCTCTTGCTGAAGTGCTTTAATACGTTCTTTATCTTTAGAGCTCTCAGCCTTAAGTAACTCTTGAGTCAATTTAAGTCTCTCTGAACGCAATGTGCTCTGGCGCAAATATGCTAAACGCTCAGATAATACAGCGTTTAGTGCGCCCTCTTCGCCATACATGCTCTCTATATACATTAAATCACCATCGTTAACTTGCTCAAGGGCTTTGCTTAACTCCTCATTACCAACTATTGCAATTATACGCTCTTTAATAGCCTCTATGTCTATAGCAGGCTTTTTAAGGGACTCTTGCCAAACTATAATGGATGCAAGGGTAACTATGGGGCTAAACTGCCTGCGATAATCTTGAGTCCTAGCTTTGGCTGGCACCTCTTGTACTGCTCCTTCTACAGGGGTCGGCTTTACAGCAGACATTGCTAATAGTAGTGTAGACTCAGTAACACCTATACGACCCGCCACCAACTTAACAAAATGGTCTTGGTCTATCTTGCTCTGTATCTGCACTATAAAGGGTAGTATTACCTCCTCAACCTTCTTCTTAAACTTCCTCTCATCGTTACCATATTGCTCAGAGTATACATCTAATAAGAACTCTATTATATGTTTAGAGTTCTTGATAATACTCTTCCACTCCTCTTTACCCTCCTCAAGCAAGACATCGGCCGGGTCTTTACCCTCTGGCAAGCGCGCCACCTTGGCATCAAAGCCATTAGCTAGAGCCACAATAGCGCTCCTACCGGCAGCCTTGATACCAGCTTGGTCTGCGTCAAGTGCTAAGACAACATTCTTAGACATTCGCCCCAACATCTTACAATGCTCAGCAGTAAGAGCTGTGCCAGAGATGGCCACAGTATTATGATACAGAGCTTGGTGACACGCTACTAGATCCATCTGACCCTCTACGAGTATAGCGAAGTCATTCTTTCGTATTGATTGCTTAGCCATATCAAAACCATAGAGCACCTTAGACTTACTATAAAGCTCTGTCTCCGGAGAATTAATATACTTTGCGACATCCTTCACTTGCTCCGAGCCTGTTGAGGAGAAGATACGCCCAGAGAATGCTACTACCCTACCAGCCGTATCTCTTATAGGGAACATTATACGAGAGCGGAACCTATCATAATAACCTTTGTCTCCCTTTATAATTAACCCGACTTTTTCTATTATCTCACTCTTAAACCCGGCAGTCTTGAGCATACTCTCTACTGCATGCCAATCGTTTGGCGCAAACCCTATCTGGAAGGCTGTAATTGTATTAGCATCAAACCCGCGCTCCTTAAGATACTCAAGTGCATCACTATTCTCTTGCAGGCGCTGATAATAAAACTCAGTAGCGCTAGACATACAAGCAAACATCTGCTCGCGCTCATCTATCTCCTCTTTACTCTTCTTTGGACCATCGTACTTTATCTCTACTCCAGCTCTCTCTGCCAGTATCTTCAATGCTCCCTTGAAGTCTACACCCTCCATCTTCTCTACAAATGTAAATATATCTCCATGCTCACCACAACCAAAGCAATGGTAACTCTGCCGCGCAGGCGAGACAGTAAACGATGGCGAACGCTCTGAGTGGAAGGGGCACCGAGCCTTCATATTAGCACCTGCACGTTGCAAGCTCATATAACCCGACACAAGATCTACTATATCTACTCTATCTTTAATTTGCTCTACTGTTGAACTCATTTAACACAGTATAACATGATGATTTTAACTGGCTATCTTAGCAAATACTCTCTAATTTGCTCAATAAGATTTTGCCTATCTACTGTATTAGAGAAGCTGTGGTCGCCAGGCACCTCTACATATTTTAATCCTTTAATATCCTTATATTCATCAAACTCTGCTCCATTGCCTACTATTTGGTCACTCAGAGGTTTAAATACTATGATATTAGACTTATTAGCTAACTCTGCCAACCTATCTTTAATATTCACTCCCTCTAGCTCAGCCCAAAATGCCTTGCCTAGTCTCTGCACCTTACCAGAGGTACGTGGATACACTGTAACACCCTCTTTGTCTACTACCCCGCCTCTACTTAATATCCTTTGCTCTAATCTATCTGCACTATTTGAGAGTTCCAAACTAGTAATGCCTGTAAATATGATCTTATTAACACCATTAGGGTTGAGTAAAGTTGTTATAACAGTACCCATTGAGTGTGCCAGTATATTTATGGTCTTACTTGGATACTTAGCTCTTACAAACTCTATAACACTTTTAAGATCTTGTGCGGATTTATTGATACTATACTCAAGCTCACTACCCTCAGACTTGCCACAGCCAGACTGATCAAATCTAACTGACAATAAGTAACCCCTAAGAGCATCGGCAATCTGCGCGAAAAGATGCGTACCCTCGCCCTTATCAGTACCAAAACCATGTACAAATATTACTATCTCATCTGATGCCTCATTACCCTCAATTATAGTATCTAATGCCTCGCCTTGACTATTTAATATCTTAAGTTCTTTACGCATATTTTAAATATTAAAAGAATGTTATATAAAAAATCCCTACACAAGGCAGGGATTCTAATAATTGATTAACGTTTGCTCCACTGTGGTGCTCGGCGGGCCTTCTTTAACCCCGGTTTCTTACGCTCTACCTTGCGTGGGTCCCTCTTGATGTAACCCTTTGTCTTAAGGTACGCTCTAAGCTCAGGGTTATGCTCCGCTAATCCGCGGGCTATGCCATGTCTTAGTGCCTCTGCCTGAGCTGATACTCCGCCACCCTTGATAACAGCAGTTACAGCAAATGTTAAATTCACTCCCTCCTGAGTCTTAAACACATCTAATATTGCCTCTTGCAATGCAGTTGTTGGGAAGTAATCCTCAAATTTAATAGACGCCATCTTACCCTCAACATCCTTAAGTATCTCTATCTTAGTCTTGCTTGCCTCAGAGATACGCACGCGAGCACTGGCCGTCTTGCGGCGCCCTACTGTCTCTATATACTTGTCTTTTGCCATAATACTCGTCTATTATTATTTAATTATTAAATTTTGCATACGTAATTTACGTAATTTATTGGCAGGCAACATGCCATACACTGCCTTACGCAATACCTCAGCTGCCCCGTGTTGCTCTACTACATGAGCCATGTTAAATACCTTACGTCCTCCAGGGTAGCCTGAGTATCTCTGATACTCCTTCTCGCTAAGCTTCTTATCGGTAAAGGCTAGTTTATCTACTCCCTCTATAGTAACCTTAACATTAGCAACAACATTAGGCGCATACTCAGGGGAGTCTTTGCCCATCAATATCATAGCTATATCACTAGCTACTCTACCCAACTTCTTGCCTGTTACATCTATAGTGTGCTCTTTCATAATATATTATTTAACAAATTCTATCCTTGCGTGGTCTCGAGTGCTCCCTGAGAACTTACCAAGCTTTGTAATACGGGTATAACCTCCTGGCCTGTCTTTATATTCTTTAGCAATCTCATCATGTAACTTTGCACTTGTCTCCATATCGTTACCCAAACGAGATGCAATAACTCTGCGACTTGCCACGGTATCCTTCTTTGCTAGTGTAACCAACTTCTCCACCATTGGCCTTATCTCTTTGGCCTTTGCAAGAGTTGTCTCTATAGAGCCTTCGAGCACAAGAGCACGCACAAGTGAGCGCAATAGTGCTGTACGCACCTTGCGTACTCTACCGAACTTTCTTTGTTTATTGTGATGCTTCATATTTAAATCTCTTATTTATTATGCTCTGAGTGTTACTCCATAGTTAGAGAGTGCTCTCTTTATCTCTTGGAGACCCTTCTGCCCCAGACCTTGTATACTTAGGAGATCCTCCTCGCGCTTGCGCACTAAGCCTCCTATCGTCCTTATGCCAGCGTCTGTCATAGCTGCCTCTACTCTAGGAGAGAGCTTGAGCTCCTCTATACGTGTCTTAAATGTCTCTGATGTATCAGGCGCTTTAACATCCTCTTTTTTATCATTCATATCTGTAGTACCCTCTTGAGTTGTCTCCTCTGCAAGCTCGGGCTCTCTATCCTCCTCTTTAAATCCTATTATAGCCTTGAGTTGATATATCATTATCTCTATAGCCTTCTCTAGTGCCTCGTGCGCTGTGAGAGTGCCATCTGTCTCTATAAATATACGCAAGCGGTTGTAGTCTGTCCTGTCACCAACACGCATGTTCTCTACCTCATAGTTAACCCTCTTGATTGGAGCAAAGGCAGCATCAAGTGCGATAGCGCCTATATCTACCTTATCTTTATTTAGCTCCTCTTTCGGTACATATCCTAGACCTGTCTCTATCTTCATTTCTATCTCTAGATTCTTCTTAGATGTTACCTCCAGTATGTACTCGTCTTTATTTATTACCTCAACCTGACCTGGTAGCTCTATGTCTGCTGCTGTTACTACCTTAGGGCCCTTGATAGATAACTTGAGAGTTTGAGGCTCTGTAGAGTCCATCTTAAAGCGCACCTTCTTGAGGTTAAGCAATATACGTATAACATCCTCCTTAACTCCCTCAATAGTAGAGAACTCGTGGCTCACTCCATCTATCTTAACACTAGTAATTGCTACACCAGGTAGTGATGATAAGATTATGCGACGCAGAGAGTTGCCAACGGTGTGCCCATACCCAGGGTAAAAGCCGTCTATCTCGTAGATACCGCGAGAGTCACTCTCTTCAACGATGCGAGGCTTTGTTGGTAATGATACTTGGTGATCTGACATATAAAATTATTTAAGAAGGTTAATAAAGTTGTATAATAATTGTTAACGACTATATAACTCAAATACGGCTGGATAATCAAACATAGTAGCGCCTGCCTCAAATACTGGCTCTGACTTAACCTTAACCGTAAGCTTCTTCATATCTGCTGTTAGCCACTTAGGTGCTGAGTCATTAGACTTTGTAACATTTGCAAATACTGTCTTGCTCTTACTACCATCTCGTACAGCTATCTCATCACCAACCTTAGTAGCGTATGACGGCACCTTAAGACGACGGCCATTAACTGATATATGCCCGTGAGAGACTATCTGCCTAGCCATACGGCGTGTTGATGCGAAGCCTGCACGGTATATCACGTTGTCTAAACGCATCTCTAAGTCCTTATGCATAGTAGAGACAGCATCTTGTGAGCCTGTCGCCAGTGCAACATACTTACGCAGTTGCTTCTCTGTTATACCGTATGAGAAACGCACCTTCTGCTTCTCTATAAGTTGCTTGCCATAGTCAGACATACCGCGGCGCCTAGAGCTCCCCTTGCGCGCGCGAGCCTCAGCAAGTTGAAACTTTTGTGTCTGACACTTCTCAAACACTCCACTACCGAGTCTCTTACATATTTTGTATTTAGGTCCTATTTTCATATCTTATTTTAACTATTAACAACTTTAAACTCGTCTTGCCTTAGGTGGGCGTGGGCCATTGTGCGGCACAGGTGTCTCGTCTTTTATACTTGTAAGGTTAATACCAACACCAACGAAGGCGCGCAATGCACTCTCACGGCCTTGTCCAACACCCTTGATAACAGCACTAACCTCCTTAACACCCATCATTTTAGCCTTCTCTCCTACTACCTCTCCTACTTTAGCTGCAGCAAAAGGCGTACTCTTCTTAGCTCCAGAGAAGCCGAGTGCGCCAGCAGATGACCAGATAACAACATTACCATCTAAGTCTGATAGATTAACCTTTGTATTATTGTATGTAGACTGCACATTAAGCACTCCCTCGGCGAGCTTCTTCTTGCTTGTTTTAGCTAAGGCGCGTGCCTTTAGGCCTTTACTCATTGTGCTACCCTTCTTTTTTACAATTCTTTTCTTACCCATATATATTATAAATTATTTCTTCTCTACTTTAACCTTACCACTCGTCATCGTCTTACGAGCCTTGTGAGCAGCGTGTATGCCACTGGGCACAGTACGGTTATTTGTCTTTGTTGTTTGCCCGCGGAGCTTCATCCCTCTGCTGTGCCTGTCTCCTCTGCGTGAGCCTATATCTTTAAGACGCTTTATATTTGCTGCCTTCTCTCTCTTTAGGTCACCTTCTATTGTAAAGCTCTCTATCTCTGCGCGTATTTTAGCCTCAGTGTCAGTATCTAACTCAGTAGGCTTTACGCCCGTATCTACCCCAAGCTTTTTAAGTATAGATTGAGCTCTAGACAAACCAACACCATATATGGCTGTTAGGCCATACTCTAATCTCTTATTATCTGGTATTGTGATTCCTGCAATTCTCATAACTCAATCTATTTTGCTTAATTATTATAATGTTAACCTTGTCGTTGCTTATGACGAGGATTGACCTTGCATATTACGCGTACCACTCCTCTCCTGCGTAATACCTGACAATCTTTACATACCTTTTTAACTGATGCTTTTACCTTCATAATATTGATATAAAAATTATTGTCTCCTCTCTATCCTTACCTTACCGCCATATGGGTCTACTACCATAAGCACTGTGTCTCCAACAAGGACCTTGATGCGAAACTTACGCATCTTACCAGAGAGGAACCCTATAACCTCCTCACCTGTGTCACTCCGCTCAATGCGGAACATGGCATTAGGTAAGAGCTCTGTTACTACTCCCTCCACTAATTCTTTCTCTTGTTTTACCACAGATATTTTAACCCACAGCCCAAGGACAGCAGATTGCGCCAAATACTAACAAGTTACAGCCATAATGTCAAATCAATATGAGACTCCTCTAGTATACCGATTAGTCGGGTCCCATATCATATAACCTCCGGTGACACCCGCATCTCTACTGGCTTGTATCTGAGCATTAACCTCAGCAACCCCATACTCGCCCCCGTAGTCAAAGTCTTGGATCCAACTGCGCAGTTTATCAGCACTATATGACGGCTTTATATATTCTTTTTTTCCTGTCGTTTTATTATCTTGGACCTGAGGTGCCTGCTCATAGGCCAATGCAGGTATATTAGTGCGCTCTGCTTTAGCTCTCTCTACAGCCTTAGCCATAGAGTAATTAACCACCTTGTATACATTTTTATTGGGGTTGCCAAGCCCTAAAAAGCTCTTAGGGTAATGGCTCGGGTATACCATCGGCGCTATTACATCAAAGTAGGGCAATGCTCTCTCTAGCACCTGCCCTATTGTTAAGTCGTCATAGTTAGTAGCTGTCATACCAAACAAGTCGGCACTGATCTTAGGTACCTCACCATAGGCATTGGGCTCGCGCATCTTCTCTGACAAATATTTAAAGAACTTCTCTAACTCCTCAGCTCTTTTAACATTCTCCCTCTCGCCACCTGAGTGCGGATAATAGGTATCAGACATATTACCGTCTGATGGATAGCGCACATAATCAAAGTTAATCTCGTCAAACCCAAGCTCATTATGTGCTTCTTTGGCCAGCGTTATAATATAGTCCCAATACTCTCTTGCACCTACATCTATAAACGCCAGTCCCTTATGGTCTATCCATACGGCATTCTTGTCACTCTTCTTTTTAACAGCTAACTCTGGCTTAACCTTTGCATATAGAGGATCTTGGAAGACTGTTACTCTGGCAATTACATATATACCCTTACTATGTAGCAACTCTATAAACTCTTTAATATCTCTTATCTTGCAACCACTACCCTCTTGTCCTGCCGCTAAAATTTTAGCGCTAGTTGGCACTGCTATAGTGCCCGTATAATCTTTAATGTCTATAATAATCGCATTGAGCTCTGTCTCGTCTATCAGCCTCACGAGGTTATTACGCAACTTGGGGCTCGCTCCATAACAGGCCGTCATATATATAGCTCGCACCTCACTTGGCATCTCTTGATGCGTCACTTTAGGCCCGCGGACCACTGTAGGCTCTGTAGCGCCTGTCATAGCCAAGGCATAAGGCTCAACCCGCCAAGCGATATCGCTAAACATAATTGCCCACATTGTAACTCCTACCAAAAGTAGTACTCCCAATATCCCAATAATAGTAGTTACAGTCGTCTTCATAGACAGCAGTATACTAGCTGCTGACGATAACTACAAACTCCCCCTTCTGCTTTTGTGGATTATCTTCTAAAGTTTTAAGTAGTTCTTGGGCTGAGCCTTGCAATACATCCTCGTGCATCTTGGTAAGCTCTCTTACTAAGGTAACCTTTTTATTATTTTGCAAATACTCACTAAGCTCTTTTAATAACTTTAATATCCTATGAGTTGACTCATATAAGACTACCGTGTGCTCTGAGTTAGCAAGCTCTCTAAGTGCCGTCTGTCGCCCCTTCTTTTGAGGTAAGAACCCTAAGAAGGTAAACTTATTAGTAGGTACACCTGCTATGCTAAGCGCTGTTGTAAGAGCTGAAGCACCTGGAACTGCCACCACCTCCAAACTTGGCGGTCGAACCGCCAAGTTTTTCTTATTATGCTCTAGTGCGGCTGATACGAGGCGCACACCAGGGTCTGAGATGCCAGGCGTGCCAGCGTCACTAGTGTATGCAATGTCTTTACCTTCACTTAGTAGCTCAAGTGCAATACCTATCTTTTGCTCCTCTGTGCGAGCATTCATGCTCACCATATTTGTCTTTATGCCATGATGATGCAACAACCTTCCTGTAACCCGAGTATCTTCACAAAACACAGTATGCACCTCAGAGAGTACTCGCAGAGCGCGCAGAGTAATATCCTCTAAATTACCAATTGGTGTTGCTACTATGTACAATTTGCCCTTATTCATAATCTTGAGTATATATTAAAACCATTACTGCACAATGCTAAAAGCTAAAACTTTGTTATACTTAAAGTTAATGAAGAAGGCACACGTAATAGGTATAAGTGGAGTAGCAATGAGCGCTACAGCTAAGCTACTGCAAGATAAGGGTTGGGAGGTTACAGGCTCAGATGATGCATGTTACCCTCCGGCAAGTGACTATGTAGATAAACTCAACATAAAGATGCACAAAGGCTACAAACCAGAGAATATACCAGAGGGTGTTGAGCTCATAGTGATAGGCCGTAATGCGCAGTTAGACCCCGCAATCAATACAGAAGTACAAGAGGCCTTAAAATTGGAAAAAGAAGGTAAGGTAAAAATACAATCATACCCACAAGCAATACGCGAGCTTAGCGATGACATGAGTAGAGTGGTAGTAGCCGGTAGTTATGGCAAGAGTACTGTTACCTCTCTACTCTCTTATATACTTGTGCATGCTAGTAAAGAGCCCGGCTACTTTATAGGAGCATACCCTGATGACTTAGAGTACACCTCTGCTCTGGGCAAAGGCGAGGTATTTATAATGGAGGGAGATGAGTATCCTACGGCGCATGGTGATGACCGCGCCAAATTCTTACACTACGAGCCTAGTACAATACTGCTCACATCTGTAGACCACGACCATGTTAACGTATACCCTACTTATGAAGATTACAAAAAGCCGTTTATAGAGTTGCTACAAGACTTGCCAAATGACGGCCTACTTGTAGCTTGTACAGATAATGCCGGCGTTAATGAAATTGGGCATAACACTAATGCAAGAGTGGTGACATACGGAGTATATAACGATGCAACTTGGACTGCGCAAAACATAAATTATGGTGAAGTAACTACATTTGAGCTTCGTAAAGACGACATAGTCATAGCCAACCTAGAGACTCACTTACTAGGCAAGCATAATGTGCAGAATATCGTTGGAGCATCAGCTCTACTACTTGAGAGAGAGCTGGTGACTCCCGAGGAGCTCGCTGATGCCATCAAGAGCTTTAGTGGAGTAAAGCGCCGCCTTAACAGGATCACCAATAAAGATGCCGTGCCAGCTTATGAAGGCTTCGGCACATCGTATGAGAAGGCGCGCAGTGCCATAGAGGCTATCAAGCTCCACTACTCTAATAAAAACATGCTAATATTATTTGAGCCTCATACCTTTAGTTGGCGTAATAGAGATGCACTCCACTGGTATGACGATGTATTTAGGGAGGCGTCTGCTGTACTCGTCTTCCACCCCGCAGAGCAAGGTGCGGGCACTCATAAACAGCTCTCACAAGCAGAGATTGTGGAGAGAATAAACGATAGCGGTGTGCAAGCCATAGCGGTTAATAACGAGAAGGAAGTACACAAACAATTAAAAGACTTAATAAACCCTAATAGTGTCTTATTAATCCTCTCCTCCGGCAACTTAGATGGAGCATTAGACGACTTACCTCAATGGCTTAATGGGCTACAACACTAGAAAATAATTGCTTTTATACTTAATGCATAGTATAAACTATGTAGACGAAATCAACGCAACAGAAACCTAGGAGGTACAAAATGTGTGATTCATTCGTTCTTTCATACAAAATACTCGATGCCGATACTCGAGTGGATATCTTCAACCCTGGTTACCGCTTCAGAATTGACCGCAGCGACCCCACAACCCTGCAAGCAATTGCAGATGTAGTGCCGGACAGTGTGCACACCGTACACATGCCGAGCCCGGTTGATGCCAATGCGAGGATCACAAACTTGCCATTGCACATGGCTGATGCATTCATCGTAGCACAAGAGATTGGCGGCAAGTACATCACCTCTGCCAATGATCACTACGATGGGGCGGTGCTCGACCTCGACGAAGGATTTGCAGTGACTTCTGCAGATTGCCCGACAATCGTCTTGCACGGGCGTGACAAGCAAGGTGAGCTGCATGTGGTAGCTGCGCATGCGGGTCGTGACTCCCTCCTTAACAAAGACATGTTGAGCAAGGGAATTGCCGTGCCCGGCATCGTGAGCTCAGGGAGAGTCATATACAACGCTGTGTTGTATTTGTCTCAGATGGGAGTAGACGTTGAGAACATACACCTCAATGTCTACTGTGGGATCCGCACTGGTTTTTACCACCCTCCGGATCATCCCGCTCATGGCAGGTACAACAGGGCTCTGCTCGACACTTGCCAACGCTACGGCGCCAAATATGGCATCGTGCGTGATTGGGACGCTGGTGAGGTGGACATGTACCGCCTAATCAAGGCACAAGCAGCACACCTGGGAGTCACCCCCACCAATGTCGTCTTTGATGACATTGATACCGGAGACCCATCTCAAGGCTGGGCCTCGCGACGACGGCCCGGGTCTTGGGAACGAGACGAGAGGAATCTCGTCATCGTCAGCCGGCCTAAGGTATAGGCCGGCAAAAACAAAAAGCGCGGACTCTACGGAGCCCGCGCTTTAATCGTTATTTGCTTGCCAAAAGAGTAGTAGTACGCGTACCAGGATTCGAACCTGGGACCTCATCAGTATCAGTGATGCGCTCTAACCAACTGAGCTATACGCGTATGTCGAATACTATAACAAATATTTTACCTATTGCCACTAACTAACCAAGCCCTCACCAAGCTTGCTTGAGTTCTTAATAACCTCACCGCAGTGCTTGCAATGCACAGCGTCTAGCTCGTGTATTGAGAGTCCACACTTAGTACACTTAACATGTGCTCTCTTGCCACGGAAGACGGCACGAGACATATGCATAAAGAGCAATATGCCTATAATCATAGACACAACAGAGATAAGCTTGCCTCCTTGCCCTACTACAGTTACATCGCCATAGCCAGTGGTTGTAAGAGTCGCCACAGCAAAGTATAGAGCATCTACGTATGTATTGATATTAGGGTTAACAGATGCCTGAGAGATAAAGATAACTATAGTGGTAACTATCAAGAAAATCACAAAGTTGACTATACTTGCCACTATATCCCAATTGCGAGCAACCACTTGGTTTTGGATTTTTGTCAACTTCATCACTCTGTAGACCCTAAGTATACGCACCCACTTTATCAGTCTTAATGCAGCAAAGTTGCCCACAAAGAGAGGCATAAAGAGTGACGCTATAACAAGCAAATCTATAGCATTAAAAAGGTTAAAGATGTACTTAAGTTTCTTTGGTGCAACCCAAAGCTGAGCCAAATACTCAAGAGTAAATAACACACCAAAAAATATCTCAATACTCTTTATTAGCCAATGCTGCTCAGGGAATGCTGCCTCTATAAGAAATAGAGAAAAGACAAAAAGATTGACTATTATAAGGATAATGTAGAATTGTTGACTCTGCTTGCTCTTGCCAGCAAATAAGCTCCTTACCTTGCGCTTCAACTTCTCTGTCTTTGTTATCTCTCTCTTTTTTACCATCTGCAACTATTACTTAAAAACTATTTTAGTGTCTTTAAGCATAGCATGTATTGTATCTCCCTCTTTATACTTACCCCCAATAAGAGCCATCGCCAGCTCGTCTAAGAGCTCTGTCTGCACAGCACGCTTAAGTGGGCGTGCGCCGTATGCAGGGTCGTAGCCAACTTTTGCGATATGATCTTTAACAGCATCATCTATAATTAGGGTTATATTACGCTCCTCTTTAAGACTCTCTACTACTTGCTTTAATTGTATCTCGGCAATCTTCCTCAACATCTCCTTATTAAGAGGTGTAAATATCACTATATCATCTATACGATTTAAAAACTCTGGTCTGAAGTGTACCTTCACTGCGTCCATTACCTTCTTCTCGGCACTCTTATCTACCTTGCCATCCTTATCTCCCAATAGATACTCGCTACCAATATTACTTGTAAGGATTATTATAGTATTACTAAAGTTTACCGTCCTGCCATGATTATCTGTAAGGCGCCCATCATCAAGCACTTGTAAGAGTAGGTTAAAGACCTCTGGGTGAGCCTTCTCCACCTCATCAAAGAGTACCACTGAGTACGGTCTACGTCGCACAGGCTCAGTGAGTTGCCCTCCCTCCTCGTGACCAATGTATCCTGGAGGTGCTCCTATAAGTCTTGCTACAGAGTGCTTCTCCATGTACTCACTCATGTCTATACGCACCATTGCATCTTTAGAGTCAAAGAGCTCAAATGCAAGTGCGCGTGCAAGCTCGGTCTTACCCACACCCGTTGGACCAAGGAAGAGGAAGGAGCCAATAGGCTTCTCATGGCTCTTGAGCCCGGCACGGCTCCTGCGTACAGCGCGGGCTACGGCATTCACCGCCTCTTCTTGCCCTACTACATGCTTCTGTAGGGCTTGCTCAAGCTTAGAGAGTTTGTCTACCTCGGCCTCTATAAGGCGCTCGCTTGGTATACCCGTCCAACGGGCCACTACCTTGGCAATATCCTCCTCTGTCACCTCCTCACGGATCATGCGCTTATTCTCTGGTATTGCATCTAGCTCCTTTTGCAATTCTGCAATCTCCTTCTCTAGCTTTGGTATTTTATTATATTGTATCTCTGCAACCTTCTCATACTGGGCCTCACGCTCATATTGCTCTATCTCCGTCCTTAGGTAGTCTATCTTTTCTGCAAGCTCTTTTTGTTTAGCGAGGATCTCCTTCTCTCTCCTCCATTGTTCCATCTCTTTGTCATTCTCTGCTTTGAGCTTTTTGATCCTCTCTTCTATTTTTTGTAACTTCTCCTTGTTTTTTGTACCCTTCTCCTTCTTTAACATCTCCTTCTCTATCTCTAGGCGGGCTATCTCTCTATTTGCATTGTCTAGAGCGGCAGGCATACTCTCTGCCTCCGTCTTGAGTACGCTCGTTGCCTCGTCTACCAAGTCTATCGCTTTATCTGGGAGGAATCTGTCTGAGATGTACCTGTCTGAGAGCTTGGCAGCTGCCACAAGAGCCTCATCTGAGATGCGCACTCCATGGTGCACCTCATACTTCTCTTTAAGACCTCTAAGTATTGCGATAGTATCCTCTACACTAGGCTCACCAACATATACGGGTTGGAAGCGACGCTCAAGCGCTTGGTCCTTCTCTATATATTGCCTATATTCCTCTAGAGTAGTAGCCCCTATCATATGTAGTTGCCCGCGAGCAAGCATAGGTTTAAGCATATTTGCCGCATCCATTGCTCCGCTTGTTTTGCCAGCTCCAACTATAGTATGGAGCTCGTCTATAAAGAGGATTATCTGACCCTCTGCCTTATCTATCTCCTCTAGGAGCTTCTGCAATCGCTCCTCAAACTCACCCTGATACTTAGCTCCAGCTATTAAGCTACTCATCTCTATGCCTACCAATCTCTTATCTTTAATACTCTCAGGCACGTCTCCTGCGATTATCCTCTGTGCTAACCCCTCTACTATAGCTGTCTTACCTACTCCGGGCTCTCCTATGAGCACCGGATTGTTCTTACGTCTCCTGGCGAGCACCTGCATAACTCTACGCACCTCCTCATCACGCCCAATAACCGGATCCAACTTACCCTCTTTTGCAAGTGCAGTAAAATCAGTACCGTACTTATCTATAACACTCTCATTTTGACCTTGTTGTGGTTGTTGATTGGGCATAGTTATTTTTAATATTATTAAATTAATAATCTCTTAACACTTTTTATATTATACACCCTCTGTCAAGTATCACAAAAAGCTTGCAAATTGCTCTCTCTCTTGGTATTTTTGTACTTGGAGCTGTCGCAATTCCGTGACAGCAAAACAGGGAGGAAAGCATGGCTTTCACAAAATCTTGCAAGAAAAAACGGGCAGAAATGAAGGCGAAACGGGCGGCGAAAGCCGCCAAAAAGCGCAAGATGACAAAAAGGGCCAAACGGGCGGCAAAGTGGGGGTACGACCTCCATGAGCTCACCGATTGACTGCTCCGCTGACCCCGCATGGCACACAGCGCCGTGCGGGGGATTGATTTTATATACATAAACAAAACCCGAGCGCTAGCTCGGGTTTTGTTTTACTTTGCATTTAGCTTGCTGATAATTGAATAGATAGTCACATTTACTAAACCTGCAATCTCTCAATTACATAGTCTTAGAATTGGAGAGATAAATGAGTGTATACTCTTTTGTTTCGTCCACTTCACCACAGTGTACTCTCTACCGTGGATTTCGGCTGTCTTTCCAGCTGTCATGTATAGATTAAGGTGCAATACAATTGCCCTTCTGTGCTCAATTGAGGCACAGAAATCGACAAGTAAGCCAAGTATGACTAAAAATAGTGCAATACTCGACGGATTCCATTCGGATTGATTCCACGACCAG
>WFTK01000003.1 GCA_015485505.1 Patescibacteria group bacterium | reverse complement strand
GTGCTGAATGACTCTTTTACGCAAATCATTGGTGGAGCCTATATATAAATTACAGTCTTTCTTAGACTTAAGTACATACAAATAAAACATTATCTGTATAATATCATGGATTACTGCGGGTGGGGAGAATCGAACTCCCGACCTCTGCTTGGAAGGCAGATATTATACCACTTAACTACACCCGCCTACGCCAGAACTTCGGCGGGCAGGCCCGCATAAGCTCTAGAGTATGAGCAATATACTAACAGAAATGATATAATTTACAAATGCAAGAACTACTAACAACTCTACTAGCTACACTACAGTCTCTCACCTTACTCTTAGCCGCTCAAGGCATCTCTGTGCCACAGTCTACAACTCAACTCAGTCCGGCAAATACTGCAAGTACTCAGCAAGTGCAGCAGCCCATCCCCCCTACTCAAGACCTCAACACTATCAATAAGGCCAAATCTGACGCAATTATCAACGTTGTCTGCATAAGCGGCAACAGCAAGCTGCGCAGTGGCGTAGCCAGTGGAGTTATCATCTCTCCTGATGGCTTAGTACTAATAAATGCCCACATAGCTCAATATATGCTATTAGAACAGCTCTCTGATATAGCAATGCAATGTACCCTCCGCTCCGGCTCACCAGCTAAGCCAGCGTACAAAGCCAAGGTTATATACATCAACCCTAACTGGATTAACACAAATGCCTCACAAATCACCTCTGATGAGCAATACGGCACGGGAGAGCATGACTATGCATTACTACAAATTACAAGCTCTATAAAGCCTAACGGCACACTACCAAAGAGATTTACATACATAGAGCCTAGTACAGAATCTGTAGTGAGCTATATCAACACACCTGTGCTTATACGTTCGTATCCTGCAGAGTTCTTAGGCTCTACTATAACCATGCGCTCACTATACCCAGTAGCTACCATAACTCCCCTACTTGCTATAAAGACCTTCTCTAAAGATTCAGCTCATGCAACGCCCGACCTCTTAGAGCTAGGAGGCTCTATAGTAGCCCAAGGCGGTAGCTCTGGTGGTGCTGTTATAAATAGCCAAGGCAAATTACTTGGCATTATAGTCACAAGCTCGCGCAAAGACACCACCGCAGAGCGAGAGCTTAATGCAATAAGCACGGAACATATTAATAACTCTATGGAGGCTGACATAGGCGTTGATTTAAATCAACTAATAAATCTACCTAAAAGTATAAAGTCGAATATCACAGCAGACTCACTATTAAACTCAGTAAACAGACTTGTTAACATTATCAATAAGTAACTAACTTATTTTGTCGGGATGCCGGGAATCGAACCCGGACCACTCGGTCCCAAACCGAGCACACTACCACTATGCTACATCCCGATAGTGCACCTATTTTACACACTTTTTAAACTTTATCCAGTCACAAAAGCTCACATTTTTAATCTCTCAACAAAACAAACTAACCACGGGGTCTTGCGGAGGCAGCATCGTTAATGCTGGCGAGCAGATCCGATTTTCTCCACAGAGAAAATACGGTGAACCCCTGGGTAGTTTCGTTTTGTTGAGAGCTACCATTGCCAGAGTAGTTCTATCCCCTATGTTGTCCTTTTCCGATATATATAATGGACACCTAAGAGACTAAAGTATAATGTCCTCTATATACTTGCACCTCGCCAACCGTGTCCTTTTGTTTATATACACTATTACCACGTCAAATACCCAATCTTCTACATCATTCTCTAATATATACGTCTGTATCACTCTCTTTAGCCTCTCAATCTTATTATGATGCAACATATCTTCTGGTCTCCAGTCATCCAGCTGTGCCTGTCCCGAACTTCTTGAGGGATAATCTTTACCAGTACTCTTAACCTCTACAAAATGTACTACTCCAGATGTTGCACATGCAACAATATCTATCTCTCCCCACTTACGCCAATGGTTCCTCTCTACCACCTTTAAACCCTTGCTCACAAGAAACTTACAAGCGATATTCTCTCCTAAAGCACCTAAGTCGTTATGTTTAGCCATATTTGTATATAATACCACATTTCACATGCAACAATGTTACTTATGAAACTTAATCTGGTCATATTTTAAGACTTTGTCCTATAACTATAGGTAGTACGGATTTTATGGACAATGTCCTTTATCCACATATCCCCACAGTTATCCACATAATTGGGCATAACTTCTACTTACCCTTATAATAAGCCATTATTACGCTTGATATTTTGTATATATGTCAACAAATATTGCCAATATACTATAAAAGACACTGAACTTTAGTATAAATAGCCTTAAGTATTTAGTGCGGATAGGGGTAATCGAAACCCCGATTCATCCATGGCAAGGATGTGTTATACCACTTAACTATATCCGCATGGTATGAGCAAGATTATACATTAATTTCATGGTGAATCAACTCATTATTGTTATTTACCTCATCAAGGACCTGCGCATCTTTTATAGAGTACTCGGCTATACTTATACGCCTAAGTTTGGCAGTAGTAGCAGGATAACCTACTCGCCTACCCAGCTCTTCTGAAAGAGAGCGAATATACACACCACTAGCTACAGAAAACTCAATATCTGCCTCATACATCACAATATCTCGTATGGTTACACGTGTAAGATTTATCAACTTTACGCTATATACATGCATATCACGCATTGGCAATATGATCTCCTGGTCTTTACGAGCCTTTTTATATAATCTTTGCCCATCTTGCTTAATTGCGGAGTAAGCCGGTACAGGTAGTTTGTTAATCCCTGTCATTGTCTCTAATGCTTGTTTTATATCCCTCTCTAACGTTTCACGTGTAACACTATCTAGATTTGTTGCATGTGCAACCATTTTACCCTCTAAATCTCCTGTATCCCTCTCTTCTCCTATGCGTACTGTGGTTTTATATACCTTGTCTAAACCAAGTAACTTGGCAGCTTGCTTTGTCTCCTCTCTGCCCACTAATATAAGCATGAGTCCTGAGGCAAGAGGGTCTAGTGTACCTGCATGACCAACCTTTTTAACTCCTGTTACACGTCGAACATGCGCTACTATAGCAAATGAGCTTATACCGACTGGTTTGTCTATTAATAGCATAATATTTACTGTGCATCCGGAGGGATTCGAACCCCCAACCCCTTCGTCCGAAGCGAAGTGCTCTATCCATTGAGCCACGGATGCATCACACTAATTAAGTGTGTCGATATCATACGCTAAGCTCGCACTAATGCAACAATTACTGTATTATACCGACAAGACAAAGATTATGACAAAGCCACAGATGGACAAATCAATAATACCCGAGAAGGTACTAGACGTAACAATGGCAATTGAGTCAGCCGGCTACGAGGCCTACTTGGTAGGTGGATGTGTACGAGACACTCTATTGGGTAAAATACCAAAAGATTGGGACATAACCACCAACGCAAAGCCAGAGCAAATACAGGCAATCTTCGGTAAAGATGAGACCTTCTATGAGAATAACTTTGGTACAGTAGGAGTTAAGACCGACAGTGGTAACCCAGCAACAGAGATACTAGAGGTCACTCCATATCGTACAGAGGGAGCATATACCGACTCTCGTCGCCCAGACTCTGTGGAGTTTAGCGACTCCTTACATGATGACCTTAAGAGGCGCGACTTCACCATCAATGCTATAGCCTATAGAGTAATTACAGATGAGCTTGTAGACGACTTCACAGGTCTTGATGATCTTGAGGCTGGTGTACTCAAGACAGTGGGTGATGCTAACACCAGATTTGGCGAGGATGCCTTGCGTATGATGCGCGCCCTAAGACTCTCAGCACAGCTAGAGTTTGCTATTGATGGCGAAACGATGCTCGCTATAGCAAGTAACTCTGCACTACTAGAGAGGGTATCTAAAGAGCGCATACATGACGAGCTTAATAAGATAATGATGTCTGACACTCCAGCCACTGCACTCGGTCTCTCTGAGCAACTACAACTATTGCAATACATAATACCTGAGCTAAGAGAGGGCATAGGATGCAAGCAAGGCAAAAAGGCACACAAGTATGATGTATACGAGCACAACTTAAGAGCATTACAGCACGCAGCTGATAAAGGCCTGACACTAGAGGAGCGCCTGGCAAGCCTCTTCCACGATATAGGCAAGCCTAGGAGTCGCAGGACTAAAGGTAACGGATACACCTTCTACGGTCACGAGGTAATAGGCGCAAGGATGACTAAAGAGATCATGCAACGACTCAAATACTCTAAAGATATAACCGAGCAAGTAGTGAGTCTTGTGCGCTGGCATATGTTCTTCTCTGATCCAGATATCATCACACTCTCTGCCGTGCGTAGGATGATTACAAATGTAGGGGAGGGGAATATACAAAAACTACTGAACATAAGAATGTGCGACAGGATAGGTAGTGGTAGGCCTAAGGAGCAACCATTCCGCTTCCGCAAATATCAGGCGATGGTAGATGAAGCACTCCGAGACCCAATATCGGTCGGCATGCTCAAGATAGACGGCGGCTACATAATGCAGACATTCGGCGAGAAGCCCGGCCCACGCATAGGCTGGTTATTGCACGCTCTACTTGAGGATGTCCTAGATGATGCAAGCAACAACACTCAAGAGTATCTAACTAAAAGAGCTGAAGAGCTCTTAAAACTAAACGATGCAGAACTGAGAGAACTCGGTAAGAATGGAGCAGAAAAGCAGAGAGAAGCCGATGAAGCTGAAGTGGCGAAGCTCAGAGAGAAGCATCATGTGTCTTAAGTAATATTAAAATTCTGTAGGGCAAACTAACCACGGGGTCTTGCGCAGACGGCATCGTTAATGCCGGCGAGCAGAGCCGATTTTCTCCACAGAGAAAATACGGTGAACCCCTGGGTAGTTTCGTCCTGCAGAGCTTTGAGACTTTTAAACTACATATCCAAGTCAACAGAGATAGGGCAGTGGTCTGAGCCATATATACTCGTGTGTATCTGAGCCTTCTTAACTCTAGGCAATAACTCCTCACTTACAAAAATATAGTCTATACGCCAACCAACATTCCTCTCCCGTGCGCGCGTCTTCATATCCCAATATGAGTACTGCACCTTCTCTGGGTGTAAATATCTAAAGGTATCTACATACCCAAGTGCCTCCACCTCGTCTATCCACTCACGCTCCATAGGTAAGAAGCCCGTGTTCTTCTCATTCGCCTTTGGCCTAGCAAGATCTATCTCATTATGCGCTGTATTGACATCTCCCATCCAAAGGACATTTGGTTGTCTCTTACGGACATTCTCTATAAAGGACATAAACGTCTCGTAGTAGCCCATCTTAAAGGACAGTCTCTCAGGTCCGCCCCCACCATTGGGGAAGTATCCGTTACACACTACAAAGTCATCAAACTCTACTGTTATAAGCCGACCCTCACCATCATACTCCTCACTCCCCAGGCCATAGTGCACCTCCTTAATATTCTTGGCAATCGGTTCTGCAATATACATTGCGGTACCACTGTAGCCCTTACGCTTCTTACTACTGTTCCACAGTGATATATATCCGGGCATTTCACGGATATTCTCACTTAGTTGCCCCTTCTCCATCTTGGTCTCTTGCAGGCAAATAATATCAGGCTTAAGAGACATAAAATCGCGCCAATACCCATTACGATGTACTGCGCGCAGTCCATTAACATTCCAAGATACTATTCTCATATACTAGATAATATCACAATCTTACAAAGACTACACAGAGACGAGCTTATCGCTTGCGATTATGAAAGGCCTTATGCACATCCTTAAGGTGTTTATCTGTCACATGAGTATACACCTGCGTAGTAGATATGTTGGCATGGCCCAAGAGTGCCTGCACAGCGCGCAGGTCTGCACCACCTTCTAATAAATCAGTAGCAAAGCTATGACGTATAACATGCGGGGTAACCTTTTTGCTAATACCGGCCTCAACAGCTCGCTTCTTGACTATCCTCTCTACAGAGCGGGGTGTAAGACGCATATCTCCGCTCTCCTCCGCACCCTTAGCTAGGGAGATGAACATCGCCTCATCCATATCTTTACGAGCCGCAAGATAGAGCTTGATAGCAATCTTAGCAGCAGGTGAGAGGAAGACAACGCGCACCTTAGAGCCTTTGCCCCGCACAGAGAACTCATCACGAGTAAGGTCTAAATCTCTATCCACAGAGCACAACTCAGAAACGCGTAAACCTGTAGAAAATAGCGTGTGCAATATTGCCGAGTCTCTCAGGGCCTTAATAGAATCTTTATCCTCGCCCCTCCTCGGAGCCTCAAGTAGACGCTTGAGTTCATCATAAGTTATTAGATCCAGATCTCTGTCTCCAAGCTTGGCAAGCTCTATTTTGTCTGGCGCTAGGCACTTAATATCTCTCTTACGAAGGTATTTTAAGAATGAGCGCAGAGCTATGAGGTGATAATTCTGTGTGTTCTTCTTAAGAGTGTCACCATCAGTACCAATTTGCCTATTAAGCCACAGGCGATACTCACGTACTGACTGCTCTGTAATATCTTTTGGCTTCTCTACTCCAGAGTAGTCAAGATACCTCACCAAATATTGATCATAATTAGCAACAGTCCGCGCAGCTCGCCCACGCTCAATCTCTAAATATTCTAAGTACTCCTGCTTAAGATCTTGTAAACTTTGCATTAATATTATTATAACACCAATAACTAACCCATGGCAGGAACTTGCCCACACACCTTTGATTAAAGGTGTGTGGGCTTGCATTGGTGGCTAATATATTGTATAATCGCGCGCATTAAGTCACGATAATCATATGACATTAACAAAAAGAGTAAAAACAGCAGCAATAAAGAAAGGTCAAAAGCATGAAAGTGACACTGGCTCTGCTGGTGTGCAAGTATCAATACTCTCTAAGAAGATAGACAAGCTCGCAGCTCACCTTAAGGCAAATCACAAAGACAATCACTCACGCCGTGGTTTACTACAGATGGTAGCCGACCGCCGCAAGCACCTTAAGTATCTAGAGCGTAAAGACTCAAACACTTACACGGAGCTTATAAAGACTCTTGGTCTTAAGAAGTAATATTGCTTTTTACGGACTCTCAGTAAATCTATAAAACAAACTAACCACGGGGTCTTGCGCAGACGGCATCGTTAATGCCGGCGAGCAGAGCCAATTTTTACCGCAGTAAAAATATGGTGAACCCCTGGGTAGTTTAGTTTTGTAGAGTTACGTAATCGTAATAACTTTTACCAAAATACTATATAATATAAATAATGACAGTAACAAAACACCCACAGCAACGTGTTGCCGTGTTTATAGACACACAAAACCTATACCACAGCGCCAAGAATCTCTACGGAGCCAAGGTTAACTTTAAGAATCTCCTTGAAGACGCCGTAGCAGGCAGGCAACTAATAAGAGCCAAAGCCTATGTAGTAAACACCGAGGGAGGGGAGGAGCAACCCTTCTTTGAGGCTCTGGAGAAACTCGGTATAGACATCAAGACTAAAGACATACAGATCTTCGCCGGTGGGGCTAAGAAGGCCGACTGGGATGTAGGCCTAGCAATAGACGCCATAGCCATAGCACAGAAGATAGATGCCGTAGTGCTAGCCACTGGAGATGGCGACTTTGTACCTCTCGTTAAGTACTTACAAGCGCAAGAGTGCCAAGTAGAGGTCATAAGCTTTGCTCGCAGTAGCTCGGGGATGCTTAAGGAAACTGCAGACGACTTTATAGACATGGGTCAAGATAAGAAACGATATCTAATAGGCAACCACCGCAATAAAGTGACTTCTCGTAAAAAGTAGGTAAAAAAGAGATTGACAAAAAATACTAAAGAGACTAGTATTCAATAATTACTTAACTTTATAAAAAATATGGATTCTAAAACAAAAGACAAAAAGCAATCTAAAGACTGGTACATTGCACTAACTCATTACCTTACCGCTGGTTTTGCTATACCGTTTGTAATTGGTTTGATTGCATTACCTGTATTATTAAAACTTCTTGCAAGTAATGGGCCCGTAATATACTTCACAAATGTAATAGGGGTTATAAGTGTCTGGCTTGGGGTTATATACTCTGCAAGTTATATCAATAAAACATACGTAGTAAAAAATAAAGACAAGATTGTGAAGCTCTCAACAATATTTTTAATTATCGGTAGCGGAAGTTTTATATTAATAGATTTACTAAAAACTAAAGTAATCAATATCAATGCTATTAACATAGCATTCTTTATAACTGAAGTAATCGTATTCTACATCTTAAGCAAAAAGTACATAAAAAGCACAACTTCAAAATAACAAACATTTAGCGTCTTTTGTAAAAGTACGGCACTCTGGTATACTCAAGTTTATTATAAGCGAGTTTGCAGATACAGCATTGAACCTTTAGGTGTTCAGTTCTGGATTCTGCAAGCTCTAAAGTTCTTTATCAATGCGGTACGCTTGGTCCGAGATATGAGTAAATAAAACTCAAACCCGGGGCAGTGGGCGGCTAGGGGTAGAGGGTTTGAGTTTTGTTTATGAAATAGCTCGGACCTCCCTAAAGAACATAATAAAAATAACAATATGGAAGCATTCCCTAAGAGTATAGTACTAAAAGAGTATAGCATAGAGGTGGGGGGTAAGACACTTACCGCACAATTTACTAACCTAACAGACCAAGCAAATGGCTCTGTAATAATCCGATATGGCAACACCGCCGTGATGGTTACGGCCGTGATGGGCAGAGAGAAGGAGGGGCAAAGCTGGTTCCCGCTCTCTGTGGAGTTTGAAGAGAAGTTCTACGCAGCAGGAGCAATCCTTGGTGGCAGATTCCGTAAGAAAGAGGGCATGCCAAGCGAGGAGGCCGTGCTCAGCGCGCGCGTGATAGACCGCACCATTAGACCACTATTTGACCAATCTATGCGCCGAGATATACAAGTAATAGCCACTGTGTTAGCAATAGACGAGGAGGACCCAGATGTATTGGGGGTAATAGGTGCCAGCCTTGCGCTTGGTACAAGCGACATACCTTGGGCAGGGCCAGTGAGCGCCGTGCGTATTGGTAGGGTTAATGGAGATGAAAACTTTATAATCAACCCCAACTACTCTCAACGCACAGCAGAGAGTGAGGAGCTAGACCTCTTAGCCTGTGGTAAAGACGGCAATATAAATATGGTAGAGGTTGGCGCTAAAGAAGCAACTGAGGAGACTATCGGCAAGGCATTAGAGCTAGCGGCTAGCGAGACAAATAAGCTCCAAGAGTGGCAACACAAGATAATAGAGGAAATAGGTAAAGAGAAGGTAGAGATAATAACACCAAAGCCAAGCGATGAGCTTAAAGCCCTGTTTGAGGCGGAGATAATGCCAAAGATGACAGAGTACGTCTTTGGAGAGAAAGGGGCATACGCTCTTAAAGACGAGTGGATGAGTATAGTTAAAGAGAGAGAGGAGTTTGCAGGAGAGATACAAAATGCAGACGACTACTTTGAGCAGATGGTGGACGAGGTAGTGCACACAGAGGCATTAGACAACGACAAACGCCAAGACGGCCGAGCAATGGACGAGCTCCGCCCGCTCTATGCTCAGGCCGGGGGAGTGAGTGAGATGATACATGGCACAGGTATCTTCTACCGTGGAGGTACACACGTATTCTCTGCTCTTACACTCGGCTCACCAGACGATGCACAGCTCATAGACACTATAGAGACACAAGATGGCTCAAAGCGTTATATGCACTTTTACAACTTCCCACCATACTCTGTTGGGGAGACGGGGCGTGTAGGTGGATTCAACAGACGCATGGTAGGTCACGGCGCCTTGGCAGAGAAGGCCCTTGTACCGGTATTGCCAAGTAAAGAGGAATTCCCTTACACAATACGTATAGTAAGTGAGACAATGGCAAGCAACGGCTCTAGCTCTCAAGCCAGTGTATGTGGCTCAACCCTAGCACTTATGGATGCAGGAGTACCTATTAAGAATCCGGTAGCCGGCATAGCTATGGGTATGATGAGTATGGGTAACCCTGGAGATCAAGACTATCGCTATAAGATACTTACAGATATACAAGGACCTGAAGATCACTTTGGTGATATGGACTTTAAAGTTGCCGGCACTAAAGACGGCATCACTGCAATACAAATGGATGTTAAAGTTGATGGTGTGCCAGTAGAGGTACTTAAAGAGGGTATAGAGCAAGCCAAGACAGCGCGACTGCAGATACTCGAGGTAATGCACAAGGCCATAGCCGAGCCGCGCGCAAATATTAGTCCGCGCGCGCCACAGATACTCTCAATGACAATCAAAGAAGACCAGATAGGGTTAGTAATAGGCAAGGGAGGTGAGACGATAAATGGACTTAAAGATGAGACTGGAGTAGATGAGATAACTATAGAAGACGATGGCACGATTTACATCACTGGCAAGAATGGTAGCGCTGAGCTTGCTAAAAGTAAGATAGAAGAGCTTACACACGAGTATGCAGTGGGTGAGAAGTTTGAGGGAGAGGTAGTAAAGATCCTAGACTTCGGCGCATTTGTGCGTATTGCTCCAGGTACGGAGGGCTTGGTGCATATCTCTGAGATAGCCCCCTTCCGTATCAACAATGTCTCTGATGCCCTAGCTGAGGGAGAGAAGGTTAATGTTATAATTAAAGAAATCAAAGAGATGGGTGGCAAACAAAAGATAGATTTATCTATCAAAGATGCTGACCCTGAGTTCGCAGAGCGTAAGGGTCTAAAGCCATCAAGTAACAATCATGGACAACAAGGAGACACCCAACACAAATAAGCCACCGTCAGGTGATAAAACACCTAAAGCAGCACTTAACCCAATGGCTAGTAACATAGAATTAGACTCTATAACTCAGCCTCAATCTGCTAAAAGCACAGATAAGGAAGATATTAAACACAAAGAGAAAGACACTAAACCGCGTCGTGGTTTGAGTGCCAAGTCTGCCATGCTCCACACTTATAAAGAGGATGTGCAGAGCCTAGTTAAAAACCGTAAAATCTCCATGGTGCGAGCCATGGCTATGCAGAGTGACAAAAAGACACTAAAAGATGGGGACGAGCTCATAACCATAAGTTCAAAAGAGGCTGAGCCTAAGGGCGGCGTATCAAGGATGTTCTTAATAATCTCGAGTATCTTAATGCTAATACTTGGAATGTCTGCAATATATATAGCCTACTCGGCATACCAAAGACAATTGGTAACACAAAATGCTACCAATAAGCCAATGGTGGCCGATAAGTCAATGATATTTACAGACTATAGAATAAATGTTGACATAGCCGACCTATCAAACAGGAAAGTGCTCTCAATATTAAATGACGCTATGCTAGAGTCTAATACCACTCTAGGGTCTGTGACTCAATTTGCTATAAAAGACACCGGTCGGCTATTAACTCAACAAGAATTACCCATACGATTTGGGCTCTCCCTAGACGACCAATTTATACGTCTTATGGGTAGAGCCGATAGGTATATGGTAGGCTTCCATGTTGCCGACCGCAATACACCTTTTATATTATTAACAACTACATCTTCAGAGCATGCTCTAGCTACACTACTAGACTGGGAGAAGGTTGGGGAAAGAGAATTACGTCCATTCTTCAACTCTCCTGGTAGCAGGTCACTCTCTAGGACACCAAGTAATATAAAAGTAGAAAACTTAAATGCACGAGTCATGAGAGATGACGAGGGTAATATACGCTTTTTATATTCCTTCTTAGACGACAACACTATACTGATAACCAACAACATTAATACTCTAAGAGAAGTATCTCAGAGATACAAAATACGTAAAGCAGCCTTGCAACAACTTTAATTATTAAATTATACACATGATTAACTTTACATAGTGCATTTTTGTGTATTTAGTAGTATACTACTAATATGGATGTTAAGGAGTTTAAAGCAAAACTAGAGCAAGAGGAGGCTCGCCTAGAGCTAGAGCTTACTGACCTTGGTATGCTCAACTCTACTAACCCCGCAGACTGGACGGCTACAGCCAACGCCAGCGAGATGAATACTGCCGACCTAAACAATCTCGCAGATGCAGATGAAGAGCAAGAGGCTAATAAAGCAATAGTAGACGAGTTAGAGATAAGACTAAAGAATGTTAAAGATGCACTAAAGCGTATAGAGGATGGTACTTACGGAAAATGCGCAAAGTGCGGCGGTGAGATAGACTCGGCACGCCTAGCCGCCAACCCAGCTGCATCGCTATGCACTCACTGTATGGAGTAGAACAACTTCAAACAACTCTCTGCTATTACGTGCTACAATGCCTATATTATGGCAACAAGCTTCTCTAGAGTATATAGCGCTCAAACTAACTTATTAGATGCATACATTATTAACGTGGAGGTAGACTTATCTAAAGGTCTGCACTCTTTTAATGTTGTAGGCTTAGCAGACAAACCGGTAGACGAAGCACGTAGCAGAGTAAGCGCCGCCATTAAAAACACTGGGTATAAACCACCTAAACAAAACAACAAAAAGGTAGTAGTTTCACTAGCCCCGGCAAGTGTGCGCAAGGAGGGACCACAATTTGACCTCCCAATAGCCCTGGCATATCTACTAGCTGCACAAGAGATAGAGTTTGAGCCAGCTAACCGTATATTCTTAGGAGAGCTAGGGTTAGATGGCTCATTGCGACCCATAACAGGCACACTGGCCCTCACTCTAGCAGCTAAAGAGGCGGGCTACACAGAGATATTCGTGCCTAGTGACAATGCTACAGAGGCAGCTTTAGTAAGCGATATCACAGTCTATGGCGCAGAGTCGCTAGAGCAGGTAATACGTCACATTAACATCGCCGACTCACCAATAAGGTCGCAAGCTATAGAGCCAACTCCGCCAACAAGCATAAAACCTCAACAAACCACGCCCCAACTAACCTTTGACGACATAGTTGAGCAAGAGGGTGCCAAGCGTGGGCTCACCATAGCTGCTGCTGGAGGGCACAACATTGCACTATACGGCCCGCCAGGGACAGGCAAGACGATGCTTGCTAAAGCATTTGCAGGCATATTGCCACCACTGAGCTTTGATAAGGCGCTAGAGGTCACAAGCATACACTCTATATCTGGCACTCTCTCTGAGCCACTTATAACAACTCCGCAGATACGCTCACCACACCACACAGCTAGTTATGTATCTATGGTAGGAGGGGGCTCATACCCCAAGCCGGGCGAGGTTACACTGGCGCACCGCGGAGTACTCTTTATGGATGAGTTCCCTGAGTTTGATAAGAAGGTTATCAATGCTCTACGCCAACCTCTTGAAGATGGAGTGGTGACTATTAGTAGAGCCAAGGGCTCAGCCGAGTTCCCCTCACGGTTTATACTCATCGCAGCACTTAACCCGTGCCCATGTGGCTACTTGGGGAGTAATAAATGTAAGTGTACTATGCATGAGATAAGTAGATATAAGCAAAAGATAAGTGGCCCTATAATGGACAGGATAGATATGTGGATAGAGGTGGGGCAAGTAGCCCATGAGAAGCTAAACCAAAAGGGCACTCAAGGCCAGAGTGAGGAGGCACTAAAAAGTGTGCTAAAAGCGCGAGTGGCACAAAATAAAA
The DNA here is from genome assembly GCA_015485505.1 of Patescibacteria group bacterium. Classification (GTDB taxonomy): domain Bacteria; phylum Patescibacteriota; class Minisyncoccia; order Phycocordibacterales; family UBA2100; genus S139-169. The sequence goes on along the minus strand of WFTK01000003.1, from coordinate 46,464 downwards.
GAGGCAAGCCAAATGCTCATATGAATAATAAAGACATCGCCAAGCATGCAAAGCTGTCAAAACCCGCTCAAGAGGTACTTAACTTAAGCGCTAAGAAGCTAGACCTAAGCCCACGCGCCTACCACAGGATAATCAAGCTAGCCCGCACAATAGCCGACATAGAGCATACTGAGGACATCACAGAGAGCCACATCCTAGAAGCCCTAAGCTACCGCCCAAAACAGGAATATTAATTGACTATTTAGTAAAATCAGTTAGTATACTCCGTATTGGACTGAAGACAGCATGCCGTCTCTAAAGAGATGTCAGTCGTGCCGAGTGGTCGAGCAGCTCCAATATTATTAAGTGAGTGCCATCCATGGTACCTAAGTTTGAAGGTTGAGGAAACAATTTTCAAACCTGGGGCAGTGGGCGGCTAGGGGTAGAGGGTTTTAAAATTTGTTTGTGAGACCTTCAAACTAACTCCAACTCATAAAAAATTAAAGATGGCAAAAACAAGACAACAAAAGACTGAGATACTTGATAAGCTCACAAGCATATTTAAAGACTCAGCATCTACAGTGTTCGTACACTTTAAAGGCCTTGGTGTATCAGACGAGACAGCAATGCGCCGCAAGCTTGAGGGTGACAACGTAAACTACTTTGTAGCTAAGAAGACCCTAATGCGCAAAGCAGCTGAAGCAGCCGGTATAAGTGGAGATGTCCCCGAGTTAGAGGGAGAAGTAGCCATAGCATATGGTGCAGACGACCCCACAGCTCCAGCACGCGGCGTATACAGCTTTACTAAAGAGTACGGTGCCGAGCGCCTAGCTATAGTAGGCGGAGTGTACGAGGGTGGTATGCTAGACGCAACAGGCATGCAAGAGATAGCAACTATACCACCATTAGATGTGCTCCGTGGTATGTTTGCCAATGTTATTAACAGCCCTATACAAAGGATTGCAATAGCACTTGGGCAAGTAGCCGAGCAAAAGGCATAATTACTAACAACTAAATTAATATAATTATTATGACAGAAGACAAGACAAAAGAGGCAGCAGTAGAGACTGAGGCAAAAGAGGATCCCGCTACGCCAGAGGCTACGCAGGACAAGGGGGCAGAGGACGTGTCCTCCGAAGCCTCAGCGAAGGAGGAGGCAACTCCAGCCGAGGAGAAGGTAGAAGAGGTAAAAGAGGAGACAGTAGAAGAGCCTAAAGAGGTACCAGCTGAGTACAAAGAGATGATAGAGAAGATTGAGAACATGACTGTACTTGAGCTTAATGGCTTGGTAAAGGCTATTGAGGAGCGCTTCGGAGTATCTGCTACAGCAGTAGCAGCAGCCGGAGGAGCGGGCGACGCAGGAGCAGGTGCTGAGGAGAAGGACGCCTTTGACGTAACCCTAACAAGCTTCGGCGACAAGAAGATTGCCGTAATCAAGGTAGTTAAGGAGATCCTAGGCTTAGGACTTAAAGAAGCAAAGGACCTTGTAGAAGGAGCCCCGACATCACTTAAGAGTGAGGTTAAAGCCGACGAGGCAAATGAGTGGAAGACTAAGCTAGAGGAGGCAGGTGCCACTGTAGAACTTAAGTAATAACTTAGTACTCCAACTACTAAGTAGTACCAAAAAGCGAGGCCTTGCCTCGCTTTTTGTTTGTTTTTAGCTATATGTTATACTACACTCATTATGGCAATGAAGGATCCTTTGACAAAAATATTTGGCTCTGTTGGGCGCATTAAGATTATGCGCCTCTTCTTAGCTAATCCTGATGAATGCATGCAAGTAGCAGACGTAGTCCGTCAGACGAAGACACTTAAAGAGACGGTTACTAAAGAACTTAAACTACTTGAGTCAGCCACTTTCCTCTCTAAAGCCACATGCAAAGTAGAAGAGGTAAAGAAACTAAAGAAAGAAAATAAAATAATAAAAAAGTCAAAACCCGGCTACAAACTGAATCAAAACTTTGAGTACCTACAAGCTATGAAGGCGCTACTGAGTCAGGTTAGTGGTGATCAAAGTGGTGACTTATCTAAACGCATGCGCAAGGTAGGACGCATAAAATCTCTTATTATAAGCGGTACATTCTTGCAAGACCCAAATAGCAGGGTAGACATACTTATAGTTGGTGACGCTATTAAACACCGTCAACTTGAGACTGTAATACGCACAACCGAGGCAGAGATGGGACAGGGACTGCGTTATGCCGTATTCTCTACCAATGAGTTTAAATACAGGCTAGACATGCGCGACAAGCTTATCTGTGACATCCTAGACTCACCACATAAGAAGCTCCTCAACAGATTAGGCTTGTAATTATGCACAATTAACTCATTTACCACCTACATTAGGTGGTATAATATAGGAGGTCGAAACCTAATTATTATTAAATCCGGATTTAATTTAAAATACAATATGTTAATTGTTACATGGTCAGACATCTTGCAAAACGCATTTCAAGATGTCTTCTACACATTTGTTAATTTTGTACCAAATGTGATTGGTGCAATATTGTTCTTAGCCATTGGTTGGTTAGTTGGGGTAGTATTGGCACGTATAGTTACTCAAGTATTCCGTGCTATTAAGCTAGATAGCGCACTACGTTACGCTGGTGTAGAGGGGGTACTATCTAAAGCAGGCATCAAGCTTAACTCTCCAGTATTCTTAGGGGAGACTGTTAAGTGGCTAGTGATCATAGTCTTCTTGATGTTCTCACTAAGCGTTATTGGTCTTGGACAAGCATCTGCCTTCTTACAAGACTCACTACTTATTATCCTCCCACAGGTTGTGCTGTCTGCTGCAATATTGATTATTACAGCTGTTGTAGCACGCTTTGTAGACAACCTTGTTACTGGCTCTGCTAAGGCAGCTAGTGTACACGCCGCAGGGTTCATAGGTAATCTAGCAAAATGGGCAATATGGGTAATGGGTGGTCTTACAGCCTTTGCTCAGCTTGGAGTAGATGCGTCGTTTATCTACACACTCTTTACTGGAGTAGTAGTAGCACTCTCACTAGCATTTGGCTTAGCTTTTGGTCTTGGAGGCCAGAAGACTGCTGCCGAGTTCTTAGAGAAACTAAAGCACGACATGCATAAATAACCCTAGTTAAGGTTATACTTTATAAAATACCCCTCGTAGGGGTATTTTATATTGCCAATCCAGTTGACTATCAGGCGCTATTTGATAGTATGTAGCGCACATATGTCTTTTGATGTGTGTAGATACTGCGTAATGGTCACTTTTGTTAAGCGCTCGTTCTCGCGAGCTAAGCAAAGGTTGCCAATACAATAGTTGCGGTATCAGATATTATTAATTATAAGTAACATAAATTATTATGGCAGAAGATTTTAACAGAGATAAGGATCACGTAAATGTTGGTACTCTTGGTCACGTTGACCACGGTAAGACAACACTTACTGCAGCTATCCTTAACTCATTGCACCTAGATGGGCAAAACGTAAAGATGGCAAAGATCGATGATATCGACAATGCCCCAGAGGAGAAAGAGCGTGGTATTACTATCGCCCTATCTCACAACGAGTATGAGACGGCTAACCGTCACTATGCTCACATTGATGCTCCCGGCCACGCCGACTACATCAAGAATATGATTACAGGAGCCGCACAGATGGACGGCGCTATCCTTGTGGTAGCAGCTACTGACGGCCTTATGCCACAGACTCGTGAGCACATATTGCTTGCTAAGCAAGTTGGTGTACCTAAGATCATCGTATTTATCAACAAAACAGACATGCCAGATGTTGATGAGGAGATGATAGAGCTAGTAGAGGAGGAGATCCGTGAGGTTCTTACACAATACGGCTTTGATGGAGAGAACACTCCATTCGTACGTGGTTCAGCTCTTAAGGCAGCTGGAGCCACAGAGAAGGACGAGTGGGTAGAGAAGATCCTAGAGCTAACTAAGCACATGGATGAGTACTTCGAGGTACCGGCTCGTGAGCTAGATAAGCCATTCCTTATGCCAATTGAAGACATCTTCTCAATTGAGGGACGTGGTACAGTTGTTACAGGTCGCATCGAGCGCGGTAAGGTAACAGTAGGTGAGGAGGTAGAGATAGTTGGTATCAAAGAGACAACTACAACTACAATCACAGGTATTGAGATGTTTAACAAGAACCTACAAGAGGGTCTTGCAGGAGACAACGCTGGTATCCTACTGCGTGGTACTAAGAAAGACGAGGTACACCGTGGGCAAGTACTAGCTGCTAAGGGCTCAATAACTCCACATACAGAGTTTGAGGCTGAGGTATACATCCTTACTAAAGAGGAGGGTGGTCGTCATACACCATTCTTCACTGGTTATAAGCCACAATTCTACGTGCGTACAACGGACGTTACAGGAGAGGTAACTCTACCAGAGGGCACAGAGATGGTAATGCCAGGTGACACTGTAACCTTTAAAGTTAAGTTAGTGGGACCTATCGCTCTTGAGGACAAGATGCGCTTCGCTGTACGTGAGGGAGGTCGCACAGTAGGAGCTGGTGTTGTTACTAAAGTTGTAGCATAAGCTACTACCTTGCGGTAAAAGTGAGTCTGTGGTAAGTTACTTACCACAATAAATTGTACATTAAAAATAAAATAATCTTATGGTAGAAAAAAAGAAAAAAGGGGTAGACAAATTACGTATACGCGTACGAGCCTACGAGCATAAACTGCTAGACATATCTGTAAAGCAGATTATAGACACCGCTAAGCGCTTTGACGCTGAGGTGCGTGGCCCTATCCCAATGCCTACCGAGATTAAAAAGTACACCGTACTGCGCTCAACCTTCGTCAATAAAGACGCGCGAGAACAGTTTGAGATGCGTGTGCACAAGAGACTCATAGATATATTGCAACCCTCAGGTAAGGTGATGGAGGCATTGACCAACATCTCATTACCCTCAGGAGTATCAATAGACCTAAAGATGGTATAGTTTTAAACTAACTTAAACCAATTAAAAAGACCGTACAATTTGTACGGTCTTTTTAGTACCTATATTTATTAAATAATTGCTTACTACTAGAATGGATTCTTAGCGCCACGAACCTCAAAGTGTACGTGTGGCCCTGTAGAGCGGCCGGTATTACCTACATAACCTATAACCTGCCCTTGAGTGACCCATTGTCCCTCATAGCTAATGTTCTTACTCATATGAGCGTATACTGTCTGCGTACCGTTAGGGTGCTTGATTATAGTATAGCGACCGTAACCACCATTATAGCCATATCTACGAGCCAGTATAACTGTACCTGAAGCACTAGCCACAATAGGGGTACCAGTAGGAGCTGCTATGTCAACTGCATTATAACCATGTATGCCTTGTGTTTTAGTACCACCATTGTTTAACGGGTGCACGTAGTATCCACCTAAATCACGATTAGATACATTACGAGCCCTGCTGGTTATACCACTACTGCGAGCTAATCTACGTACAGGCCTAGGACTAGCCAACTCACCATTTGGGATTATAACGACTGTACCCTTACTTAGCTCTTCATCTGGCCCTACACCATTGTACTCAGCAGCCTCCTCTAGTGACCCGCCGTACTTCTTTATAACATCTCTTAGTGTGCCACCCCTTTTAATAGTATACTTGATGCCCGTTACAGGTAGTATTACAAGCTTTTGCCCTATGTTGATAGTAGAGCCACGCTTAATATCATTAGCCCACTTAATAGTGTTAACAGACACACCAAAGGACTCCGCTATGTCACTCAAAGTGTCACCTTTCTGCACAATATACACACTTATCTGTCCACCTGTCTTGGCACCCTCTACAAACTCAGCTATACCACCCTCTGGGCCACTCTCAGCCACAAGTGCCACACCATTACGTACAACAATATCACCACCTCCAATAGCTGCCTTAGGGTCTAAATTACGAGCCGCACGCAATAGTGGCACTGTCTGTGAGTCATAACTACTCTCACTAGTGTAAGTAACCCTATTACTAAATAGGGAGCCAATAGAGCTCAAGACACTAGCATCAGCACTACTAGGCATTGAGAGCCCTATAGCAAAGAGTATTGAGACACCCACTGAGGAGTATGTAAATTTCTGTTTTATATATTTATATTATTACTTTCGTCACATCCATAACAAGCCTTGCGGTGAGTTGCCTTATGGCAATATCTTGTATATTACTAACTGTAACGCACATATATGTATCGTCAACAGTGGCAACATTGTACTGTGTATAACTAAAAAGTCAATACCACACCACATATTGTGGTATTATGTCAATACTACTCTAAAACCTCTATATTTGCTCCTATTTTATTAAGTCTCTGCGCCAAGTCCTCATAACCTCTGGCTATAGAGTATATATTACGCAATACACTCTCACCCTCAGCTCCGAGCATCGCAAGGAATATCACAACAGCCGGGCGCAAAGCAGGGGGGCATACCACCTGAGCACCTTTAAGGGCTGTCTTGCCAGTTATCTCCACTCTGTGTGGGTCTAGCAACTTAACCTGTGCGCCGAGCTTACTAAGCTCAGCAAAGTTGATAGCCCTGCTCTCCCACATCCAGTCATGTATAAGAGTTGTACCCTCAGCTTGAGTAGCAATAGTGGCAAAGTAGGGGAGATTATCTACATTAAGCCCCGGGTATGGCAATGGGTGTATCTTATCTTCAGGAGCTGTGAGTGTGCTCTTGTCTGCGTGTACTGTTATATCTACAAGTTCTGTCTTACCATTGTCTGCTAAATACTTATCTCCAATATCAAACTTCAGTCCCATATATTTCAACTTCAACAGCTCCACCTCAAGGAAGTTTATAGAGCAACGCTCTATTGTTAACTCAGAGTTAGTCATTATAGCAGCTGTTATAAAGCCCATTGCCTCTATTGGGTCCTCGCTATTGTGCCACTCTATGTCTGTATCTATCTCAGCTAAGCCCTCAATAGTCAGTACATGAGTGCCAATACCACTTATCTTAACTCCCAGACTCTCTAAGAAGTAGCATACATCTTGTACTTGATAGTTAGGCGGTGCGTACTTTATAACCGTCTTGCCGGGTACTCTCGCAGCGGCAATAAGTACATTAATAGTTGCGGTGTCGCTAGCCTCATACATTATAATCTCTCTACCAGCCTTTAATCCATTATTTGTAACCTTATAATCATCATCTAACACCTCTATGTTTACTCCAAGTTCCTCAAGGCCGTGCTTGTGCGCGGCAATAGTGCGCGCACCCATCTTGCATCCACCAGCGTGGGGGAGCAAGAAGTTATCACTATAGTGCACTAGTGAGCCCAAGAGCATAAGCACGGAGCGCATCTTGCTTGCCGACTCTCTATTAATCTTGCTTATGTCCCACTCTCTAGGTGGAGTTATCTTGAGGGTTGTCTGCTCTCCTGTATTTGGGTCTGGCAGAGCCTCTACCACAATACCCAAGCTCTTAAAGACCTCAAGCATACGGCTTATCTCCTCTATGCGTGGTATACCGTGCAGAGTAGTAGTGCCTTTATTTATAAGTGCAGCGGCCACAAGCCCCATCGCCCCATTCTTAGAGGTATTAACCCGCACTGATCCACTCAACTTCCTCCCACCCCTAATCTTAAAGTCTGTCATTAGGCTCAAATATACCACCATGCTAAAATACTGCAATGAGTGGTAAGAAATATTATAGCAAAATTCTATAAACTCAAACCATAAAAAGCCCCAGCCCGTCCACAAGGGACGGGCTGGGTCGGGACCGCGCTCAAAGGCCGGCTTTTGCTTAAATTGTAACAAACTAATACAACATGTCAACAAATAATCAACAAAGCGAACAATCTCATTTAAAAGAGCTTAATAGGCCTCAGCGCGAGGCGGTGTTACACACCAACGGTCCACTACTTATAATAGCCGGTGCTGGCGCAGGGAAGACGCGGACAATTACACATCGCATAGTACACCTTATTAAGAGTGGGGTAGCACCTGAGAATATTCTCGCTGTTACTTTTACAAATAAGGCGGCGAAAGAGATGCGCGAGCGTATGCGAGATTTATTAAATTCGGATGATGAAATTAACCGACCTATTAATGCACTCAGTAGTGGTATGAGTATGCCTTTTATGGCGACCTTCCACTCGCTTGGAGTGCACATACTCAGAGAGAATCACGAGCTACTCGGCCTACCTCGTAACTTCACTATTTTTGACAGAGCAGACTCACTCAGAGCCATTAAGAGTGCTTTAGTCAAGCTAGATTATGACCCAAAACAATACGAACCTAAGACAATATTAGGAATAATCTCTAAGAGTAAGGGTAGTAACATGGGCAGAGAGGAGTTTACCGGCTCTGCAGCAGGGGGCAGCTACTATGGAGAGATAGCAGGTAAGGTATGGCAAGAGTATGACAAGACGCTTAACAAGGAGGGGGCGCTAGACTTTGATGACCTCTTAATAAAGACTCACGACCTGCTCGCAGGGCATGAGGAGGTGCGTAAAAAATACCAAAAAAGGTGGCAATACCTGCACATAGATGAGTACCAAGACACCAATGCCGTACAATACGACTTAGTGCGGCTCCTTGTGGGAGAAGAGCAGAATATCTGCGTTGTAGGTGATGGCGACCAGTGTGTATATACGTGGAGGCAGGCCAAACCAGAGAATATTAATTACTTTGAGAAGGAGTTTGACAACGTTAAGACAATATTACTTGAGCAAAATTATCGCTCTACGCAGAACATATTAGCCGCAGCCAACGATATAATAACGAAGAATACTAACAGGAAGGACAAAAAGCTCTTTACTCAAAATAACGAGGGTGACAACATCAGTGTATACAGTGCATATAGCGCAGGAGATGAGGCTCGCTACATAGCAGGGGAGTGTGAGAGACTGATTAATGATGGAGGTGTAGCGCCTCGCGATATTGCCGTACTCTACCGCGCCAACTTCCAATCACGAGGACTTGAGGAGAGATTCCTCTACTCGGGAGTACCTTATCAGGTGCTTGGGACCAAGTTCTTTGACCGCAAAGAGGTTAAGGATGTACTTAGCTACTTAAAAGCAGCTCTTAACCCTAAGAGTACGGTAGACATGGCGCGCGCAGTAGCATCACCACCAAGAGGTATAGGTAAGATGACACTCACTAAGATGCTCAGTGGTGAGGAGCACACTCTCGGCCCAGCACTACAAGAGAAGGCTCGCAAGTTCAACAACCTCCTCACTGAGATTAAGCATGTCGCCCTCTCAAGTAAGCCGTCAGAAACCTTTACTCATATTATTAAAGCGAGTGGCATGGAGAGCAAGTATAAAAATGGCACAGAGGAGGAGCGCGAGCGCTTAGAGAACCTTAAAGAGCTTGTAACTCTAGCCACAAAGTACGATGCCCTAGAGCCGCAAGAGGGTATAGAGCATATATTGCAAGATGCGGCTCTGGCCACAGATCAAGATGAGTTAGAGGAGGATAACAACGCAGTTAAGCTAATGACGGTACATGCAAGTAAGGGTTTAGAGTTTGACTATGTGTTTGTAACAGGGCTTGAGGAAGGCCTCTTCCCTCATGAAAAGATGGGGGATAGTGCCGATATAGACGAAGAAGAAGAGAGACGGCTCTTTTATGTTGCTATTACAAGAGCAGGGCAGAAGCTATATTTAACCCATGCCACTACCCGCACCATATATGGTAAAGAGCAGGTTAATATGCCGAGCCAATTCTTAAACGACTTAGACCCAAGCTATCTCGAGGACGCCCGAGCCACTCTAACAGGCGAAGATGGTGGGGCAGGAGGAGAGAGTGATAAGGTAGACCCGCACACCTTGTCGCAAGGTGTGCGGGTAGACTTAATAGACTTCTAACTGTAAACTCAAGTATATGCGAGCTAAAAAGTCATTAGGGCAAAACTTTTTAAAGAGCCCGGCCGTAGTACGCAAGATGATAGAAACAGCAGGCTTATCAAGTGCAGATGTTGTTGTAGAGATAGGCCCGGGCAAGGGAGCACTCACCGTAGAACTACTCAACACTGGGGCTACCGTTATAGCTATAGAGAAAGACATTGAATTGATGCCACTATTACAAGAGAAATTTGCAAAAGAGCTAACCTCCGAGCAATTGACCCTAATCAATACAGACATCTCCACATTTGATATTTCTACACTACCCAAACATTACAAGCTCATAGCAAACATACCGTATTATATAACAGGGGAGATATTAAGAAAGTTCTTAGAGTCTAAGCAACAACCCATAAGCATGACTCTCTTAGTACAAAAGGAGGTAGCACAACGCATAGTCGCCAGAGATGCCAAAGAGAGCATCTTAAGCATGAGTGTCAAAGCCTATGGGGAGCCAAAGTATGTACAGAAGGTACCAGCAATGCTCTTCAACCCCAAGCCACGAGTAGACTCTGCGATATTACACATTGCAGATATCTCTAAAGATTTCTTTATAACTAACAATATTACTGAAAAGGATTTTTTTAAAGTCCTAAGGCTCGGCTTCTCTCAAAAGCGCAAAATACTCGCAAATAATTTAAACATAAGTAAAGAGGAGCTTGAAAGATTAGACATAAGCGACTCAGCCAGAGCCGAGACTCTGACTCTTGAGGAGTGGGCAACCCTAACAAAGACCTTAGCTCATATGCTATAATCAAAGCAATGCGTAAATATGCAATAGCTATAATGTTACTATTAACGTTAGTTGTACCCAATACTGCTGCGGCTGCAATAAGCTTTGGCGGGCCCATAAACACAATTATAGGTTGTCTAAACATGGTCACATATACCGTATTAGGACCACCAAGAGGTGGTGAGTACTTGTGGAGTCCATCTATAACTGATACATACTCTTTTGGCCCACCTACTCGCAGAGGTCAATGGCTGCTTGGTAATGCTGGCCCTAGCTACTTTTGCCTTGTCACAGTATTGCCATTAGATGTACGACCCGGATGGTTAATCATGATGATGGGCTCAAGTAGATAATATGATAAAAGATAATAAAAGACTGGTATTTATACTAATATTAGCTTTTATGGCTGTTGTGTTGCTATCAGCGGCTATATTAATAAAACAGATGATAAGCGTTACCGAGCAAGAATCTGACACCTTCTCTAATGTAGAGGTGATGCAGACAAGGCCGGTAACTAAATACAATGCATTTGTTCCTAGAGAAAGTGACACTCCTAAACCGCAAGCTGACTCTCTACCAGATTGGCAACAAACTAAAGACACTACGACTCAAGTGGTGGTTGTTAATAACGACGAACCCACATCTCCTCCACCAACAAAGTCTATGCCTACAACCATAACAGATGAACCAAAAGAACAATCAATACTACCAGACTATATATCTGACCTGTGGTCATGGCTACCAACCAAACAACCAAGTACATCGCAAGAGCAAACACCAACCCCTAGCAAAACACCACTAGAGCTGGCAATATATGACTATGGTAATGAGGTTGGCAACACTATAAAAGAGTTTACGCTCAAGGCTGGAGATCAACCCCAATTAATACAAAATTTTGTAGACGACAGAGAGAGTCAACAAACGGGCGACGCTCTGCTCCAACTAGGGCAACAATACATAACCCTCTCCGAGAGTCTCAAAGTAGCACAAGCCCCCATACCCTTAGTAGAGCCTGTCACTAAACTCAGTGAAGGTTATAAAAAGGTAGGGGAGGCAACAATAGCCCTAGTAGGTAAAGTCTCAGACAAGGACCTACTAGATGAGATATATAGGTACAATGCCACGGTAGACGAATTTGCAAAGAGCTATATCAAATTTGCAAAGATCTTCAAGCTCTATGGCATCAAGTTTAATAAAGGTGAGGGTGGGGATATATTCATGCCTCCCAGCTTATAGTAGTGCTATAATAGCCATATGGGTGAGCCTCTTGTACTAAGTAAAAAGTTGTTAGTGTCCAGCGTATTGGGTGTACTTATAATTGGAGGAGCATTTTATATAAGCAATAAGCGCAACAGTACACCTATAATCATTGAAACACCAGTACAAAATACAGCTACTACTGACGATAAGCTGGTATATAACCCTGATAATAGCCCGACAGAAGACTCTACTGACAACTCTGCAACAGACGAGCCGGAGTCACTAACAGAGACTGACATACTAACCCGCAATGTAATAGGTCCGTACCTTAAACAACTTAAAGATGGCAACTATACTCCAGAGAGTGGACAACAAATAGTAGAGAGGGCCACAGACTACATGCTACAACTCAACTTTACTCCCACAACAGCCACGGAGCTTAATATAATAACCGACACAAGTAAACCCGCTGTTGAGATCTATAAAACTCAATTACAACAAGCACTGCAACCGATCTTTAACCTTAAGGAGTATGAGCTCACAATATATGCCCGCGCTATAAGAGACAACTCTAAAGACGACTTTGACTCTCTAGCTAATATAGCAACTGTATACAACAATGCCGCACTAGAGGTACTAAAAGTCCCTGTACCTAAAGACGTATCAGCCGTACACTTAGCTATAGTTAATAGCTTGCGCAAATTCTCTGTTATACTTACAGAGCTCTCTAAAGGTTACGACGACCCGGCTGCGAGCCTCTCTGGCACAGCCAACTTCTCTCAAGCTGAGGAGGAGCTTGGGCGCGCTTTTGAGGATCTTAAAACTTACTTCATCCTTAAGGGAGTCTACGACACAAGCATATGATAAAGACACACACACAAAACAATACTGATAAACTCGCCATACTATTAATAGTAGTGTTCTTATTATTTGCTCAGACGGCTACCGCACAGACCACTGACACTACAGTCACTCCAGGTGACCCATTGCCGACAGTAGGTGACAGCGACTCTATACCCGAGGGCTATAGCACAGAGGGGCTATATAGCTGTGAGGGAGGTAAGTATGGCTCTGTTGGGGCGGAAAGGGCACAAGGTGTATTTGTACCCGTTGCAGATCAAGCAACCATCACTAATACAAATATACTCTTGTATAAGCAGTGTATCTTAGACGGAGTAGTAACTCGCATTCGTGAGACGATGATAGCCGCAATGGCCAAGAGCACTCTCTCTTGGGCTGCTAATCAACCAGCCTTTGAGGAAAACCCAAAGAAATTTAGAGACGATCTCAAAACAAAAGTAACAGACGACTTTATCTCTGGCCCAAGGACAGAGAACATCTGTGAACCCTTTAAAGAAGATGTAAAAAAGACTCTAAAAGCTCAGACCGACAGAGAGGTTAATAACCCCGAGGTGTCATATAGTTGTAGCGTACCGAGTGAGGAGCAGCAGGCATTTAAAGACTTCTTAAACGGCAAAGGTAGATTTAATAAAGACATTTACCTAAAGGTCATCTCTCCAGAGAACAACCCGCTACTAGTATACTTGGGGGCAGCCGACCAATTACAAAAAGACAAGGAGGAGAAAATAAAAGACGAATTTACCCTATTAGGCTGGGGAGATGGCTTCAAGTCTAAAAAGGAGAAGAAGCGTATACCTAAGGGTAATGGCGAGTTTGAGGAGGTAGAGCAGATAGTCACTCCAGGCGCTGTTGTTAAGGATATCATAAGCTACACATCTCTAACAGGCCAGAGACAGCTAGAAAATGCCGACGCAACGGGTGAACTTATAGGCTCTCTCATGAGTAACATACACACTCAAATACTCACAAGTGTAGGCGGTCTTAAGGGCTTGCCAGACTCCATCAATGGCGGGCTTTCCTTCTTAGATAGGATAGTCCAGGACTCTGCTGCACGTGCCAGAGGGCAGTATACATCAATAGCAAATGACACCCTATCTAAAGCTATAATAGCCGAGTCTGAGTATAACATGGCACGTAAAGCATCATTTGACACCATCAACCGCACGATCCAAGCTCTACAAACCAAAGATGCCGCATGCTGGGGTGGCTTAGTAGCACAAGCAAAGGTAGACTTGCTGGCTGAGCTCAATACCGTTAACGGCACTGCCATATCTACACCAAGCACAGAGGAGCCTCCATATGGTGAGGACCCTCTCACAGACACCCAAGAGACGACAATAGACATTGATATAGTAGCAGCAGGTGGGGGGAATAAGGCTGAGGCTACAATACTGCGTACTACCAAATACTACTTATCAGTGCTCACAACAGACATAGTACCTCTACTGGCCACAATAAAGCAAAATCTTGAAGACTCTAACGCAGCCCTCACCAAGCTAACAGATTTACAAGTAAGACTCTCATCTGCTACTACCCCAACTGAGACACGCGCTGTGCTAGGGGAGATAGATCAACTAGTTGCAAGTGGCACGTTGCACAAAACCTCAGATGTACTGATAGCTCAAGATCAACAAGCACAGATACAATCATCAATGTCAGACCTTATAACCGAGACAAGCTCACAGTGGGAAGCGTCATGGTGCGACCCAACAAAATGGCGCGACCAAGAGAAGAATTAAATCTGTATGCTCGGTTTCTCACAATATAAAATAAGAATATGTTAAACCTAGCGTTAAATCTAGCGGGTCTTGGAGGTAAAATAGCACTACTTATAATTGTGCCTGGCATCATGCTTTGGGCTTCTGTTAGCATGTTTGACTCCTCTTTAAACTATACCGTATTAGAGTTCTATAAAACTGTTAAGGGCCAGTCTGGAGATACTGGACTAATGTCTGCAATAAAGAGTATATGGCTAATGATACGAGATATATCAAATATCCTTATAATCGGTGCCTTTGTTTATATTGCTATATCTAAGATACTTAGTATTAGTAAGGACTACCGTAGAGAGATAGTTACACTACTGACAGTAGCCATCCTCATCAACTTTAGCTTCTTCTTCACCCTCACTGCTATAGACATCACCAACTGGATGTCTGTCCAAACATACAACGCCATGCTACCAAAGGATAAAGCAGGTAACGTGCAATCAATACAAAATGAGGGCTTGGCAGATATAATTGTAACGAATATGAATGGCGTAGAGATGACGGGTGAACTACTGTCTAAGACTTGGGATTCACTTAAAAAATATATTGGTTCAGAAGAGTTAGATACTACAACTAATACTAATGACTTCGCCAGTATCGTAGGTCAATTTACGGCCACACTTGTATTGACCCTACTTGCATCGATAATGTTCTTCCGTATGGCATTTATGTTTATAGCTAGGGCAATATTATTGTTTATCCTTTTGGCAACATCCTCCTTCGCCTTCGCCGCCATGCTTATACCGGCACTTAACAAATATTGGATATCTTGGCGCAATGGTCTTTTATATAACTCTCTACTAGCACCAATACTGCTTTTAACTCTATTTATGGTCACTAAGTTAATGGAGGTAATGGGACCGCTAAAGTCTAGTGGGAGTATTGCAGGCGGTGAGCTTACCACTGGTACACTAGATAGTGGTTTTGCTTTAGTTATAGTTAAATTCTTAATAGGTATAGGTCTACTTTGGGGAGCAATACGTATCTCTACGATACTCTCTAACAAAGCCGCGGACTCTATGGGCGCTATTGGAGGCAGAGTAAATGGACTTATGAACTGGGCACAAAGAACCGTAAGTAGACCAGCTATAGCATCTGCAGGCTGGGCAGGTAGAGGCACTCTCGGCCGTGGTGCAAGTTATATGAGTGACAGGTTAGGCAAGTGGGCTGATAGTACCAATAGTGCTCGACTAAGTCGCGGATTAAACTCTCTTGCAAATAGTGGTGCACTTAAGAGCGTGGCAAACTCCTCATATGATATCCGTCAAAATAAAAATGCACAAAAGTTCATGGAGCAGGCTGGTATTAACTTAGGTAAGGGTGTTACAGACGGATTTAAAAAGATCAAAGAACAAAGAGAAAAGTATGACAAAAAACATGATGAGGCTCAGCTAAAGCAAGTACAAGAGGCTATTGCAGAGGGTAGTGGGGTATATAACGCCACAAAGGGTGCCAAGACAGCAGCACAAAAGGCGCAAAAGGATCTAGAAGAACAGATTAAAAAGCAAGAAGCCGAAATGAGAAAGCTGGAGAAACAAAATAAAGACGACTCTACGGCTCAGCAAGCAGCTCAGAAGACAGTTGAAGAGAAAGAGCGTAAAGTTACAGAGATCGAGGAGAGGAGTAAGCAGGCCAGCAATACCGCACAAGAGGCAGGTGCTCTTATGGCTGAGGAGACAAGTAAAATTAAAAACATCGAAGCTAAATTAGATAGTAAATCATTAGAGCTGGAGAAGTTACGAGCTGATGGACTAAGTGTGGGTAATGCAGACTTTGACAGCTTAAATAAAGAGATCGCCGAGTTAAGTAAAGAAAAGTCAGATACTCAAGCAAGAATACAAACTCACTCAAATACATTACAAGAGGCAGAGAAATTAAAAGAAGAGGCACAAAGGACTCACGATGAATTAAGTATAGCTAAAGCAAACTTAAGTAGGATACAAGAAGAGAATAAGTTAAAGCAACTAGAGCGTGATGCCCAAATTACTGCACACAAACGTGAGATTGATGAGTTAGAGAAACAACACACCAACTACCAAGACCAAATACAAGAGCTAGACCGCACATTAAAGAGTTACGAACAAAAGTGGCAAGAGACAATAAGTAAAACTCGTCTTGCTAAAGCTGCCAGCAGTCTATCAACTACAGACAGAGATTGGCTAGAGCAACTAGGTATACAATTTGATAAAAATAACAAGGTTGTATCGATGCCGTCTGCAGACGTTATAGCTACAATGAACCCAGACTCATTAAATAAGCTAAATAAGTTATTAGGACAACACACAGCAAATCTAAAGTTTATGTCTAAGCAAATGCAAAAAGCCGGTATGAGTAAAAGCGACATAGCTAAACAAGAAGAGGACGCCAAGGTACGTAAAGCGTTACTTGCGGCACTCTCTAGCAAAGATAAGAATATATCTGATGCAGTAAAAGAAGCTAATAAAGACGCTACTAAAGAGGAAAAATAGTATGCCAAAGTTTGAGAAGAGACCAGGAGAGCTATTGACCGACAAGCAAAAGGAGCTTTTACGTGAGACGCATGATGAGGAGATGATGCTGCACCGTATGGATAAAAATAATATACCTAGCTTCTTATACCCTCACCATAATCCCAAAATACACCAAATAAGTAACAGTACAGAGGTTGTTGAAGGTCCTACACCTAAAAAACACTCAGGTGAGTCACCAGAGGAGCTTACAGATGATATAAAAGCCTTGATACAAAATCCAAATTTGCCTGTACCTAATATATATAATGATACGCCTGAGGGGCTTAAGAGGGAACAGATACTTACCAGGTATTTAAGAAGAGAAAACCAGCATTTTATAACAAACATACTAAAAGAGTCTGGAGACAAAATTGATAAAGGAAATAGGAGTAAAATAGAACAAGTAGTTAATAGATATGCTCGACTCGCCACTTATATACGTGTAAGTAAAACCATCGATGAATACCTTGAATACTTAGACCCCTTAGCAGATGAACTAAGTAAACAAATTGTAGCTTTAGCAAGCCCCCACGTAAGTGAAGATATTATACGTAATAATACTACTGATATAATCCGTTTAGGAGGCGCAGCTGATGAATTTGCGGGTAAGTATAATTTGAGCTTACTACCGCGTGATGAGTTCGATGCAAGTAGCCCCATAGATAGAGACATAGCACGGAAGCACGGCATAAATATAGAATTAAATTCTATAGAAGAAATGGAGCAAGAATCTCTTGATTGGTATTACCAAAAGATAAATAATGACTCAGAAGCTAAAGCCCCAAAGAATATGACTATAGAACAACTACTTAAAGACAAAAAATATAAAAAGATTCTAGATATACGCAGAGCAATAGGGCACACCATATTGCCTGTAGGTGGAGCTATAACAGCGGGAGCCCTTACAGGTGGAGCCGGGGTACTAGCACACGTAGGGTACTCTGTGGCCGGAGGTGGAGCCGGATTAGTCGGCAGCGCACTGTGGAACAAGCGCGGAGAGTCAGGTAGCCGGCTATATGATGCTCAGCTCTTACAGACTTTATACGAATTTAATAAACAGCTTGATAGAAAGGAGGGTATATACTTACATAAACCTAACATTAAAATAGTAAGAGAGACTCTCAAGAGGCTCTGGAGCGAGCCTCCTACGCGTGGAACGGCCTTTCATAAAATATCTCGTACAGCACTTAGGAATATCTTAGACCAACGACTCCCAGAACTCAAAGATAGACAAAAAAAGACGAGTCTAGCAGTTGCTACAGCCAGTACATTGAGCACTCTCTGGATGCATATGGGTAACTCGTAACTTGCTAAATTATCAATGAATTAATATGTTAATATAAATACACTATGGATACTAATAGCATAAACACTCAAGCACCCCCAGAGGTTAAGGAGATTCGCAATAAACTTGTAGAGCAACTAGACTTGACCCACCTGAGTAGGGAGGAGCAAGCTGAGATTATAACCAAACTAAGCACAATAATATTAGACCGAATTGCCATAGCGTTAGTCTCTCAGCTACCAGAGGAGATAATGGATCATGTTAATACTCTACTTGAGTCTGGACAGAGCGAGGCCGTTGAAGTCATCTTCTTAAAGCATATAGAACGAGATAAAATAGACAAGATAGCCAATACTGTAATAGGTGACACCATAGCCGACTTTAAAAGGCTAAATGCTGAAGGCACACAAAGATAAAACAATTAATATGCAAGAGGCAGATATACAACAACAAATAAAAGATGCTTATAACTCACTACCTAAAGTGGTACAAGAGACTATAGCTAATGCAGATGTACAAGCTAAGCTCCGAGAACTCTCTAAGGCCTATAGCCTACACCTTGATAAGTGGCGCTTGTTAGAGAATGAGATTATGCTGGCATTATTAGGTATTACAGAACCTCAAGACTTGCCGGAGAATATAGTTAAGGATGTTGGCCTTACACCCGAGCAAGCTAATAAGATAACAGAGGCTGTGATAGCTATAGTCTTTGACCCTATACAAGAGTCCTTAAAAGAGCAGGTGGGGGAGGCGCAGAGTACACTAGAGACTATAGACGATACTACTCCTGCGAAGAACCCTATAGACATCAGTAAGTTCTCCGAGGCTCCTACAAATCCATCAACATATACTCCCAAAGTAAATAGTACATCAAAGGTAGATGATCCATACCATGAGCCTATAGAGTAGTGGATATGCTTAATGCCTAGTCTTTAAGGGTGGTATAATATATTTATATGCAATACCCCGTACCACAATTCCAAGATGTTGAAGACAAGATAATAGGGCCGTTCACCTTTAAGCAGTTTATATACATTCTGGGTGGCACCGGCCTCTCTTATGCAATACTCCAATCATTGCCTACCGGGCTTAATTACTTACTTGTGGCACCCGTAGCAGGCCTTTCTCTTGCATTGGCTTTTTACAAAATCAACAACCAGCCCTTTATAAATATATTAGAGTCCGCCTTCTACTACTCTGTGCGCAATAAGCTATACTTATGGAGTCATAAGAAGAAGGTTAAGAAGAAGAATAAACAGATAACCTCAGAGCAACCTAAAAGTCAGGTAGAGGTACCTAATATTAACGATAGTAAGATGAAGGACCTTGCCTGGAGCCTAGACATTAATGAAAATGTACAGAGAGCAGAGCATGCCAAGAGCATAACCGAGCAAAATGTACTAAGTACAATATAACAATATAATACCAATGCCAACAAAAGCCAAAAAGACCAGACCATCTCAAGACTTCGTACCTGTTAAAGAGGTACGAGATGGTATAGTAACACTTAAAAATGGTGGTCTGCGGGCGGTCCTGATGGCAAGCTCACTCAACTTTGCCCTCAAGAGTGAGGATGAGCAAAATGCCTTTATAATGCAATTTCAAAACTTCCTTAACTCTCTAGACTTCTCTGTGCAGATATCTATACAATCACGTAAGTTAGATATACGCCCCTATATAGCCACTCTTGAGGATAGGTTAAAAGAGACTATAGACGAGCTGATGCGTATACAGATTCGCGAGTATATAGACTTTATCAAGAGCTTTACAGAAGCGGCTAACATAATGACGAAACATTTCTTTGTTATTGTGCCATATACACCAGCAACTATTAATGTGTCTAATTCCAGCATATTAAGCAAAATGCCTTGGAGTAAAAAGGGTACAACCCCAAAGGTAGATTTATCTTTTGACGAGAATGTATCTCAGCTTGAGCAGAGAGTCTCTATTGTACAGCAGGGCCTCGTGCGCTCCGGAGTGCGCACGGTACAACTCGGCACAGAGGAGATTGTAGAGTTGCTATATAAAATATTTAACCCTGGCGAGCTAGACCAACCGATGCAACAAGGAGCTAACGAAAATAATACTTAAAGATATTATGGGATTATTAGACAAATTTAAAAAGAATAAACTAACTGAAAATGCTGACACAAAAGTAATGCCTGTATTGCCAGCTGAAATCTACGAGCAAGGAGTGCTAGAGCTACAAGATGTTATAGCACCTTCTGCGCTACAGATAACCTCTAAAAGCCTCTCACTAGGGGAGAAGATGGCCCGTACCTTCTTCGTGATTTCATATCCTAGATTCTTAACTACTGGGTGGTTCTCTCCAATAATCAACCTAGATAAGATGTTTGACATTGCTATACACATCCACCCATTAGACACGACCACAATACTGCGCCAATTCCAAAAGAGAGTTGCTGAGATAGAGAGTCAAATCTTAATAAGAGAAGAGAAGGGTCTTGTGCGAGACCCAAAGCTAGACACAGCATATGCCGACCTAGAGTACCTACGTGACAGGCTACAACAAGCCCAAGAGAAACTCTTTGAAGCTGGGTTATATATAACCATATATGGAGACAGTAGAGAGGAGATAGATAAGATAGAGACAGAGATCCGCTCTATACTCGAGGCGCGCCTTGTGTATATTAAGCCGGCACTCTTCCAGCAAGAGCAGGGCCTCAAGAGTGTACTACCATTAGCTAACGATGAGCTTAATGTACGCAACAAGCTAAACTCCGACCCACTCTCAAGTCTCTTCCCATTCGTATCATTTGACCTCACCTCCGACAGAGGGATCTTATACGGTATCAATAGGCATAACTCTAGTTTGGTGCTCTTTGATCGCTTTAGTTTAGAGAACTATAACTCAGTAGTCTTCGCCAAGTCTGGTGCCGGCAAAAGCTATATGATGAAGCTTGAGATCTTAAGGAGTTTAATGTTTGATGCTGATGTTATTATCATAGACCCAGAGAGGGAGTACGAGTACTTAGCAGAGACGGCAGGAGGGCGCTACTTCAACATCACCCTCTCTAGCGAGCACCATATAAACCCATTTGACCTACCAATACCAAGAGAGGATGAGAATCCGGCAGACGTCCTCCGCTCTAACATTATCACTCTTGTTGGGCTCTTCCGTATTATGCTTGGGGGGTTAACTCCTGAGGAGGACTCTATAATAGACAAGGCTATTACGGAGACATACGCTCTTAAAGATATTACCCCACAAAGCAACTTCTCTAATATTGAGCCTCCTATACTCTCTGACTTTCACCTTGTACTCTCTGGTATGGAGGGATCAGAGAGCTTAGTACAACGACTCACTAAATACACTCAAGGTACTTGGAGCGGCTTCTTAAACCAAGCGACTAACGTCTCAATGAATAAGAGATTGATCGTCTTCTCTGTAAGAGACATGGAAGATGAGCTTAAACCTGTAGCTATGTACATTATAACTCACCATATATGGAATATGGTACGCAAAGAGCTAAAGAAGCGACTCTTGGTAATAGACGAGGCGTGGTGGATGATGAAGAGTGACGACACTGCCAGCTTCTTATACGGTATAGCTAAGAGAGGGCGTAAGTACTTCCTTGGCCTAGCTACTATCACTCAAGATGTCGCCGACTTCCTCAACTCTAAATATGGCAAGCCCATGCTTACCAACTCCTCAATGCAGATACTCTTAAGACAATCTCCAACGTCCGTAGATCTTGTACAAGAGACCTTCAAGCTCTCTGATGAGGAGAAGTATCTACTACTAGAGAGTGCCGTGGGGGAGGGCATCTTCTTTGCTGGTCTTAAGCATGTGGCCATCAAGGTTATAGCTAGTTATACTGAGGACCAGATAATTACAAGTGACCCCTCTCAAATACTAGCCATAAAAAAAGCTAAGAAGGAGTTGGCAGAGAGCACTGAATCAACAGACTCTGTGCAAAATACTCTAGACTCTGTAGAACTATAACAATATGAGCGCTAACTACCGCATAGGCGAGAGTAAAAAGTTCGGCATGTTGTCGCTGGCACTCTTATTTGATGGCATACAGTTTGCAACTCCGGTAGCTGTAGACATAGTAGTCTCCCTTACAGCGGCTGTGGTATTTGGTATTATATTTTTAGAGAGTGGAGCTCTCACATTAAAGGGTAAAGGGGCTCTTAAGCTCTTGCGTATAGTCTTACCTATATCAGAGCTCGTAGTTGGTAACTTACCCGCTATATTCTTAACTGTGTGGGTACAGATTAAAATATCTCGTATAGTAGATACTGTATTACCAGAGGATTTACAAAATACTGTAAGACTCCTAGCGCGCAGGCACATAACTAAAGATATAGCCTATAGCAAAAAACGTATTAACAGAAGGCTAAAAACTATACAAAAGGTTAATGAGCGCAATAAAAGATACGGTAAAGGCCGTCGTGGAGCTACTGCCGCAGACAGACAACAGTCTACATAAAAACTCATAAAGATAATGTTATAATACGGTTATGAAGCGATCATTACCCGTAGTCTTTATACTTATACTCATACCTGTCAGTTACTCATCGGCATTTGCTTTTAAAAGTGTATCTATGCGCATGGACCCAGAGGCACCCTCACCTGGGGAGGAGGTGACCATAAGTTTAGAGAGCTTCTTATATAATTTAGATACACAAAATATAACTTGGTATATAAATAGCAAACAAGTTAAAGAGGGTATAGGTGCAACCACACTACAAGTAACAGCCCCTGGCGAAGGAGCGAGCGCTGAAGTATCAGCACAAGCAGGTAATCTCCCAATTGTGTCTGTCACTCTGCACCCGATCTTTATAGACCTGCTCTGGGAGGCACAAACCATCACGCCACCATGGTATAAGGGCAGGGCACTACCAACCGATGGTTCATACATTAAGGCGGTAGCTAAACTCAACCCTAATAACAACGTACCAAAGCCTCTACAATTTAAGTGGTATAAGGGTACCAAACTTATTAAGCAATCTGCTCAAGCTGATGCTAATATACTAATAACCAAAGCACCGCAAACATATAGGTCTTATATACTCTCAGTAGATGTATCAGATGCTAAGGGTAACTTGCTTGGCCGAGCCGGCTCTAATATACAACTCACCAATCCAGAGCTTATATTATACCGCAATAACCCATTATTGGGAGTACTATACAATACAGCCCTGCAAGCATCATCAATCTTAGATATACAAGAGTCGGAACCGAGCTTCACTGCTGTGCCGTTTTACTTAACTCTACCAAGTGAGGAACAACTCAAATACACTTGGAATATACCGGGGGTGAAGTACACTCGTGACACAGCAGACACAATAACAATTGTGAGCATGGGAGAGGATAGCACTAACATCTCTGTAGAGGTATCCAACCCAGAGGAGCTATTTCAATCCGCTCAAAGATCTTACTCTCTGCCAAGTATCCCCAAAGACGCATCTATAAATAATGACAATATTGATGCAGTTGTAGACTCACCATTTAATGCAGTACAATAAAATAATATGGACAAGCGCAAAATATATATAATCACAACACTAATAATAATGGCCTTATTGACTGGTCTGGCTGCTTGGTACTCATATATTACTAAAAAGGAGGCCTCTATAACAGAGACACAAGACATAACCATACCAGAGCCAACCATACTACCAACACCTCCCACTAACACTACAAACCCTACAACAGTTCAAAAAGAGAGTGCAGATACCACACCAACTAATGACATAGGTAATGCTCTTAGTACAAATGACTCTACCGAGACTGCCTCAGAAGAACCAGAAACCGCAAATAAGATAATTAAGCCTATAAAGTGGATACTTAAACAAGTATACTCAGACCCAGTACTACAGTTAGGCACCAACTCAGAGGAATTATATTATACGGATGCTAAAACCGGAGTAATTAACTCATACTCACCAAAGCAAGACACTCACACAACGCTCTCTCAGGAGACTCTACCAAATTTAAGAGATGTGTATACGCTACCTAATGAGTATCTACTTATAGTCCCTAAAGATACTAGGCCTTATATAGCAAAAGTGGTTGACTCCGCAGTAGTTAAGCAATCAACTATCTATGATGACATACTACAAGTGGCAATAACAGATAAGGCACTTTACTATCTAACCCCTAATGACAAAGGTGGGGCAAGTATCAAAAAGCTACTATATACCCAGTTAGGGGAGGGGGATGTTAAAGCAATATCACTATGGAGCTCTCCACTAAGTAATTGGCTACTCCAGGCTACTCCTACTAATGTATATGTTACTCAAAAGGCCTCTTATAACATCCCAGGCTACTCCTACTTAATATCTAATAAGGGTGGTGAGACCACTCTTGCCAGAGACCTACCAGGGTTAATAACAAATCTCTCACCAAATGGCAAGACCCTACTATACTCAACCTCTGGTAAGGGTGGTGTTAGGCTATATATTAAAGACACCGCAACGGGCGAGGTTACGCAGCTCTATACCCCAACCTTGGCAAGTAAGTGCGCTTGGGGCGACGACTCAATAGATGTGTACTGTGCAATACCATTTAATATAGAGTATTATAAAAACCTACCAGACTCGCGGTATAAGGGTTTAACAAACTTCTCTGACTCTCTGTGGCGCATTAATACTAAGAGTGGTAGTGCAATAGAGTTAAAGAAGTTTATTGGCCTTGATATAATAGATACACAAATCTTAGGTGATACAATACTCTTTAAGAACAAGCGTGATCAGTCAATATGGAGTATAATAAAAGAGTAATTATGTTAAGGCATTTAATATACAAAACTATTACAATACTACCTATAATATTCATAATGTTATTTACACTGTATGGCACAGTAGCTTATGCTGCTGAAGCTGTGCAGTTTACTCCACTCACAGATATACCACTCTTAGATAGTTGGAATCCAGGGGAGACAGTGCAGGTAGCAGATAGTGCCTCTGGGGTATTCAATCAACTCTTTGCTCTCTCTATACGTATTGGGGCTATGCTTGCTGTTTTTATGTTTATTTGGGGTGGACTTAACTTGATAACAGCTCGAGACAATGCGGGTAACATAACGAAAGGGAAGGAGAAGATGAAAAATGCGGTAGTAGGCCTCCTGATGCTCTTGGCCACCTACATAACCCTCAATACCATCAACCCACAATTAACCAGCCTTGCTTTATTTGGTAATGCACCTAGCTTAGAAATGTCACAAGCAACTGCAGCAGCTAGAAATAGAATAGCTAAACTATATGAAGAAAAGTCTGGTGAAAAATATGACTATTTAGCCTGTTTCTATGATCCTGGCACAGGGATTGAAACCTCTAGCACTCGATGCTTCTCTAGTATAGACCAATGTGTCTTAGAAAATCCTGAAAAATGTGAGTTGTATCCACCAAATAAAACAATAACTGTCTTTTACTATACTCTTAAAGATGCACCAATTTTTAATAGTACGGAAACTAAAGACCAGCGAATATATAGCTTAACAAGGGCTAATTGTAACCAAAGGGCTAAATATGATGCAGACAGAGGATTCAAAGTAGAATCAATAGGAACAATTTCCGATGTGTGTCGTGGCAGCCAGGAAACACTAGAGTTCATGTATGGGAGAAACTTTACGAAAAATTAACAAACTTAATTACCACTCGGCGGTCTGAGCCTTCTCCTATAGAGCCTGTCTCTAACTCTGGATCATTTGCTAGGTGAGCATGCACAAGCATGCGCTCATAGCCATTAGCAGGCTGCAACTCTACATCATACCTAAGCTCTTTAGCTCTATTAGCGTGCATCTGCGCAGTCTTTATAACCTCCTCTATCTTAGAGAGTTTATAATCATTAACATCTACTGTTATACGTTGCCTCTCTCCGAGCTCTCTCTCAAGTAAGTGACTCACCAACATATTAATAGAGCGGAGGGCATCACCGTTGCGCCCGATTAAGAGTCCACTGTCGTCTGATTTAATACAATATAGAGTTTGCCCGGCAACCTCCTTAACCTCTACACCCCCATTGTGTACTCCTAACTTGCCAAGTAGGGTAGTAGTCACTTCTTTAACTTTGTTATGTATATCTGTCATGTTACTCTTTATTCTTATTATTACCCTTATTCTCTTTGTCTTCCTCATCTTTAAGCCTCTTACGCACTAAGAGCTCTTGTCCAATGGCAAATATATTACTTGTGACCCAATATAGCGCTACGGCTGCTGATATAGTATAAGCTATCACTGCTATAAATACCGGCATTACATACTTCATTTGTATATGCATACTATTTGCCACCTCGTCTTTAAGACTAGACTTCTCTCCCTCAGCCTTTTTAGGTTTGGACGGGAGTACTATTTGCATATTAATAAACATTGTAATACCTGTAAGCACTGCTAGTAATATACTCTTACCAGCCATTGGTATAAGACCTAAAAAGAGCATATTAACCTCATCTGGTATCGGTACAAATGAGTATAATTGTGAAGGATCAACATTTGGTAATCCACCCTTATAAAAAACCCAATATAATCCAAATACAATAGGGAGCTGTATCAATAATATTAAAAATCCAAAAAACGGATTGATTTGGTGCTCTCTATACAGCGCCATTATCTTACGAGTTTGTTCCGCTTTATCATCTTTATACTCCTCTTTGAGTTTGTCTATCTCTGGTTGTACTCTTTTGATTATTACCTGTGTACGTGCAACCTTCTGCGCAATAGGGAATAATAGCAACTTAACCAACACAGTTAACAATATGACCGCAATACCAACATCCGCCATCGGCACAAAATCTATAAATAGTACTAAGCCATTATATAAAGGAGTATGCACAAAAGTATTAAATAAATCAATCAACATTGCTGGCAATAGTACATTACTTTACCTCCTTTTTCAATTTATTTAATATCTCCTCTGACTCTGTTTTAAGTTCTTTATAAGTTAAATCTCCAATCCCTTTCTTTGTGTAGATAATACCTTTAGTGGGGGAGTCTTTAAATATCTCTCTTAATCGTCTTTTAAGCTTATTTCTATCTACCGCCTTCTTTAACACCTTCTTACTTACAATAACAACAACCATAAACGAAGAGTTTATGGTTGTGCCAGGTTTAAAAGTTAAGCTCTTTGAGTTAATACTAACCATTTTTACGATGTGTCGGCACGGCTAACTGCTTGCGTCCCTTACGACGACGACGTAGTATTAAACGTTTACCAGATGATGACTTGAGTCTAGATAAAAAGCCGTGCTTTTTAGCTCTTTTACGTTTAGATGGTTGATATGTTCTTTTTGTTGACATTGCAGAGTATTTTACACACTTTTAAAATAAAAGCAATAATAAACAACATTAGAAGTAACTATACTATCCACATATACACACAAGTTATCCACAGAGTTCTTAACTTTTATGGATTTTTTAAAGTTTTGTAGAGTTGTTTTATTTTAGTATAATGAAGCTCTGTGGATAACACTGTTAACAACTAAATATAGCGCGCATGACCAACTCAACCATAGACACCACCAATCTCTGGGAGACAGCATTACTTAAGATTAGAGAGGAGACTACTGAAGCTAGTTTTAAAACATGGTTTAAAGATAGTATCCTCCTTAAAGAGGAGGGTGGGATAGTATATATAGGTGTTGCCACGCGCATTATGCGTGATTGGTTACAAGACAAATACTATAAACTAATATTAAAGACCCTTAGAGAGATAAATCCAGAGTTGCGTAATGTAGAGTTCACTGTCAGTAAGATGGTAAATAAAAAAAAGAAGACACAGAAAGACCAATCACCTAAAATTAACACAGTTACAAACACTCTACCAATAGATAACCTGTATGTAGATAAAAATGATAACCTAAACCCAAGGTATACCTTTGACACATTTGTAGTTGGTCCATTTAATCAACTTGCTAATGCCGCGGCACAAGCCATACTCTCAAGTCCTGCACTTACATATAATCCACTGTATGTATACGGCTCTACGGGACATGGTAAGACTCACCTCATACAAGCCCTGGGCAATAAGTTTAAACAATTATACCCAAGTAAAAAAGTTTTTTATGTAAGCTCAGAGAAGTTTACTCAAGATTATACAAGCTCTGTACAAACAGGACGAGCTAAACAGTTTAAGGATAAATATAGACAATATGATGTATTAATAGTAGATGATGTACAATTTATAGCAGACAAAGAAAAGACTCAAGAGGAGTTGTTCCACCTATTTAATGCATTGTATGATAATAATAAACAAATAATATTTTCATCGGATAAGCACCCAAATACAATGAAGGGTCTTGAGGATAGGCTACGTGGTAGATTTAGCTCAGGTATGATAACAGAGATACCAGCTCCAGATACTGACTCACGTATAGCTATACTTAAAGAGAAGTTGTCTATACACAACTTTAGTCTAGATGATAAAACTATAGAGGTAATAGCTAAGGAGTTGCGCGGTAATATACGAGATATTGAGGGTATAGTTAATAATATAGTATTAACAACACAATCTAAAGGGCGTGATTTAAGATTACCTGAGATACGATCTATAATACAAAACAACATAAGACCAACTAAAAATATAACACCAAAGGATGTAGTGGATATTGTTGCAGATTACTATGGACTAAACCCAACTATAATCTATGAGAAAACTCGCAAAAAGGAGGTTGTAAAACCAAGACAAATAATAATGTATTTATTACGTGAGGACGCTGGCATTTCATACCCAACAATAGGAGAGCAGATGGGTGGTAGAGACCACACCACAGTTATACACTCATGTGACAGGGTTAAAAATATGTTGGAGGACGATCATGTATTACAACAAGAGGTGGAGCAGATACGGACTATTATTAGAGATTTATAAATGTTATTAAGTTGTTAATAAATAGTAAAAATAACTGTGTATAAAATATTAATAACTAGATAAAAATATAGTAATTATAAAAATAAATATATTAATTAACATTTAATCAAATAATATTCATTATTTATACACATAAATAAATGGTAAAATATAATTAAATACATACCTATATTAATCAATATCCACATATCCACAAGTCTAATATACTAAATTGATAAAATTAATAAAATAACTAACAACTTATGCAATTAACTACAAATAAGGACAACATAATAAAGTCATTACAGTTAGTAACAAGAGTTGTTAATCAGTCAGCAACTCTAGAGTCTTTACAAGGTGTACTAATAGAGGTTATTGAAGATAAAGTTTATATTAAAGCTACTAACCTAGAAGTTGGTATTGAGGTTGCTGTTGTAGCATCAGGCCTTAAGGAGGGGAGTGTGTTAGTTACTCCTAAGGTTTTATTAGATGCCATTAAATATTCAAATTCTAATAATGTTACTCTAAGTGCTAGAGAGTCAGGAGTATTAAATATTAAACTAGACAACGGTAATACTACAATAAAGACTCTTAACTCTAATGACTTCCCCAATATTATAAAGCAAGATGGTGGAGATAAATTACAACTAAAAGTTAAGAATATTATAAATGGTATAAGATCTGTAATATATGCTGTGTCAAACTCCATCATTAAACCTGAGTTGGCTAGCTTATATATATGGAAGGATGCTCAACAATTAGTGTTTGTGGCGACAGATTCATTTAGATTAGCAGAGAAGAAAGTTAATCAAGATATAACAACAATAGATGAGTTATCCATATTAATACCTCAAAAAAATACGCAAGACCTATTAGGTATATTAGAGCAATTAAATGAAGGTGATGATATTACTGTTATTGTAGATAAAGATCAGTTTTCTCTCTATACAAATAATATATATATTACACTTAGGACCATAGATGGAGCCTTCCCTGATTATAGAAAGATAATACCAAAAGACCCTGTTACAACTGTTACTATACTTAAGCAAGATTTGTCACAAATAATCAAAAAGGCCGGAGCCTTTTCAGATAAATTTAATAAGGTAACAATTAAAGTAGATGCCGAAGATAAAAAGCTGGTAGTAAGTACAAGTAATGGAGAGCTTGGAGAGACTGAAGATACTATACAAGGTGTATTAGAGGGAGAGTCATCTACTATATCAGTTAATCATAAATATATATTAGACTGCCTAAATAGTATTAATTCAGACAGTGTTATATTGATGTTTTTTGGTCAAGGTAAACCCCTTATAATTACAGGAGTTGGAGATAAATCATTTACTTATCTTGTAATGCCAATGAATAATTAAACATGAAGGTTGTAGGTAATTTACTCGATAGGTTTAGGCACTTAGAGCCGCCTGAGAGAGTTGTTAAAAATGCTGTTATACAGGCTGTTAAAGATATTATGAGAGTAGAATTAAATAGTGAAGATATAAAAGTTAATAATAAGGGAATACTATTTTTAAACACACAATCAGGTATTAAATCAGCAGTATTTGAGGTTAAGAGTAGTGTTATAGCTCGTATTAATAATCTTTTATTAAACTCAAGTATAAAAGATATTAAATAAAGTTAAGTTACTTTATTATTGACTATTAAAAGTAACACTATCTATCAATACACTGGAGTTGGTTAAGTGTGCAACGGCTTTAATAGTGCTGGGTGCAGATCGTTTTTGAGGTACTGTTGTTATAGAGTATGGAGCCTTACTTGATGAGCCAATATAAGCTCCGTTTAGATAATAATCTACTTTATTTATGTTTTTATTACTTTGTATAAATACTGTTAATGGTCTCCCTGCTGGAACTGTAGAGTTATCTTGTGGGTAAGATATTGTAAAAGATTCATCTGAGGTCGTATTAATATTTATATTATTAAGATCAGGGCTATTAAAGTTAGTATTTTCTATATTTAACCCAGATGCCCAGAGTTGTACAGGGTACTCCCAATTAGCATATTGTGAGTCTTGACCAGGTATAACAGGTGCCATACTCCTTGGCTTTTTAGGGTCTATAAAGTGTAATATGGAGTGAGCACCACCAGCTTGAGAGAAGGCTTTTTGCCAATCTCCGGCTATCATAGGGTTTACATCATTAGGTAATGGATCAGGTTCTATGAATTTTAAGTTTTGTATATGGGGTAGAGCCTCATCCATAAAAGCTCTCCACATAGGGGCTATTACAAAGCCGGCAACCTTCTTAACAATAGGGGAGTTGTCATTGTTACCGGCCCAGGTGCCAACCGCTAGTGCTGGAGTATAACCAACAACCCACACATCTCTAAAGTCATTGGTTGTACCTGTCTTAACTGCAACATCCCAATTATCAAAGTATGCAAAAGATCGACGTCCATATGCTGGGATTCTAGCCACCTCATCAGATAATACACTTGATAAGTTGCGTGCTGCTTGCTCAGACAATACTCTTTTTGGATTTGATTTAAATTCTTCTAATATATTACCTTGAGAGTCCTCGACTTTTAAAATACCTACCGTGGGGTTGTTGATGCCGTCATTAGCAAATGTTGCATAAGCACCAGTGAGCTCAAGTGGGGTAACCTCACCGCCACCAAGGACTAAGGAGAGTCCATAATGACTGGCACCCTCTTTTAAACCATTAATACCAAGTGCCTTGGCCTTGTCTAATGCATTTTTAATACCTACTAAGTGTAAGAGCTTAACGGCAGGTATATTAACAGATTGGGCAAGTGCATTACGCAAAGTTATAGGGCCTTGGAACTTACCATCGTAGTTGACGGGAGAGTAACATACAGAACTCATAGAAAAATCATCAGGAGCACAGCTTGTAGAGAATTGTGTTTGTAGGTCAAATAAGACTGTGCTAGGAGCGTAACCCATCTCAAATGCTGTACTGTACACAATAGGTTTAAAGGTTGAGCCTGGTTGTCTGTGTGCTGTGGCTACATTAAACTTGCCGTCTATCTTGTCATCAAAGTAGTCTCTAGAGCCAACCATGGCAAGGATTTGCCCGTTGCGAGGGTCTATTGCTACCAGGGCGGCGTTCTCCGCATTAAACTTTTCTTCATTACTTATAGCATATTTTTTTATTATCCTCTCACCAGCCTCTTGTAAGTCTGCATTTATAGTAGTTGTAACTTTAAGTCCTCCTGTTAATACTGCCTCTGCACCATATTTTTGCTCTAGATAATCTCGGATAAAAAATACAAAATGAGGAGCTAAGATATTGTAATCTTTAAATTTATTAAAGGTTACCTCCTCAGCCATTGCGTTAGTATATTCTTGTTGTGATATAAACCCGTACTCAAGCATCTTAGAGAGGACTAACTCATGTCTTGCATCCAATGCTTTTTTGTTAGATCCATGTGGTGAGTAATAAGTAGGTCGCTGGGGTAGCGCGGCCAGGTACGATGCCTCAGCAAGGGTTAAATCTTTGGCACTCTTACCAAAGAAGTATTTAGAGGCCTCCTCAGCTCCGTATATTGTGCCACCATAAGGCATCTCATTTAAATATACTGAGAGTATTTCATCTTTAGACAACTTCTTCTCTAGGGCTAATGCTAGTATCCACTCTTTAACCTTTCTACTTAGAGTTTTTTCTCTAGATAAGTATACATTTTTAACCACTTGTTGGGTTAGGGTTGATGCACCTTGGTGAGTACCATATACAAGGTTATCAAATACAGCTTTAAGTATACGCATTGGGCGTATACCTCTGTGTTGATAAAACTCAGCGTCCTCAATAGCTATGGTGGCATTACGTAGATGTCTAGATATATCCTCAAGAGGTACTACGGTACGTCTCTTATCTCCATAAATATTAAATAAGAGTATTTCACCGGTGCGATCGTATATTTTGGTAGATTGCTCTACTTGCCGAGTATCAAAGTTGTCTACAGAGGGGATCTCTAAAGTGGCTGCCCACCAAAAGATATAAGATATAACAGCAAGAGTTGTCAAGACTCCAACTATAGAGAGTATTTTAACTATTTTCATTAAAGACAGTTTATTTTTAACCCTCTTCTCTTTCTTTTGTTCACCTTTTTTCCTCATAATATACAGCTTTATACCATTATTAGCACATAATATCCACAGGTTATCCTGTATTTAGGTTAGTTGGTATGAGCTAAATGAGTTAATGCGACTGCAATAGAGTCATACTCATCATCGTATTTAATATTTTTATCTATTTGTATTAAATGGGGGAGCATTGCCATAATCTGCTTTTTATCGGCCCTGCCATTACCTCCACAGGCGACCTTAATCTGCATGGGTGTATACTCAAATATGTCTAAATTATGCGACTTAGCAATAAATATGAGCATTCCTATTGTTTGTGATACGTGCATTGCAGTCTTTTGATTATTGGTGAAGTATAGCTGCTCTATAACCAATACCTCTGGCCTGTACTCATTTATTATTTGCTCAATCTTATTCCCCAACTGTAGTAGCCTATCTGTAAATGATAGCTTAGCACTTGTTTGTAAACACGTAGAGTATATTAAAGTGTCTTTGGGAGAGTTGTCGGCAGTCTCTACTATAGAGACTCCCAATCTTTCATATCCGGGGTCTATACCGAGCACTTTCATTATGATGCATTGGTGTACACTTGCTGTACATCGTCGTGGTCGTCTAGAGCTTCCATCAACTTCTCTAATTTCTCCCCATCATCCTCACTTATCTCAGTATTTGTATTTGGCTCGTAACCCTCACTTGTCTTAGTGAATGCCCATGTGGCAGAGCCACTGGCAGCTAACTCCAGGCCTTGTTTACTCAATATATGGCGTATCTCCGGTGTTGTCCTGTTTTTATTATCTGTTATGGCCTCTATTATCATAGCTACTCCTCCTGGACCATATGCCTCATATATAATCTCCTCAAAATCAGAACCTCCGGCTCCAGCACCCTTGGCGACGGCACGCTCCATGTTGGCTTTAGGCATACCCTCTTTCTTGGCTCGCTCTAGTACATTACGCAAGGCAGGGGAGTTAACATCGCCATTACACTTCTTAGACTCCAATGCTATAAGCTGTGCATACTTACCAAATACTTTACTCTTAGCCGCATCTGTCGCTGCCTTCTTATGCTTAATCTTACTCCATTTATTGTGTCCACTCATATTTTAGTTTATTAAATTTATAGTTGTTTAAAGAGTACAATATATTTACTACTTATTCAAATGATCTTTAGCTGCTTGGGTGGCTACTCTACCTCTTGGAGTGCGCTCTATTAAGCCTAACTGTATCAAGTATGGCTCATGCACGCTCTCTATAGTGTCTGCATCCTCTCCGGTAGCAGCCGCAAGAGTTGATAGTCCTACTGGGCCACCAGAGAATTTGTTTATTATAACATCAAGCAACTCTCTATCTGAGTGGTTGAGACCGAGCTCATCTACCTCAAGTAGCTCAAGTGCCTTGTGTGCCGAGCTGGCATTAAGCTCTCCGCCACGCACCTCTACAAAGTCGCGACAGCGCTTAAGTAAGTAATTGGCTATGCGGGGAGTAAAGCGGCTACGCTTAGCTATCTCACTTATAGCAGAGTCCTCAAGCTTAACACCTAATATTTTAGCACTCCTCTCTAGTATTTGCTCAATATCTATTTGCTTATAATACTCAAGGCGGAAGGCTCCACCAGAGAAGCGACTCCTAAGAGGGGCAGAGAGGCCGGCCACCTGGGTGGTAGCTGCCACGAGAGTAAACGGCGGCAACTCAAGTTGCAGTGTACGTGCTGATGGGCCTTTACCTATAATAATATCTAGTGTACCACTCTCCATAGCAGGGTAGAGTACCTCCTCTATACTTTTATTGAGTCTATGTATCTCATCTATAAATAGTATGTCGCCCTTATTAAGGTTGGTTATAATACTAGCAAGGTCGCCAACCTTCTCTATGGCTGGGCCACTAGTGAGCTTCATTTGAGCGCCAAGCTCTCGGGCTATAAGGTGCGCTAGGGTAGTTTTGCCAAGTCCAGGAGGGCCATAGAAGAGTATATGCTCAGGTGGTAACTCGCGCGCCTTGGCAGCACTTAGTAATATGTGTAGATTGTCTTTAACTCGCTTTTGTCCAATGTAGTCATCCCAAGCGCTTGGGCGCAAGTCTGAGTCTAAGGTAGTTGAAATAATAGACTCTCTAGAGTCCATATTTTTAGTAGTTTCTTGGTTATTAGGTGTTGACATGTTGCAACTTATGTGCTATATTCTTGCCCGTTAGAGCATACAATTCTCTAAATGACCATAATATGAATCTGGTCAAGGACGAAGTGGTACAAGGTCTCGACCAAACTACTGCGACTATCCTCAGATCATATTCAGCTTTCACCAATGTTTCTCTCCCCGAGATTCACGAAAGTATCATTTAGAGAATTGTGTGCTTTTATTATACCACATCAACTCTCGCATCTGACACTACCAGAGAGGGTAGTGTATGGCAAATAAAATCATAATTACAAAACACTCTAAAGAGGGTGGCAAGGGTGTAAATGGCTTAATCTCTAAACAAGTTCTCAGTGAGGTCTACTACTCTAGAGAGTTCCTCTAAACTGGTGATACCTTCAAGTGCTTTAACTATACCGTCCTCAGCCATGCGACGTATACCTTGCGGTTTGGCAGCTCGCCATATATCAGCCTCACTTGGGTTATTGCGTACCACTTGCTCTATAGCAGCGTCTACTAATACGGCCTCAAGTATAGCTATACGGCCTTTGTAGCCACTGCCTTGGCATTTATCACAACCACCTTCAGCTGGGTGCCATAGGGTGTCTCTATTTGTTGGTAGGTCTCCTGGCCTTGGGATGTTCTTTAAGATTCTATTTACTACCAGTTGTTCATCTTTGGTCATGGGCTTGGCTACGCGGCACTCTGTGCAGAGCTTGCGTGTTAGGCGTTGTGCCATAGAGACAGACAATGCAGCGCCAATAATCTCAGGTGCCACATCAAGGTCTATAATCCTAGGGAAGGTACCCGCAGCATTATTGGTGTGCAAAGTAGAGAAGACTAGGTGTCCTGTTAAGGCAGCATTGACAGCAGTAGAGGCTACCTCAGGATCACGGATCTCACCAACCATTATTACATCAGGGTCTTGACGCAAGATAGCGCGTAAGCCATCGGCGAAGCTATAATTTTTAGTAATTTGTGTTTGTACAATACCTTGAAGATGATACTCAATAGGATTCTCAAGTGTGATTATTTTGACATCTGGCTTGTTAACTTTATTTAAGAAGGCATACAGTGTAGTCGTCTTACCTGAGCCTGTTGGTCCGGTATTAAGTATCATTCCGTTAGGCTTAGACATCTCACGCATAAAGATCTTTTTAAGATGCTCATCCATACCTATTGCATCTATATCCAACCCAAGTGCCGATGGGTCAAGTACACGCATAACTACACTCTCTCCATAAGCGCCGGGTATCACAGATGACCTTATCTCTATCTCTTGCTCACCTACGTTGATACTAAAACGACCGTCTTGTGCCGTGTTGGTAATATTAATCTTCATACCAGAGAGGAGTTTAATACGAGATCTTAGCAGTTTATATGTAGCCGCATCAAAGTCCATTATATTTGTTAAAACACCGTCGAGTCGGTATCGTACGTGTATAAATTTATCTTCAGGCTCAATGTGTACATCAGATGCTCCGAGCGCCAAGGCGCCACCCAAGAGTACCTCAAGTATGCGAGATACTCTATGAGCCTTAGAGCTTGCCAATGCTTGCCCGATATTAACCTTAATATCCTCAATACTCTTAAGATCATCTTGCATAGATGTAATAGTCTTTGATGAGAGGTTGATCACACCACCATCAGACGCCGCTGCAAAGGACAGGTCCTTATAATGTCCCCAGGCATACTCAAGACTTTTAAGTGAGACCATATATAGCTTGACGTTATAGCCTAAACTCTTAACTCGTTGTATGCTCTCTACAGTGTCCGCTCTCTGCGGGGCTCGTACTGCTATATAAACAGTCTTATTAGCAAGCTTAAAGGCAGCTATCTCAGCAGCACGAGCTTCCTCCTCTGGTATGAGCTTGAGTGCATCTGGGCTTATACCTTGCCTTGTTAGGTCTACATAATTTACTCCATACTTTTTAGATAGCATCTTAGCAAGTTGCTCCTCTTCTTTTGTATGTAGCTCTTCAAGGCGCTCGGTTTGCTTGGTATCATTAAATTGTATAGACATTACCTTAATGATACCATGCTTGGTATGGATAAAAGAGAATATATAGTTGATAGTGAACAAAAAATGGAGGAGGTGGCTAAAGTTGTATTAGACACTTTGAAACTTGGTGGTTCGACCGCCAAGTTATGGGCACTTAATGGGGATTTAGGCACTGGCAAGACAACTTTTACTAAGGGCCTGGCTAAACAGCTTGGTATAGTAGAACCAATCACAAGTCCAACATTTGTAATACAAAAGGCGTATAACATACCACCTCAAACAGCGAGGCAAGGCCTCGCTGTTGATGGAATTAGGCAATTAGTGCACATAGATGCATACAGATTAGAGAGTGGTACAGATATGGGAGTGTTAGATTTTAATAAGACCCTAGCAGATCCAAATACATTAATAGTTATAGAGTGGCCAGAGAATATTAAGAGCGCTTTACCTAAAGATGTATTAAATATGACATTTGAGTATATTGATGATACAACGCGCAAGGTTTGTATTAATGCTACAATATAAACAATGGCAAAAGAGAGTAAAAAGAAGACACTGGTGCTACTAGACGCGCACGCTATAATCCACCGCGCATATCACGCTTTGCCCGACTTTAGTAGTAGTAAAGGCGAGCCTACTGGGGCTCTCTACGGCATAGTGGCAATGCTGGTCAATATAATTAAAGACATTAAGCCCGATTATATAGCTGCATGCTTTGACTTACCTAAGCCGACATTTCGTCATGAAGTCTTTAAAGAGTATAAAGGCTCTCGCAAGAAGAGTGACGATGCCTTAGTGGAGCAGATTGTGCGGGCACGAGATGTCTTTAAAGCGTTTAACATACCAATATACGAGCTCGAGGGCTACGAGGCAGATGACCTGTTGGGTACAATAGTAGAGCAAGTGAGTGACAATAAGAACCTTGATGTTGTAATAGCATCTGGTGATATGGATACCATGCAACTTATAAATGATGATAAGGTGCGTGTATATACACTAAAGAAGGGAGTTAAAGATACTGTTATATATAACGAAGAGGCAGTACTTGAGAGATTTAAATTTGGACCTAAACTACTACCAGACTATAAGGGTCTCAGAGGTGACCCCTCAGACAACATCCCCGGTATTAAGGGCATAGGGGAGAAGACGGCAACAACACTAATAGTTAAATATGGCAACTTAGACAATATATATAAAACTCTTGAGACATTAGACGCTACTGACAAGACTAAGCTGAAAGAGGTCGGGCTCACTCCTCGTACATTAGGATTACTGTTAGAGGGTAAGGATGAGGCCTACTTCTCTAAGATGCTGGCGACAATTAAGACAGATGCTGATATTGAGTATAAGCTCCCTAAAGGGAAGTGGCTTGAGAGTGTGGACACCCAGCAGGTGTACAAGCTCTTGCAAGAGCTCGAGCTGCGTACTCTTGTTAATCGGGTTAGAGAGCTACTAGAGCCTCAGAGCGCTAAAGAGGAGACGCAGCAGAGCCTAGAGCAGAATGAGGAGATTGATGAGTTGGAGCTAAAGAGAGTAGGTATAATGCTGTGGCTTATTAACTCTGATATCACAAACCCAACACTAGATGATATATTACAATTTACTCACCAAAGAGAATTTAGTAAAGCTAAGGAGGCAATAGAGCAGCTACTTAAAGAGCGAGAGCTAGAAAGGGTGTTTAAAGATATAGAGGAGCCACTGATACCTATAATAGAGCAGATGAATAAGACGGGCATTAAGCTAGATATTGAGTATCTGCAAGCACTCTCTAAGGAGTACCATAGCGAGCTTAATAGGATTGAGGGAGAGATATTTGATATGGCTGGCGTAGAGTTTAACATCCGCTCGCCCAAGCAGCTTGGTGAAGTGCTCTTTAATAAGATGGGGCTGGCGACTAAGAAGAAGACAGCAAGCGGGCAATACAGCACTAATGAAAAGGAGCTTAAAAAGCTCGCAGAGGAGAACCCTATAATAAACAAAATATTTGAGTATAGAGAGTTGCAGAAGTTACTCTCAACATATGTAGATAATATGCCCAAGATGGTTGGTAATGATGGGCGGCTGCATACAGAGTTTTTGCAAACAGGCACCACCACAGGGCGTATGGCAAGCCAAAATCCAAATGTGCAGAACATCCCTACTAAGAGTGAGTATGGCAAGAGGGTCCGCGGAGGCTTTGTTGCTCCCGCAGGTAGCACCTTAGTAGCATTAGACTACTCTCAGGTAGAGTTGCGTTGTGCAGCGGTGCTCTCTGGCGACCCTAAGCTTATAGAGGTATTTAAAAATGGTGAGGATATACACAATAAGGTTGCTAGTGAGGTATTTGGTGTGCTGCCAGAGAGTGTGACACCAGACATGCGTCGCAAGGCCAAGGTTATAAACTTCGGCATACTCTATGGCATGGGGGTCAATGCCTTACGTGCAAGTTTGCAAGAGGGTAGTGACGAGCCGGTAACTGTTAAGGAGGCTCGGGAGTACTTGGCGGCGTACTTTGAGAGCTTTAGTGGCTTGGCCCAGTGGATAGATAAGACCAAGTCTGAGGCAGCGAGACTCGGTTATACGCAGACAATCTTTGGCCGTAGGCGTTACTTTGAGGGACTTAATTCTAAATTACCGTTTATACGTGCAGCTGCAGAGAGGATGGCGGTCAATGCTCCTGTGCAAGGTACATCGGCCGACATCACCAAACTTGCGATGATAGCTACAGATAAATACATTAAAGAGCACAAGCTCAGTAGTGATATTAAGTTATTATTGCAAGTGCATGATGAGCTTATATATGAGGTTGAAGGTAGTGCAGATAATGTAGTAGTAACTGACAATATAAAAGAGTTAAAGAGTATTATGGAGAATGTTGCCGAGTTGCCAGTGCCGCTAGTGGTAGATGTTAAGGTTGGTAGTAATTGGGCTGATATGACTAAGTTAGAGCTATAGTATGTTATATGTATTTTATGGCAGTGATGCAGAGAGTAGTAGAGCTAAGGCCAATGCTCTTGTGCAAGCTCTGCAGAGTAAGCATGCAGATGCGGAGCTTGTAAGAGTAACTCAAGATGAAACTGGGGACCTAAACCTAGAGAATTTATTAGCCACTCAAGGGCTCTTTAAGAGTAGTTATATAATTTACCTAGATAATCTTAATGATTTATACAAAGAGTGGAGCAAAGAGGAGTATAAAAAGATGCACGTGTCTGGGCATGTGTGTGTACTACTTGCCGAGAGATTAGGTGTGGTAGTCTTGAGAGACTTGGAGGGTAACTGTGATAAATTAGTTGAGAGTAAGGCGAGCAAGAGTACAGGAAAGTTTAATATATTTGGTATTGCTAACGCACTTAAGAGTAGAGATAAGAAGCGATTATGGACAGAGCTAACAATAGCAAGACTAAGCGGTGTAGAGGGAGAAGGAGTTGCAGGGATGCTCTTTTGGGCAGTCAAAGATATGTTGATTAAAAGGCAAAATAATAAGTGGAGCGAGAGTGAACTTAAGCATCTAGCTATAAGCTTAGCTGGGCTGCCTCATAAAGCACGTAGAGACGCCGTAAGCGTATTTAATGCGCTAGAGAGACTGTTATTACAAGTCTAATATTTGTGTATAACTAAGACCTTAATAAAGCCTTTTGGTGTATTATTAACGGTATGATTCGTAAAATACTCTTATTATTACCCCTTGTTATTATAAGCGCTAGCTCAATACCAAATATTAGTTCAGCCTTCTCTCCGGATTTTGCAGCTAGTATAGACGCTAAGTTAAAAGAAGTACGAGCGGTCTACAGTGCAATGCCGAAATCGCAAAGGGATAAAGGGTATATTTTAGAATCATACGTAATATCTGAAGTTGGTAGGGATTTATTTTCAACCAAGCTTCTAATGAAAGGTGCATTAAGTCCATTAGATTGGCGGAGAATAGTTAAGAGTTCTCCAAATATTTCATCTGACTCTGGTGTTGTTTGTATTATAGACTCATCATCGGTTAAATCTTTTTCCAATCAAGATTTATTGGCTTGGTTAAATGATAGTGATACGGCAAATGTCAGTGGGGCTCTATGTCTTTATAAGCCTAACTATAAAAAAGTACTGGAAGACTATAAAGAAAACCGAGAAGATCTACAGAGAGCGGCCGCTCAAGTATTCTGCTCAGCTCGTTTTGGACATAGGAGTGTGCCGTATCTTAAGTATGTTATAAGCCCAGGGTCGGGCAAATCTCTTATTGATGCTAGTTGCATAAAGGATAATCGAGACTTAGGCGAGGGTAAATACAAGCTGACTTGCTATAATGGTATTGTGGAGGTCGACTCTCCCGGGGGTAGTATAAAATCTTGTATACGTAAATTACCAAAAGATGCTTCTACAGAAGAGCGTAAGCGAGGGACAGAGACATCCGGGCCTATAGCCTCTATCCCATCAATAGTCCCAAAAACAGAGTCAGGATCTAGTGCACCTACGGTATTAACTGGGTCAGATGAAGAAAGTACGTCACCGTCACCTCCAACTCCGCGACTTCAGACACCTGCAGCTAGGTACAGTCCGCCGCCTACACAGGCGCAACAACAATTACCACCACAATTAAGGAGGCCTCAACAGCCACAGCAACAACGTCAATCTATTTGGGATGCAATTAAGCAGTCTTTAGGTGGTGGAGGTGCAAGAGGTGCTCAACAACAACGCAAGATAATGCCTGAGTGCTCTGTATTTGCTGCACTAGACTCAGAGATAGAGGAGGGGCAGAGCACGACCTTGCAGTGGGCTCTTGAGTACACTAGCTCTGCATATATTACTCCAAACATTGGCCTTGTGCGCCCAACTACAGACTCTATTAAAATTACACCAAGTGAGACAACTACGTATACAATGCAGTTGCATAATAAAAATGGATATGAGAGTTGTGACCCCGTAACCGTGCGAGTAGTACCTAGCCAGGAGGTTGATGATGACTCGGATACAAGTAACAAAGAGCCTACAATTAGCTGTAGCCCCGAGAGAGTATCAAAAGGTGGTAAGGGTGTCATCTTGTGGCAATGCCCTAGAGGAGTTGCGTCTGCTACTGGCTCAAGCACAGAGTACCCTAACTTTAGGACAGGTGGGAAATTAAGTGGATCTACTGAGCTGCCTGATATGCAAACTGATGGTAAGTTTGTAGTACGTTGTATGAGTGATACAGGAGAAGAACTTGGGCGCAACTCTTGTAATATAGAGGTGGTTGACACGCCATTACCAACACCAGTAGGTAATGGACAGCCTACTGTTAACTTGGCTGCAGATAAAGAAGAGGTGAGAAGAGGTGAGGTTGTTAACATTGCGTGGAGGGGTGATAATACCGATAACTGCAGGATTACCAGCAGTGTAGGTAATTTAGAAAAGTATGGTAATAGAGGTAACATATATGCAGCTTTATATGACACAACAACATTTAGTTTAATCTGTATTGCAGATAAAACTATATTACCAACCAAAGAGCTTACAATTGTAGTTAAATAATTTTTATGAAAGAGACTTTAAACATGTTATACAGATTATTTGCACCAATGTTTGTAGTGGTGCTCATAGTTGGTGGCGTAGGCTTAAGCTCGGAGCTTGTTAAAAATTCTAAAGAGCGTCAATCTGCATTATCTGTTGCATATGCCGATGGGGCATGCCCTCAAAACGGCACAATAGTAGTGCAAGACAGTATGTGTAAGGCTAGAGACCCCTTTACAGGTAAGGTTTTACCGAACCCTTGCTATGCTGAGACTCCAAAATCAGGGACAATAGAGGGTGTTTGTATGGATTTTCAAGGTACAGGGTGCTGTATGGCAACAAGTTGGGTAGATGCACAAACATCTACAAAAATGCAGCTTAAAGACCTGCTAGGAGACAATTTTTTAAGTGACACAATCAAGGGGTTGATAGGTCAAATTGGAGGTGGGGGTGGAGGATATGGGGGTACAGGTGATGGTCGAGAGAGGCCCAGGTGTACATCTATAAGCAAGAGTCCGAACTTACCACTAAGGCCGGGAGAGAGCGCTACAATATCTTGGGTGTCTAGTGGGGGCTTGGCAGAGGTTACTACAGTGATGCCTTCAGTAGGTATTGTTAGGGGTACAAGTGTACAAGTATCACCAAGTGAGAGTACTACGTACACAGTAACGCTTAAAAATAGCAAAGGTGAGGCTAAGTGTGCACCAGTGCGTGTGTATGTTGGTCCTGATAATCCAACTGATGATGAGAGTACCTCTGATGTGTCAACAGGTGTCACTGACGACTATGGGGTAGATATTTGGTCTGATAATAGTGACTCTCTACAAGATACCGGACCTTTATATGATGATGATACTAGCTCATACTTAGACTCAATAACATCTGATAATGATAGTGACACGCCTACTGATGGCTCAACAAATGTGCCGGGTGTTATCACTGGTGGTGATGTGTATTCTGAGGTGAATATTAACAATAATACTAACAGGCGACAGAACCCTCAAAATGTTAATAGTATAAATAAAGATGATTGGTACGACTATACAGATAGGAACTTATATAATAGTGGTGGAGACTATAATATAAATACAAAAGACATAAGGAGGGATACTAACGGATTAACAGATCAAGAGATATACGGTGTCTGGAGTAGGCCCCAGAGTCCTACCACGGGTGGTTTAGGTCTCGGTGGGGGGTATATAGATGGTAACTCTATAGAGACTAGTGGTGGAGAAACCCCCGGAGTATTTACTCGTATTGGTAAGTGGGTCAAAGAGGCACTATGTTTTTGGTGTGATACTAATACATCTATGCCTATTAATAATAGTGCTGTAACAGCGGCAGCCCTAAAGTCTCTATCAGTTGCTTCTAATGAAGTTATCAATGATGCTGCCGTTGGTGAGTGTACTACAGAGATTGCTGATACGGGTATATTTGTAGACCCAGATCAGGTATATAGAGAGGCCTGTACTCCAGATATGACAGAGCAAGAATGTAAAGAGTCTTGGGCTGGCAAAAAGGTTAATCTGAGCTGGGGTGTGCAATGTGGCAATACATGTACTCTTAGCACACAGGACTCACAGTTAAGATCTAAACTTAACAGTAATGGTAGTCTAAAGGGTATAGCTAACGACACTACTGAATTTAAGTT
Organism: Patescibacteria group bacterium; assembly: GCA_015485505.1. Taxonomy (GTDB): domain Bacteria; phylum Patescibacteriota; class Minisyncoccia; order Phycocordibacterales; family UBA2100; genus S139-169. The sequence goes on along the minus strand of WFTK01000003.1, from coordinate 2,209 downwards.
AAATTGTGTTAACACAATAGGGGAGGAGTCTGTATACATAAGTACAGTTAATGTTTTACAGAAGTAGGTATGAAGAACATAGTGTTAGCATCATCACTGACATTGGCGTTGAGTTTATTGTTTATTCAAATGCCACAGCCTCTTCAGGGTGTCATGCGCTCAGCAATAAACAATATAGCGGCGGCCGGTATTCAATCTCAGCAGGCTCTAGGGGAGAGATTAGGTGATGAGATACATGCTGTAGTTAACAATATACATGCTAGGGTGCCTAATGCCCAAATAACTCATGCAGATGTATTAGCGATTATGTGTATGGAGAGTGGGGGACAGATAGGCACAAGGCAAAACATAACATCTGGAGCAGGAGCTCGTGGCATTACTCAAGTTATGCCTGCTACACTTGCTGATTATGCACGCACCAAGAAAGGTGGCTTTTATCTAGATAATAGACCTGATTTACTCTATAGAGACACACGGTTTTCTATAGAGGCGGGAGCTCTTATATTTAACGATCATCTAATGAAGTATGTGCCTAGATATGGGCCAATAAATGGTAGGACGGTAGCAGCTATAGCATACAATGGTGGCCCCGGTAGAGTTGGCTTGCCTAAGAGTAGATTGCCTAAAGAGACACGTGATTATGCGTATAGTAAATTGCCTAGTTGTTTTAATCCTGTAAAGAATGGTGTCTCGCCGATAAATAACACCCTCTGGAAGGCTATGGTGGCTAGAGTAGCTGTCTTAACGGAGGGCAGAATGTCTCTCGGGGGTGCAGCAGGAGTACCGTCAGACATACCGTCACAAAGTACTGCTGCAACCAGAGTTACAGACCAGGTACAGAATTTAGCTCAACAGTGGTGGGGCTCATATAGAGGTAAGCAGGTACAGCAACAAGTACCAGTGTCTCCGATAAGACAGTCTGCATATACACAATACAGCCAGAAATCTAATAATTCTTATAGGGCTCCGCAACCGTCATCTTCAAGGGGTGAGTCAAATTGGCTTGATAAATATAGAGGCGACTCACAACAGGGTAAAGTTATAAAGAATGATGGCTTTAGTAAGGCAACGCTACAGTGTGAGCCTACAGGTAGGGGGATTAAACTTAAGTGGGCGTGCCCGAGCGTTACGACTGCAGCCAAGGGGTATGCCCCTAAGGGTAACAGGTTTAATACTCATGGAGCTAATGTTGGGGCCATAGAGGCTATTAATGCACCTAGTGGTATGTATAAGATAATCTGCGCACAGTCTGACAAGGTTGTGGCAGAGGCTACTTGTGAGGTTAAATAAATTATATATGTTGTCCGCCCAGCAGGGATCTCGGTCATTACATGACCAGTACAGGTTGCCGCCTTTTATTTCGCAAGCTTATAAAATGCTGGCAACCTTTTCGAGCCCTGACGAAAGCTCTCCCAGAGCTTTCTCTGGTTGTCCTTCATTTACTTCGTTCATTCAGTCCGCCCAGCAGGGCTCGAACCTGCGACACACGGATTAAAAGTCCGTTGCTCTACCAGCTGAGCTATGGGCGGATATACTGGTTTTCAATGCAAGAGATTGTACACTAATAACGCTGTACATCAACCACCTTACCATCAGCATCTAGTAGCTGCAACGCCTCATAATTGTTGCGCCATATCTCAGAGTCCATACCTAAATATAGATACCACCCACCATTATTAAATATGTCGTATCCATCTTTTGCAAACTCATCAGATAAGCAAGAGTTATAGGTAAGCTTTTTAGATATTAGGTCACGGCACGCAGGTAACAAATCTGCAGGCATTGCATTGTTGTATGTAGTGCACCTATTAGCACCTTGTAAGAACTCTATACATTCACTACCATAAGTACGCACATTCTCTACAGTGGCAGGTAATATGCTACTTGGCAAAGGGCACTGTTGTGGCAACTTAGGACTAAAGCCTATAAATTGATTAAGATAACCCGTGCATCTGTTGGTGTGGAATGATTGCGCATACTCAGGTATCGGCGACTGTCCCGTTTTGAGTATTGCATATTCACCTGGAGCGAGAGAAACTTTTTGTATAGTATTGCCACCCTTAACCATCTTAAGCATAAGTGTCGCTTTAGGTATATAGATACGTGTATCAGATACAATTGAGTGTATAGACCAACCCGTCATATCTATTGCTGAGTTATTAGTGCGATTGGCCACTATGCGCACATACTCATCCTCAGGGTCGCTCAG
>WFTK01000002.1 GCA_015485505.1 Patescibacteria group bacterium | reverse complement strand
TATACATATGGTACAGAGGCAAACCAAATAGGAGCACTAGCACAGAATGTTGAAGGCCTCTTCCCTGAGCTTGTAGTAGAGGATGACAAGGGCTACAAGCAAGTTAACTACACCGGTTTGCAACTCTATGCTTTTGAGGCTATTAAGGAGTTGTCTGCAAAGGTACAAGAGTTATTTGATTGGAAGAGTAAAAAGGATATAAAAATAGCAGAGCTAGAGCAAAGGATAGCCGCTCTAGAGCGATCTGCTAATGTAGCAAATGCTATAAGCTCCAACCAAGATGAGACACCTGCTTCTCAAAGTGTGTCAGATAAGGAGTTTACTCTTGAGATAACTGTGTTAGGCAACAATCCGGCACAAGTAGAGTTAGGTGCAACATATAGTGATTTGGGTGCAACAGCAACAAACCCAGATGGTGGTGACCTAAGCATCACTACCTTAGTAGATGGAGTAGAGGTAGAGAACATTGAGCTAGACACAACAGTAGATACCACTTATGCAATAGAGTATAGAGTAACTTACGAGGGGCAAGAGGCGGTAGCTACTAGAGAGGTGATAGTGGGAGAGGGTTCTCAAGAGAATGGTGTAGATATAGAAGTGCAAAAAGAGGTAGATACAGAAGAGAACGAGCAACTCCCAGAAGAGGATGTACAGGAGGAGGCTATTGATGATGACAACATCGAGGCACAGTTAGAGTCATCAGATCCGGGAAAAGGGCAGTCACAGCCAACAGAGGGTGAGGAGGCGTCTTTGATTTAAAAGTTATAACTGGTATAATCCATCACCATAGGCTCGGTGGCGAAGTGGTAAAACTTCGTTGCGGATTGCGCAAATAGTCACCTTGCGCCATGCACCGAGTCATTATATAAAATTAGGTGATCCATGGCTCGGTGGCGAAGTGGTAACGCTGCGGGTTGCAAACCCGCCATGCACCGGTTCGATTCCGGTCCGGGCCTCACTAAAGTTGTAGCACGCAAACTTTAGTACCAAATTATGGTATATTATACCTAATCATCTGCCGGGATGATGAAATTGGTAGACATAGGAGACTTAAACTCTCCGGGCGCAAGCCGTGCGGGTTCAAGTCCCGCTCCCGGCACCGATATTAAACACCTCTACTTATCTCATCGATTTTTTGCCTGTGCTTCTCCCCCTCATCTATAGCAAAGTCAAAGAAGGGGATACGGCGCATACTCGTGTGCTTTTTTACATATAACTTAAACTCGCGACGCTTACGCTTGGCAAAGTTGAGTGCCTCTTCTTCATACTCTGTAGGCAACACAGTAAAGTATATTGTAGACTCAGAGAAGTTGGGAGCTAAGTCGGCCTTAGTGATGGTGATAAGTGATTGACGATTGCTCTCAGTGCGGAAGAACTCGGCAGCAAGGTGTAATAAGTTCTCAGCAACTCGTGCTCTGCGTCCACCTTTGTTGTCTTGATTTTCCTTCATAGTTTTACTCTAATACTAATTCTATGCATTTTATAATATCGCCTTTTTGTATCTCTACCTCAGTTTTTATTTGAGTACCGAATTCTTGATCTGTATTTATGCTCTCGGCTGGAGCCTTACCACTCTGCAGTGTTAATATATCGCCGTCACCCTTCTCTTGCTTATTATGAGAGTACACCTTAACTTTATTGCCATTGCGCATCTGACCGCTGAGTACGCGACCACCCACAGTGTGTATTGTATCACCTGCCTGCTTATTAGAACTAAAGTGTGCAAGCACTTTAGCCTCTCCAACAACCCTCTCTACCTCTACCTTGGGGCGATGCTCGGCAATGTGAGCTTCTAGCCATTGCACAAGCTCATATATTATATTAAATTGCTTTACAACTACACCGTGTTGCCTAGCAACCTCTGTAGCCGTGCTATCTATATTAGTGTTAAACCCAAGTACTACTGCACCAGGCTTAGCTATGGCTACTTTAATATCACCCTCGGTCACCGAGCCTACCCCTGTCTCTAATATGCGCATAGAGACAAGGTCATTGTCTAGAGCCTTAAGCTCATGCTCGATGGCCTCTATAGAGCCGGCAACATCGGCCTTTAATATCACAGGCATTATATACCTACCATCATCGGCAATTTCTTGAGTGTTAGAGCCTGCAGAGGTCTTGTGGGCTGAGCGTGCTAGTATTGCGTCTTTTTTATTATCAAAGACAGTAAAGGTTGCTCCAACCTCTGGAGTTTTATCAAATCCTATCAGTGAGACAGGGGAGGAAAAGGTTGCACTCTCTAACTTATGCCCCTTAAAGTCCTCCATGATCCTAACCGGTGCCATGGCATCACCTATAACCACATATTGCCCAGAGGATAGGGTGCCGTCTTTAATGATTAACGTTGCTGCAGTGCCTCTTACCGCACTCCTGTTACTCTCTATAACAACTCCGGTAGCCCGCTTAGATGTATCTCCTTTTAGTTCTTCCATCTCTGAGATTAGTAGCATTGTGTCTAAGAGCTCCGGGACACCCTCACCAGTTTTAGCAGAGATAGCCACCCAAGGTATGTCTCCACCCATACCTTCTATGTATACCTCATGTTCTACAAGAGTGTTCTTAGTGTGTTGTACATCTGCTGCCGGTAGGTCTATTTTATTAATAGCTACTATATATGGTATACCAGCACTCTTGATAGAGTTGAGGGCCTCAAGTGTTTGGGTCTTTACTCCGTCCTCTGCGCTAACTACCAGCACAGCTATGTCGGCTACACTTGCACCACGGGCGCGCATAGCAGAGAAGGCTGCGTGCCCCGGTGTGTCTATAAAGGTAATCTTCTTAGTGTTGCCCTCAAATTCATGCTCTATCTCATAGGCATTAATATGCTGGGTTATACCTCCGGCCTCACCGGCAACTACATTACTCTTGCGTATATAATCAAGTAGGGCAGACTTACCATGGTCTACATGTCCCATAATTACTATTACAGGCGGTCTCTGAGTGATTTGTGGTTGGTCTGCATTGATCATAATAGAAGTTCATTATGCACAGTAGCGTACCATATATATAGGACATAGTAAAACACCCATTGGTTAAACGGGTGTTTTACTACAGTAGTTTGTCTCAGGAAAATACTAATTATTGCTGAGATTCTGTAGTGTCATTTGCATCATCAGATGCCGGAGTTGTGTCTACTGAACCTCCTGTGCTACGCCTAAGCTTGCGAGCCTCCTTAATAGCCTCCTTCATTGCTTTGTTAGCTGCTCTTATAGCACGCACAGACTCTTTAATAGACTCTCGCACCTTCTTTAATGAGTCTTTAGGTGTGTCACTTGCTAACGCCTCTTTTATTATTGCTTTAGTCTCGTCAACTTTTACTTTGGCTGTATCTTTAGCATCAGACGCTCTGTCTAGCGCTATCTGAGCCTCAGTTGTGTCAACGCCTGCTTCTTGCATTTTGTTTATATACTCTTGTACCTTCTCTCCAAGCTTTACAAATCTTGAGTGTGCAGCATCTAGGCGCTTGTTAACGTGCTCTAGTCTTGTCTTAAGGCGGTCCATAGCCTTAGAGCGGAAGTCTTTACGTAGCTCCTTATTCTCTTTACGGAACTCAGTTCGCTTATCCTCCATTTCTCCTCTAAGCTCTGCACGGCGAGCTTTAGCCTCCTCTATTATAGCCTGGCGCTCCTCGTCAGTATCAGCTGCTTTTATACGGTTTTTAAAATCTTCTACCTCAGTTTTAGTAGTTTTGATAAAAGTGGCCTTTTGCGCTCTACCCTCCGCCTTACGCTCTTCAATTAGCTTACGTGCCTCAGCACGCGTCTCTTCAGCACCTTGTCTGAATACTCCGCGCTCCTCTCGCATTTCCTTACGCCAGTCATTACGCTCTTGGCGGATCTCTTTGAGTTTTTCTCCATATCCACCACCTCTATGCTCGCCGGAGTCAGCTGAGGCTACGCCTGCCACTCCGACTGTTGCTACTGCTAGTAGCATTATAATTGGGAATGTCTTCTTTTTCATAATATGTTTTAAAATTAATAATTAATAAATTGATACTTTATAACAATTAATAGTACTTAATTGCTTGTATCTACTATTATAGACGATTATCAGGTAACTTTCTTACATTTTGTTAATAGTTGTTGATTACAGTATTAATCTCTTTTATAGCATTATCCAGCTCTTGTAATAGATTTTCTTGGTTTTTATACTCCATCTCTATATCCGTTATTTCAGTATCAAAATAACGGTTTAATCTCTTGATCTTAGCATGTTGTAATTTAGTAGTGTTGTCTTTTAATAATTTCTTTAATTCCTCTGCCTGCTTAGGGTTTTGAGTATCTATGCGTTGTAATATTGCCTTAGCCCTTAAGCGGTGCTTTGCCATCCGCTTCTCTATGGTTTTGATATGCTCCTCATCAAGCATACCCATAGCTTCTAGCCTTTGCATCTCCATCTCTCGGCGCTTCATTAACTTCTCTGCTAGCTTAGCTTGCCCGGCATCTGTTATTGTTATAGTTTGCTCTATATCTTCTGTTATCTCTTTAACTTTATATAGTTTATCTCCAGGCAGTGCATCGGCAGAGGCATATGTGGCACCGCTAGAGGTTAATACAATTACTATACTTAGAGTTAGAGCAATTGCCTTGCGATTAAAGGTGTATATAGGTAAGTGCCATTTGTTATGTATACCCTTAGCCGTTTTAACTTTAATAGGGTTAAGAGCTATATACTCATCTAGAGAGCTACGTAAAAGATCCTTCTCGCTCTTACTCATAGTGTGAGAGCTCTGTAGTTGTTTTAGTTGTGTCTTTAGGTTCTTCATAATAATTATGTTAATTGTATTTGAGCATGTCCACTCTCTTGCAATATCTTCTTTAAACTTTGTAATGCTCGGTTTATCCTCACAGAGACAACATTTTGTGACTCTTGTAATATATGTGCTATCTCTTTAACTCTCAAGCCGTCTATGTATCGCAATATAAGCACCTTCTTATAATTGTCTTTTAATTGCCCGAGTGCATTGTGCAAGGCTATGGCACTGAGCTCGGTGTCTAGTCTGTCTATTTCTGCACTAAGCGAGCCGGCATTAAGCTCGTCAAAGCTATCTTCACTCACGCCGTCTTGTTCCAGCAGGTGCTCTAGTGAGCTCTGCTTCTTCTTCCTGTATTCATCTACTATCAGATTGTTGAGGTAGCGGTAGAGTAGGGCGCGCCAATTCTTAACCCCCTCTCCTTTTTGTGCTGTGTCCCAGGCTTTCATAAATGTGTCTTGTACTAACTCTAAGGCACGCTCGCGGTGAGACAACCTAAACATACAATGCCTAAAGAGAGCATCGGCATAATCGTCATATGCTTTGTTAAAGGCATCTTCTACTGTCATGCTGTAGAGTATACCATTGTAGACGGCTGAGATCGCACTTTCTTACATAACAAACTTGGTGGCAGAACCACCAAGTTATATAGTATCGCACTAAGGCAGTGGAAAAATATTTAAAAAATGGTATAAATTGCAGGCAGCTTCACTGCTGTGCAGTTCATAGCTCTTAATGAGCGAAGTACTGCCAGATCGTCTAATGGTAGGACTCGGGTTTCTGGTACCCGCTATCTAGGTTCGAATCCTAGTCTGGCAGCATCGAAGTCGCTAGGGGTCCCCTAGCGACTTAATACAGTAGTTAGGTTTAGTTGTTGGTCAGCTTGTCTTGGTTTGATGGTGAAGTTGGTGACTCCTATGACTTGCTCGCGCTTGGTGATGATGCGCACGCGCCACTTGCCTGGCCAGACATACTCTTTAGTAGTGTAGCCTCTGAAGCCATTGTCGCGCCCACCTGTGATGGAGAACTCTATGGTAGAGGCCGTTTGCCATTTGCCTTGCTCATCTTTATATTGCCATTGGTGGAAGATCTGCGGAGAGAGCCTGCTAGGCGCAAATATAGAGGAGAAGACAGACACGCCCTCGCCCTCAGCTAGGTAGAGAGTGGTGGGCAAGTAATGCTTAGGTGAGTACCAAGGGTACTCTTGGGTGGTTAGTGCATAGCCGGCATCTTGCCGGGTAACGTTATAGTATGCGCCAGCATCCTTAAGTGCCAACGGTATTGGCGGTATGATGTTGGCGAAGTAGAGTACATTAATAGTAATAAACACCATTATAATATTGCGCACGGCCTGAGGTGCATAAGAGTAATATTGCCCTGGCTCTACCTTGGAGAGTAAGAGTAAGAAGCCCCATGCAATGATGAGAGAGAAGACTCCAGCGAGTATAAACACCCCCGCGCCAATCTGCTTAAATGCTATAGGAGTATAGAGTATGAGGAAGGAGAGTAGAGTAAAGTACCAAAGAGTAACTTGCACCAAGGTGTTGTTATAATGCTCTTTATAATACTCGGTGCTGACCATAAAGAGCAAGAAGATGAGGAGGAAGACCCACGAGAGCACAGAACCGGCACTCTGAGAGTAAAAGATAAAGAACCCGCTAAAGAGCGCACCAAAGGAGAAGGGGATGAGTATGTTGAGGCCAGAGCGCAAGAGTTGCACAAGCTTGCGTGCATGACTGTTGTGGGTGACATGTAGCAAGATTATACCAAGCGAGACAAGGCTAAAGTAATATGACAAGATGATGAAGGTGAAGGTGGAGTCTATGCGCTGTAGTATTATGTTGTCTAGTGCAAATCCACCGAAGAGTGCCGCCGGAGTGACATAACGGATGTACTTGTGTATAAATTGTTGTACTTTGGCAAATTTAGCTCTCATAGTGGATTGATTATAGCAGAGATATATTTGTATGGTATAATTGTAGTTAATGAAGAGTGTATCACCAGAGGAGTTGGATAAATTATTACATGATGATGACCACGATGAGGCTCTTATAGATGTGCGCACTCCGGCCGAGTTTGCTAGTGGGCATATTAAAGAGGCAGAGAATGCCCCGCTTGGCTCTATAGAGGAGGTTATAGAGCACCTAAAAGGTGTCGGTACTGTCTATGTAAGCTGTGGCACAGGGGTACGCAGTGAGCAGGCTTGTAAGGTACTCGCTCAGCACGGCATCAATGTAGTTAATGTAGAGGGTGGGCTAGGTGCGTGGGAGCGCATGGGTAAGCCTATAGTAGGTAATGGCCGTAAGGTTATACCTATAATACGTCAGGTTATGATAGTTGCTGGGTCTCTTATCCTGCTTGGGGTCATATTAGGATATGTGTTTAGTCCCTATTGGTACTTACTCTCTGCATTTGTTGGGGCAGGGTTACTCTTTGCTGGTATATCGGGCATATGCGGGATGAGTATAATATTGGCTAAGATGCCATGGAATAGGGTGTCAGGCCAGTCGTGTGATGCATAGCTACGGTTTGTGCTT
>WFTK01000001.1 GCA_015485505.1 Patescibacteria group bacterium | reverse complement strand
GCTCAGGTTTAAGTGTATAAGCTAGCGTGTCGGCGCTGCGCTTGGGGTATACTTGAGTACATATGGAGCGAGATAAGAGTGGTAAGGTGTTACATAAGTTTAAGTATACTGCCGTGCGTGATGGGCAGGAGTATACTGGAGTGGTAGACGCAGTAGACCGCTTTGCTGTGTATGCGCGTGTGCGCGGTGAGGGTGGAGAGATACTCTCTGTAGAGCGTGCTAGCGGGCTCTCACTTGGGACACTCAAGGCGCTTAATGCCAAGTTCTCTACCATCAAGATGACAGACAAGATACTACTGGCCCGCAATCTCGGTGCCATGCTCGGTGCCGGACTCTCTATAACAAGAGCCTTAACGGTGGCTAATAAGCAGACGAAGAACCCAAAGCTACACATGATACTACAGCAAGTAGCCTCTAAGGTGCGCCGTGGTGACTCTTTAAGCTCGGCCTTCGCTATGTATCCACGTACCTTCCCCAAGCTCTTTACCGCTATGGTGCAGGCAGGTGAGGAGGGTGGTAATTTAGCAGAGGCACTCAACTCTATAGCCAAGCAGATGGACAAAAGCTATAAGCTTAAAAAGAGGATTAAGGGCGCAATGATATACCCTGCTATAGTGATGTTTGCAATGCTACTGATAGGTTATATGATGATGACGTATGTAGTGCCAACTCTTAAAAAGACCTTTGAGGAGGTGGGGGTAGATTTGCCGGCTACTACGCGAGTGATTATCAAGATTAGTGACTTCTTAGTGGCTAATACCTTCCTCAGCCTGCTTATAATGTTTGCCTTCTTCGGTGGATTTTATTATCTATTGCATACTCGCTTGGGCAAGAGGGTATTTGACTTTATACTGCTACATATACCGGCCATTGGCACCATTGTCAAAGAACTTAACTCGGCGCGATTTGCTCGTACGCTTGCCTCGCTCACCAACTCTGGAGTAGACATAGTTACAGCTCTTGGCATTACAGCTAAGGTTGTACAAAATACATATCATAGAGAAGTGGTACTCGCCGCCGCCGAGGTGGTAGAGCAGGGTGAGCCTATGAGTGCCAGCTTTAGCAAGAGGGAGGATCTCTATCCACCGCTTGTCTCTGAGATGCTCGCAGTGGGAGAGGAGACGGGTAAGGTGGGAAATATGCTTGAAGAGGTTGCCAAGTTCTACGAGGAGGAGGTAGACCAAAAGACTAAAGACATGAGTACTATAATAGAGCCGTTCCTTATGCTATTTATCGGTGCCGGAGTCGGATTCTTTGCTTTGGCTATGATAGCGCCGATATACTCACTTAGTGATAGTATATAGTGCAGATTGTTTATTTGCGTGTTAGCATGTGAGCATTAATAAGTAATATTTATATTATGAAGAAATCTATATTCTCATTGGTCGCAGGTGCTATGCTTATAGCACAACCCATCTCAGCTGCCTCTATTGCAGACTTGCAGGCGCAGGTGAACCTACTTATGCAGATCTTGCAGCAACTTATAGCACAAGTAGCGTTATTACCCACTACTCCAACTGTTACTCCTGCCCCAGAGCCAGTTTATTGTACGGCAGAGTATCGGCCGGTCTGTGGGCAATATGACGCGCTAAGGGTTACATACACTAATAAATGTGAGTTAGACAAGGCTAATGCTATTTATCTATATGAGGGGGTATGTCAGAGTACTCCTCCTGTTGTTACTAATGTACCTCCGGTTATTAAGAGTATCTCTGGGCCAACACAGCTGCAGGTTAATGAGGTAGGCACTTGGAGAGTAAGTGCATATGACAGAGATAATGATGTACTAACATATAGTATCTCTTGGGGAGATGAACCTGTATATTGGTTTAATAGTTTAACATCAGCTACTCCTAGAGTAACAACTCAAAATACAACATTCCAACATTCATATAGGAGTGCGGGTAGATATACAATTACTATTACAGTTAGCGATAGTTTTGGCCGTACTACTACAAGTAGTATTACAGTGTTTGTATCACCAAGCGTTGTTTCTAATACATGCGTAGTGGATGATATAGTTTTTACAGAGGGTCAGAGTACCAACTGTATCAGTAATAGTGATGGTAGTCGCAGCTGTATAGCAGATGCATCATATGTATGTAGGGGCGGCGAGTGGAAGATTGAGGGAGGTTATCCTGCTATCTAAGCTAACTTAACAAATAGCATCTTAATTATATGGTATATTAGATGCTAATGGCTAGTATTGATGGATATAATGGAGAGCCTGCCTCAGCAGACGGTGTTGAGGGCAAGCCAGGTAAGTTAAATCGCCGTGAGTTTATAGCTGGTGCCTCTAATGTTTTGACTGTTACAGCTGCAGCAGGTGTGTTAGGAGCCTCTTATCTTAAGTCAAAAGAGCGTAGGCAAGGTTGGGACGGTGAGGTGTCTCAAGACCAGGAGAGTGCCACTACAGAGAGTATTGAGCTCTACAGTGCAATGCAAGAGATGTTTGAGAGACAGTTAGAGGGTAAACGCATTTTTTATGAGTCCATGCGTTTTGATGAAATGGTATTTATTAATGAAGATACTCAAGAGTATGTAGCTGGCCCTGTAAAATTGGAGGATGTGATAATAGATACTCCTAACGGACCTAAGAGGATCTCAGTAGGTAAGCGCAATAAAGATGGGATACTAGAGGGAGGCATAGCCGGAGCGTGGCTTACCCACTGGAGAGAAGAGTTAGGAATAAAAGACATAAAGACCAGAGCACTGAATATAACCAAAGCATTTGAGAAGTTTATTAATAAAGAGGGTGAACCGGAGCTAAGAGAGTTGATACTGCGAGCTGTGCGCGGTGAGGAGGGTGGTATTGCAACACTTAAAGATCTTATAAGATACTTTGGTAATAACCCGGCAAGGCCGGTGGAGGGAGATCCACAGGATAGACCATTTATGCAATATTTGTATGAGGAGGTGGAGTTTGATGACGCAAACAAAGAATTTAAAATGCCAGAGCTGGCTAAAGAGCTGTTAAGAGAGTACTTAATAGGCATAGCATCACATGAGAGTCGCTTTGTTCCGGCGACTTCAAGCAGTGGTGCCGGTGGTATATTACAATTTATGCCTAATACACAAGATGCTTATCTGCCAACTAACTTAACTGGCTTTAGGGCGGAGGTTGCTGGTGTTGGGTCATATCTCGTAGATAATTATGGGCACTTAGACTATTGGATGAAGAATATGGAGGTAGAAGAAAATGGGGCTAAGAAAATAGTACCAATGAATGAGACATATGAGACTCTAAGAGGAATGTTTAGTACAGAAGAGGACTGGTTAAGGTACTTCTACTTACCGTGCCTCATAACGGCGTATAATGCAGGAGCTAAGACTCTGGGGCAGGCATTACATTGGTTTAATATATCGTTTGATAAGGAATACCTTGAGAGTATTGCCTCAGGTGGCGACAACTTTGGGTTGTTTTATTACTTTACGCGCTTTGCAAGGCAAGATAATTACCATGAGTATGTAAATAATTTTGGCTATAATGCTCAGGGATACTTCGCCAGTGTTGAGGCTTGTACAAATATGTTAAAGACAAATTCTTAAAGCAACAGTTGCAATTAGTATAATATATAGTATATTTGCGCGCACATATGGCAACAATAAGTCAATTAGTAAAGAAGAAGAGGAGTAAGGCCCGCAAGGGTAGTAACACCGTGGCACTTCGTCGTGGCTTCAACAGCTTGCAAAACAGGCCAACCTCATACGCAGCCCCCTTTAAGCGTGGAGTGTGTACTAAGGTGACAACTAAGACGCCACGTAAGCCTAACTCAGCTATCCGTAAGATTGCCCGTGTGCGCCTTACTAACGGTATGGAGATAACTGCCTACATCCCAGGAGAGGGGCACAACTTGCAAGAGCACTCAGTGGTACTTGTGCGTGGTGGCAGGGTTAAGGATATTGGTGTTAACTATACAGTGGTACGTGGTAAGCTTGACGCTGAAGGTGTTGAGGGTCGCAAGCAAGGCCGCTCTAAGTATGGAGCACGTCGTCCTAAGTAAAAGTAAGTTAATTAGTATCAAAAATTAAGAAAACTATTTTCTAAAGTCTCTATCCCTAGCCGCCCACTGCCCCGACTTTATAAAACAGTTTTCTCAATTTTTGAAAGAGTTGGGTATTAATAAATTATTAAGGTGAATAAAATACCGCGCTGAGCGCGGGAGTAATCTAAAAACAATATGAGACGACCATTAAAAAACAAGAAGCAATTAACTCCAGACGGAGTATATGGCAATATTAATGTTGCTAAGCTTATCAACTACATAATGCTAGACGGCAAGAAGAATGTGGCACGCAAGGTAGTATACGACGCATTTGAGATACTTAAAGGTGAGGATGGTAAGACAGATCCTGTAGAGATATTTGAGACAGCAATACAAAATGTAGGCCCAAGCATGGAGGTGCGCTCACGCCGTGTCGGTGGTGCTAACTATCAGGTGCCCGTAGAGGTGCGTAAAGAGCGTCGCTTATCACTGGCACTGCGATGGATAATCGCCGCAGCCAAGAGTAAGAAAGGCAGTAACATGAGCAAGCGCCTAGCAGATGAGCTACTTGCAGCAAGTAAGGGTGAAGGCGAGGCAGTGACAAAGAAAGAGAACACACACAAGATGGCTGAGGCCAACAAAGCCTTTGCTCACTTTGCTTGGTAGGACACTATTTTCTTAAATACAATCAACACTACACTCCGTACATACTCGGAGTGTTTTTATTTGCCTTACTTGACATAAGTGGGGAGAGAGAGTAACTTGAGAGGTGGATGCATATGAGCCAGCCTGGCTCGGGAAGGAGGTGATATTATGTTTTGGCACTATGTTTGGAGCATCATTTTCTGGTGGTTTTCCATATCATTTGGGCTTTTTGCCCTCTGGGCCATTCTCACATGGCCCGGGGCAGAGGAGACTCGCAAAATCCTCCATCCGGAGGAGGACAGCGAGTAAGGAGAGGGGCGGGGATGCGCAAGCGACCCCGCCTTTGTTTTGTTTTTTATATTGCGCCTTAGGTAGCTTTGGTGTATAGTTGGCGGCATTGACATTTATTTTTTAGATAAAATTATTAAACAATTAACATATAACAATATATTATTATGGCAAGGAAACATCCAATAGAGAAAATGCGTAACTTCGGTATCGTGGCGCACGTAGATGCGGGTAAGACGACGACAAGTGAGCGTATACTGTACTACACAGGCGAGAGTCACAAGATAGGTGAGGTACATGACGGAGAGGCAGTGACAGACTGGATGGAGCAAGAGCGCGAGCGTGGTATTACCATCACCGCTGCTGCCATAAGTTGTGATTATATACCCACTTATGCTAAGGGAGACAAGGAGGCATCTATAAACTTCAACATCATTGACACTCCGGGGCACATCGACTTCACTGCTGAGGTTAAGCGCTCTATGTATGTGCTTGATGGTGCCGTTGTGGTGTTTGACGCTGCTGCTGGCGTAGAGCCACAGACAGAGACAAACTGGCGTTATGCCGATGAGGCTGGCGTTCCTCGCATCTGCTTCCTTAATAAGATGGACAAGCTCGGAGCCGACTTTGAGACAGCGTACGCAAGTATACAGACTAAGCTAAGTAATAAAGCTGTGCGCTTACAGATACCAATGGGTCACGAGGAGGACCACGTAGGAGCAATAGACTTATTGAAGATGAAGGCTTACACCTTTGAGGGTGAGATGGGTAAGGATGTTGTAGAGAGTGAGATACCTGAGCAGTATAAGGCAGACGCAGAGAAGTATAGAGGAGAGCTTATAGAGCGCATAGTAGAGAGCGATGAGGAGCTTATGGATAAGTATCTTGGTGGAGAGGAGATCCCATATGAGACGCTTGTAGCACAGTTGCGCAAGGCTGTTATTGCTACAGAGGTCTTCCCTGTTATGTGTGGTAGTGCGTTTAAGAACAAGGGAGTACAACTAGTACTAGACGCTGTGGTAGATTATCTGCCCGCTCCTACAGACCTACCACCGGTGAAGGGTATTAACCCAGACACCGGTGAGGAGGTAGAGCGTGAGCCTAGTGATGAGGCACCTCTTAGCGCACTTGCTTTCAAGCTACAGACAGACCCATTTGTGGGGCAACTTACATTTATCCGTGTGTACTCAGGAGTACTCAAGAGCGGAGAGACATACTTAAACACAGGCACAGGCAAGAAGGAGCGTATAGGACGTATAGTGCGTCTTATGGCCGACAAGCGTGATGAGATTACGGAGGTATATACAGGAGAGATAGCCGCCGTAGTAGGAGCTAAAGACCTTAAGATGAGTCATACTCTCTGCCCAGCAGACGCACCGATAGTACTAGAGGAGATGACCTTCCCTGAGCCGGTTATCTCAGCGAGAGTAGAGCCTAAGACAAAGGCCGACCAAGAGAAGATGGGCATGGCGTTGAGCAAGCTCTCAGACGAGGATCCGACATTTAAGGTACATACTGATGATGAGACTAATGAGACGGTTATCTCAGGTATGGGAGAGTTACACCTAGACATCTTGGTAGACAGGATGAAGCGTGAGTTTGGCGTAGATGCCGAGCTTGGGCGCCCACAGGTAGCCTATCGCGAGACTATACAAGGCACGGCTGACGTAGAGAATAAGTACATTAAGCAGACAGGTGGTCGCGGACAGTATGGACACGTAAAGATCCGCATTGCGCCGTTGCAGCCAGAGCCAGAGCAAGTAGAGGGAGAGAAGGTTAAGAAGCAAGCAAACAATATTGAGCGTGAGGATCATTTTGAGTTTATTAATAACATCAAGGGTGGAGTTATCCCAAGTGAGTATATGGGCGCCATTAAGAAAGGGCTTAAAGAGGCTATGAGCCGGGGTGTGCTGGCAGGATACCCTATGGAGGACATCTCTGTAGATCTTTATGACGGATCCTTCCATGATGTGGACTCCTCAGAGGTGGCCTTTAAGATAGCTGCGAGTCAGGCTCTGCAAGAGGCTGCGAGGCAGGCCAACCCGGCAATCCTAGAGCCTATAATGAAGGTGGAGGTTACAACGCCAGAGCAGTTTATGGGAGATGTAACAGGTAACCTCAACTCTAAGCGCGGTATGGTAGAGAGTATGGATGACAGGGGTAATGCTAAGGTTATCACAGCCAAGGTGCCTCTAAGCGAGATGTTTGGCTACACTACGCAGCTCCGCTCTATGACAGAGGGTAGGGCTAACGCTACAATGGAGTTTAGCAATTACGCCGTAGTACCTAAGAATGTGGCCGACGAGATTATTGCTCAGAGGGGGTAACAACAGCGAGGCAAGGCCTCGCTGTTGAGGTTAAAAGCCGAAGATGCTGATGAATTTTTGCCACCAAGATTTTGGCTGAGGAGTGTCATTAAAGGAGTTGTCTACCCAGTCTGGCGTGTCTTGACTCTGTGCATATAGGTCATATGGGTCTGGGGTGCTCTCTTGCTCTTGCCCGTAGAAGGGTATAAAGCTTGGTAGGTTGTTGCT